>JAGVJQ010000016.1 GCA_020051015.1 Gammaproteobacteria bacterium
CTGCCTCCCGTAGGAGTCTGGGCCGTGTCTCAGTCCCAGTGTGGCTGGTCATCCTCTCAGACCAGCTATGGATCGTCGCCTTGGTAGGCCTTTACCCCACCAACTAGCTAATCCAACGCAGGCTCCTCTTGTAGCGAATGGCCCGAAGGTCCCATCCTTTCATCTCTCGATTATATGCGGTATTAGCCCGAGTTTCCCCGGGTTGTCCCCCTCTACAAGGCAGATTCCTACGCGTTACTCACCCGTCCGCCACTCGCCACCCACCTAGCACTAAAACGTCTCTTTCGAAACATCTTAGTGCTAGGCTGTGCTGCCGTTCGACTTGCATGTGTTAAGCATGCCGCCAGCGTTCAATCTGAGCCAGGATCAAACTCTTAGTTTGAATCTGGTTATAGCTTTCGCTATTGTCTTTGCGTCTGATATTGCTACCAGACTTATTCTCATGGAGCTGACTTCGCTTTTCTTTGTCTTTCAACAAAAAAACTCTCTTGAATCTTCGTTGTTCGCCAACTTAGACTCAAAAGCCTACGTTAGCGCCCACACAAATTGCTTGTGACTGTATCTACTTTTTAAAGAACATCTTCGTACTCATCAGCCTTACCGACTTTCCGCTTCGACTTCATCGCCGAAGAGCTGCGCATTCTACACTATCTATTTACCCTGTCAACAGCTTCTTTCAAATTTATTTTCAGTCGCTTTTAACTAGGTTTGTTGTGACGGTTTGTGCTCAGCAACAAAGGATGCGCAGTATACCTATCCTTATTTTGCTACGCAAGAGGGAAATGAAAAAAATTTATTGCTGGTAAAATTTTTATCTAATTTGGATTAAGGTGGTTTTAGTTTTCAATAAGTGAATTTGCCGTGTTTATTGAAAATTCATTATGGTTTTTTTGATTTTTTATTTTACTTTTCAGAAACAGTTTACAATTTTTTAATCCCAGTAGTAGATAGTCTTGCCATGTATCTTGATAAAGACTCACCATTAGGTAGTCGAGTATCTGGTGCGATTTCTAATAATGGCACTAATACAAATGCTCGCTCAATTAATCCAGGATGAGGGATTTTTAATAGTGGCAAATTAATTTGTTGATCGTCATACAGTAATATATCCAAATCGAGGATGCGAGGCCCCCATCGCGTACCATCACGAACACGCCCATGTTCACGTTCAATTTTTAACAATTCATCTAATAGCTGCATCGCTAACATGTCAGTTTCAATTTCTACAACTGCATTTACAAAATCTGGTTGCATGCTATTACCGACAGCAGGAGTAAGATAGAGAGAGGATTGTTGGATGAATTTTGATTGTGATAATTTTTTTAAACTTTCAATGCCAAGTTTGACTTGTTCTTGTGGATTACTCAGATTACTTCCGAGTCCAATAAATGTTGTTACCATGATGTGTTCCATACTTCTTCTAGTGTATGCTTTAGGACTGTTTACAATTCTACTATGCTGGACACAAAGCCTCGCCCCAAAAGGGGTGAGGGCCGAAGGCTATACTCGTCAAGCTAAACCCTGCTAACTCCCAAAAACCCCTCTCCCCACCCCTCTCCCGCACAGCTTCGACATAAGTGAGATAGCAAAATCCAGCGTGTAGCTGCGGGGCGAGGGAGCTTTTCGTGCAAATTTTAGGCTCTTTTCGCTTAGCTTGACGCATATGGGGCCGAAGGCCCGAATCAATTGTAAACAGATCCTAATAGTAATTGAACGTTTAAAGATCGCAACTGCTTTAAAATTTACTCTGGCGCTGATTGCACGACATCTGCCGATTGTGATGTTTTCTTGCCTTTGCTACGACGACGACGCTTTTTGGGCTTCATAAGTGCTTTAACCATTTCTTGTCGAGTCTCATCATCAGCATCATGAAAAGCGGTCCACCATGTAGCAATTTCAGTCAAATGCGGTTCCACTTCCGCTCTTAATAGTAAGAAATCATAACCTGCACGAAAACGATGCATATAAACTAAGGCTATGGCACGATGTGGTTTGCGTTTTTCTAATTGGAATTGCATTTGCCATATTTCACGCGCAGTATTAGTAAATCGACGCGGGATTGCAATATGTTTTACTTGTTGATTAATAACTTGATTACCTGCTTGCTCATGTGCAACAACAGGAACCAAACCGTCTTCTAATAATTGTAACGCTAATTTTTGTCTTGGATGCCATAACATCGCGGCAAACATAAAAGCAGGATTAACCCCTTTATCTTGAGCAATACGTTCATCTGTATTGCGCAACATAAGCATAAGAAAACGATCGACCTCATGATGCATTGTTGGTTCTTGCAAGACAGCTTCTGTTAATGGGAATAAATACTTTAATAAATTCTGATGGCGCAATAATGCAAATGTTTCTTGGCCATAACCACCCGATAATAATTTAATTACTTCATCAAATAAACGTGCTGGTGATACATGCGCCAATAATCCTGCCGTCTGCGGAATAGCTGCTGCGGTAGCAGGCTCAATACTAAAACTTAATTTCGCAGCAAATCGAATCGCCCGTAAAATTCTAACAGGATCTTCTCGAAAACGAGTTAATGGGTCGCCGATAATACGCAACACGCCGGCTTGTAAATCTTGCATGCCACCCATGAAATCGACCACTGAAAAATCAGCAATATTATAATAAAGTGAATTCACGGTAAAATCACGGCGTATTACATCATCATTGAGCGTGCCGTATTGATTATCGCGCACTAACATGCCATGTTCATTTCGGTGCTCATCTTCATCTTGAACGAATCCACCTTGGCGAAAAGTCGCTACCTCGATAATTTCACCAGAAAATCTGACATGAACTAATCGAAACCGACGGCCAATTAATAACGCACTTCGAAATAACTGATGCACTTCTTCTGGTTTGGCATTGGTTACCACATCAAAATCTTTTGGTTCACGACCTAATAATAAATCGCGTACGCAACCGCCGACTAAATAAGCGGAAAAGCCCGCATCATGCAGTCGATAAAGAACTTTAAGTGCATTGTGGCTGACTTGCTTACGGGAAATTGAATGCTCGCTGCGAGGAATGGTAACGGGAGCGTTAGATATCGAGCTATCTACCGATACTTGTTTATTAAACAAATTTTTAAAAAATAAGATGACTTTACTCAACGTTATCCCAGAATGACAGTATAATTAATGCGTCGAGTATAGCATATCCCTCCCACACCTCAAAGTATGGCTTGATTTATACTCATCACGCACTTGATGGTGGGTGTTGTTTAAAATATTGATTAATCCCGGACTCAATGGCAAGCGCCATTTTTTGTTGATATGCCGCATTGCTTAACGCTCGTTCTTCGGATGGATTAGATATAAATCCCGTTTCAACCAATATTGATGCAATATCAGGCGATTTCAATACTACGAAGGGTGCTTGTTCCACTTTGTCTTTATGTAATGGTGATATTCTGCTGATTTGGCTTAACACATCACCACCTAACCATAAACTCGAACTAATAGTAGCTGTTTGCGATAAATCAATCAGTACCGAGCGTAAAGTATCATTTTTGCCATTCAAATCGACTCCACCCAATTCCGAATAGTTTTCTTTTTCAGCTAACCATCGCGCGGCTTCACTACTAGCGCCGCGAACAGAAAGTGCGAATACTGACGCCCCTGTTGAATAAGAATCTTTATACGCATCAGCATGAATGGCAATAAAGATATCTGCTTTATCACGTCGTGCAATCTGTAAACGTTGGCGTAAGCCAATATAATAATCACCGTAACGTGTCATATAAACGGTAATCCCGGGCTGATTTTGCAACAACTTATATAAGTCACGGGAAATAGCCAACACAACATCTTTTTCATGTACCCCACCAGGACCACTGGCACCAGGGTCTTTACCACCATGCCCAGGATCAATCACAACTACCAATTTACGTGGCGGCACATGACTTGGTAATGATATCACTGGTTTAATAGACGCCGGCGTCGCCATCAATGGTGTAGCTTGATATGTAGCAGGTTTGGGGGTCGTTATTACTGCATTATTATTTGCTCTTGCGCTCAAATCAATAATTAATCGTTCTGCATATTGCGATGTGGGTGGTAATGACGTTACTAAAATTGATGCAGGCTGATTTAAATCGAGTACTAACCGTAATCCATCTTGTGCTCTTGTACCGGCTCGAATTTTGGTAACAATAGTATTGTTAGTCAACGGCAAATTATTTAGGCTTGCTTGGTTATCTGTTTGTTGAAAATCTAGCACGAGTCGATTGGGATTTTGTAAGAAGAACCACTGATATTTAGCCGGTTCAGTTAGGTTCAAGGTTAGCTGCGTATCATTTTGAGTAGCGGTATTAACTTTTACTTGTTTTAATACGGCATTGTTGCTTGCCAAAGCAACTAATGGCGATGTGAATACTAGTAAACATAAGCAACGAAGTAGCTTTTGTCGCCAATCTAGCATTCCCACCCTCCTTATGACTAACTCATCATGGTCACATTTCGACCATTCTTCAGGATGTCAATATAACAAGAGATATGGGGTGATGGCAAGAGGGATTGTGCTTTTTCGGGCCACTCAAAAATACAAATGCTATTTTCTTGAAAATAATCACGAATACCAATGTATTCTAATTCTTCAGGATCGCTAATTCTATAGAGATCAAAATGATGTATGACTATCTGTGGTAATTCATACGATTCAACGAGCGTGAATGTTGGACTTTTGACATTACCGGCATGACCTAAGCCGCGTAAAAAGCCACGTACTAATGTGGTCTTCCCCGCGCCAAGATTGCCATACAGGAAAATAACTTTACCACCCGTTAAACAAAGGTCGGCAAGTTTTGTGCCGAACTCTTCCATGTCTTCGCTCGTTGCGATAAAGAGATTTTCTTTTTTCATATATTTCTTCATTGTTATATATCCATAACACTTGAAAATGCGGCAAGTGGGCGGAGCGAAGGGAGGGCTCCCGTCCGCGCGGAGCTTGCGAGCACGGCGGGATACCCGCAGCTCCGGGGCCCCACTTGCGCGGCTCCCCTCTTCGCATATTCATTAGCGAGCAGTATAGATAAAATATTCGCTTTATATTTGTTTATTTAATAATTTTCGCACATGTGGTAATAAATCACTCGCTAACAAACCACGTTCGCCACCTTCAGCAGCAGCCAAGTCGCCCGCTCTAGCATGCACCCAAACAGCCAATGTCGCAGCCTCGAATAAAGGTAATTGTTGTGCAATTAACGCGGCAATTATACCGCTTAAACTATCGCCCATGCCAGCACTTGCCATCCCAGAATTACCCGCATTAACACAAATGTGGGGGAAATTATCTTTCGTTGCAATAATACTACCTGCCCCTTTTAATATTGCAACACCACCGTAGCGTTGTTGCAATGCGATGGCCGCGTTTAATCGATTACGTTGAATCTCTTCGGTTTGTATATTTAATAATGCAGCTACCTCACCAGGATGTGGCGTTAAAACCCAATTATCCCGTGGCGTAATTGAATTTTTTGCCAACCAACGCAAACCATCAGCATCGATCACTAGAGGTGCTTTTTGCTTTAAAACATAATTCATCATGTTAGTGGTCCATTGGTCATGGCCTAAGCCAGGACCAATCACCCAGACCGTTGCTGATTCTATATTTTCTGGCATATCCGCAATTGATCCGACACCGGTGCACATAATTTCAGGCATGCCAATATTCATGGTAATGGCATGTTCATGGCGGGTAATAACTGTAACCCGACCAGCACCTGAACGTAATGCGGCAGCGGCAGCAATTCTTGGCGCACCCGGCATACCATAATTACCGCCAATAATGACAACATGGCCAAATAAACCTTTGTGACTATCACGTTGGCGTTTAGGTAAAAAAAGTGGCGCACTATCATACATAGCAGCAATAGGTGTTGGTCTTGGTTTGACCTGGGGCAGATTCAAGGTGGCAAGTAATAAATTGCCAATATGATTTAATGCCGGTCCAGTCACCAAGCCTACTTTCAATGCAATAAACGTAATGGTTTGTTTAGCATTGACAGCCGCCCCCATTACTTCGCCCGTATCCGCATTAATACCAGTTGGTACATCTAATGCAAAAATCGGAATCTGTGATTCATTCATCGCTATCACCGCATCGAGAACATCACCAGATAATGGACTTGATAATCCCGTTCCCAAGATGGCATCGACAATGATATCGGTGTCATTTATTTGATACCCTTTGGTAAAAGGAACAATATTGATGCCAAGATCTTGGCATTGCTGTTGCATGTGGCGGGCTGTTTCAGATTGATTTTTATAACTTCCAACACTGATTATTTTTACATCACACCCCGAGCGTCTGGCTAACCGAGCAACCACGAATCCATCACCACCATTATTACCTCCACCGCAGCAGACGGTAACTTTACGGACGTCTGGCCAAACGGTTTGAAAATATCCCCAAGCAGCTTCACCAGCACGCTCCATTAACATAGCTTCGGTAATGCCTTGCGACATTGCTATTTTTTCTAACTGTTTTATTGCCGCAGTCTGATATAATGCTTTACTCATAGTAAAATGTACTTTTTTAAGTCAATAACCATGCCCCATACACACAACACTAGCTCAAATCAACATGATTTGCCAGCCACACAACTGCAAGAGCTTGCCAAATTGATTAAGATTTGGGGTCAGGAAGTTGGCTTTCAGCAAGTTGGCATTACTGATTGCGACCTTAGCCAATATGAACCAGCTTTCCTAGCTTGGTTAGAAAAAAAATTTCATGGCACAATGGCGTATATGGAGCAACACGGTAGCAAACGTTGCCATCCTGATGAGTTAGTACCGGGCACATTAAGGATTATTTGTGTACGCATTAATTATTTACCCCCACAATCAGATGCCATTACTACGTTACAAGATAGCTCTAAAGCTTATATTTCTCGTTACGCCTTAGGCGGCGATTATCATCGTTTTATTCGCAAAAAACTTGACCAGTTAGCTTTACGAATTCAACATGAAATTGGCCAATTTGGCTATCGTGCTTTTTCAGACAGTGCTCCTATTCTTGAAAAACCATTAGCCGAAAAAGCGGGTTTAGGCTGGAGCGGTAAGAATACGTTATTACTTAATAAAGAAGCCGGATCGTGGTTTTTCTTAGGCGAACTATTTACGGATTTGCCATTACCTATTGATACACCAAATGCGACCGATCATTGCGGCAAATGTGTCGCTTGTATTAACATTTGTCCCACACGTGCCATCGTTGCACCTAATCAATTAGATGCGCGTAAATGTATTTCTTATCTAACTATCGAACATCATGGCAGCATTCCTGAAGAGTTTCGCGCATTAATGGGTAATCGAATTTATGGTTGTGATGATTGTCAATTAATTTGTCCGTGGAATCGATATGCAACAGCGTCATCTGAATTACAATTTCAAGCACGTGGCAATTTAGCCGATGCTGATTTAGTTGAATTATTTTTATGGACCGAGCAGCAATTTTTAAAAAGAACGGAGGGCTCGGCCATTCGTCGGATTGGTTATGTGCGTTGGTTACGTAATATTGCGGTTGCACTTGGCAATGCACCAACTACCCCAACAATTATGGCTGCGTTGAAATTACGTTGCCAGGACGAGTCAGAATTGGTTCGTGAACATGTGATATGGGCATTACAGCGACATGAGAATAAAACAAATCAACGTGCTGATGTTGTGGTAGCGAAATTATCTGCACAGATGAATGAAAATTATTAGTAGATCTTTTGGCGTGAAAATGTTTAGATTCAATCACTCTCACAATCTGACAGCCCCTCTCCCCCAACCCCTCCCCCGCTTCGCGGGGGAGGGGAGCAGATCTGTGAAGTTCGCTGATACAGTTTTTATGGTGTAACGATATTAAACCACAAATTAAATTTATCAAATAAGCTAAATAACTCGATTAACTCTTCCTTATTTCCTTCGAGTTTTATCTTGCCATCTTTATAAGCTTGTTTAACTGTGATTTGTCCTAAGGTTAAAGCATCCATAGTGCGTTTATCCATTGTTAAGGTAACGCCAGCATTAGGATCTTGCACCCCTTCGTAATAATTCAATACTGAATTTTTAACCTGCAAATTATATTCTTCATGAATATCTGGGAATACAATATTCATAGAAATTTCTTTGCCATTTGCTTTCGGACCATTTAATCGAATCGCCAAATAATCAAACACCATATGTAATGGCATGGCTTTAATAATATCGGCCGATGCGGTCGCTTCTGCAGCAACAGGCTTGACCCCTTGACGCAACTCTTGCGCACCAGTCAAATAAATATTACGCCATGGTGCACTTTCTGCTTGATATCCAAGTTGCTCAAATGCAGACGCTTCTAAATCTTTGGCTTTTTGATTAGTTGGATCAGCAAAAACCACATAATTCATGACTTCTGCAACCCAACGATAATTACCGTTATCATAATCTTGTTGCGCTTTTTTAATTATCGCATCTTCGCCACCCATGTACTCAACCATTTTTTTACTTTCTTCAACGGGAGGTAATGGATTTAAATGCGCAGGATTACCATCATACCAACCAAGGTATTTTTGATAAACCGCTTTGACGTTATGACTAACCGTGCCGTAATAACCACGATCGTACCATTCATTTTCTAAACTTGGCGGTAATTGCACCATATCTGCAATTTCATTCATGGTAAAACCTTCGTTGGCTAAACGCAGTGTTTGATCATGAATATATTTATAAACGTCACCTTGTTTCTCAAGGTAATCGATAGCTTGTTGTTGCCCCCAGGTTGGCCAACCATGGCTAGCAAAAATAACGTTTGTTTTATCACCAAACAATTTGATTGTTTCGGTAATATCTTTACTCCATGCTTGGGCATCACGTACTTGTGCGCCACGCAAAGTATAGAGATTATGCATAGTGCGAGTTGTGTTTTCAGCCATGCATAATGCTTTATAATCCGGTAAGTAAAAATTCATTTCACTTGGTGCTTCAGTGCCGGGAGTATATTGGAAAATAAATTTAATTCCATCAACAACTAACTCTTGGCCTGTGTGATTAATTGTCGTGGTAGGATCGATTAATGTTCCGGTACCTGCTGAAGTGCCTTTCCCCAAACCTGTATCAACGATTCCTTGTGCATTTTGTGGTAATAAACTGCCGTACATATACATTGCTCGTCGCGACATGGCATTACCTGCCAACACATTTTCGCTGATAGCTGCTGACATGAAACCTTCTGGTGCAATAATTTTTACTTTCTTATGTTCGACATCATCAAGTGATACAACACCTTTTACACCCCCAAAATGATCAATATGACTATGGGTATAAATGACTGCGACAACTGGTTTTTTAGGGAAATGTTGATAAAACAATTCCATTGCTGCTTGTGCAGTTTCTTTTGAAATTAAAGGATCAACAACAATATAACCAGATTTACCACGGATAATAGTCATATTAGAAATGTCATACCCACGAACTTGATAAATCCCATCTTCTACTTCAAATAAACCATATAACGCATTTAATTGTGATTGTCGCCATAAACTGGGATTGACCGTATCAGGCGTTGGTGTATTTAAAGCTTCAAATTTTGGATATGGTGTGAAATCCCAAACCACATTCCCCTTGTCATCTTTAATAACTAACGATGCGGGTTTAGCAATAAAACCTTTTTGTGCATTGGTATAATCTTGAATATCACTAAAAGGTAAATTCTTGGCAAACTGTTGATTAGCTTGTACTGTATATGTTGTCGGTTGCGATTGCTGCTCGATCGTTTCTGCATAGACAGCTTGGGAAGTAGCAAGTAAACATAATAAACTAGCGGAAAGTTTTCGCATGAGGCTCAACCTATGTATTAAATTATCGCAGGGATTGTATCACTTTAAACCAGTAAAGAACATGATCCAAGTCAAAAAACATCATTATTGCATCTTAATAAAATGTTCACGATAATACTTTAATTCTTCAATCGACTCACGGATATCATCTAATGCCTGATGTTTGGATGCCTTCTTAAAGCCCGCTTTTAAATCTACACGCCAACGCAACATTAACTCTTTCAACGTACTGACATCAATTAATCGATAATGAAAATATTGTTCTAATTCAGGCATATACATGGCAAGAAAACGGCGATCTTGCCAAACACTATTACCGCACATGGGTGATTTGCCCGCAGGAACATGCTCTTGCAGAAATGCTAGCGTTAATTTAATTGCTTCTTGTTCGGTAATCTTGCTTTCTTTTACCCGCTTAACTAAACCCGATTCATTATGATGTTTGGTATTCCAACTATCCATGGCCGCTAAAATTTCATCTGATTGATGAATTGCCAATACGGGACCTTCAGCAATTAAATTTAATTGTGAATCAGTAACGATAGTTGCCATTTCGATAATGCGTTCGGTAAGAGGATTTAATCCGGTCATTTCCAGATCAATCCATATTAAATTTGTTTCTGATTGTGGCATATGAATTCTCATTTAAAGATCAAGTGGTATCGATTATAAACAACTTCTCGCCTAAAAACTAATTTCGCGGTATATTTGCGAAGAGAAAATTTTAATTTAGGATGGAATAGCGCTTTATGCAAACAAAATTTATTATTGATATCGCCTTAATTATTTTTGCTTATTTACTTGGCTCAATTTCTTCTGCCATTGTCGTTTGTAAAATCATGCGTTTACCTGATCCACGGACTGAAGGTTCTGGGAATCCAGGCGCAACGAATGTTTTGCGTTTAGGTGGAAAAAAAGCTGCGATTATTACGTTATTAGGTGATATTTTAAAAGGTGTAATTCCTGTTCTCATTGCACGTGCAGTTGGTTTAACCGATCTTGCTCTTGCGCTCGTTGCATGCGCTGCTTTTGTTGGCCATTTGTTCCCAATCTTTTTTGGCTTTCAAGGTGGCAAAGGTGTTGCTACCGCATTCGGTGCCGTGGTTGCACTATCTTGGATCGTTGGATTTTCCTCATTAGGGATTTGGATTATTTTTGCCGTTGCTTTCCGTTATGCCTCATTAGCCTCAATTTGTGCAGCCATTAGCATGCCAATATTCGGGTATTTTTTAGCGAATAAGACTTATACTATTCCCTTAATTATTATGTGTATCATTGTCTTGTGGAAACATCGCGCAAATGTTGTGCGAATAGTACAAGGTAAAGAAAGCCGACTTGGACAGCGCAGTTAATGTCATGAAAAAATTGTCACCTACCTTAAAAAATATTGTTAAAAAATTAAATGATGGTGAATGCCATTCCGGTGCTTCGCTCGGTGAGGCACTCAATATTTCACGTAATGCTATTTGGAAGCAAATCAATCAATTAATCAAATATGGCATTGACATTGAATCCATACAAAGTACTGGTTATCGCTTAAAACAACCGCTAATTTTGCTGGATAGTA
>JAGVJQ010000035.1 GCA_020051015.1 Gammaproteobacteria bacterium
CAGAATGTCTTGATATTGATAAACAGCAAGTATGGATGCTGGCCATGTCTCTTGATCAAATGATGAGAGGTGCAAGTACACCAGGTGGTAATGATAATGAAATTAATTTTGAGGGTTCTTTAGGTAAAATCACCAAAGTATTGCTCAAAGCTATGCTGAGCCCAGCTTACCAAGATCGGCCAACACTACAACAAGTTCAGAACATAGTACAAGCATGCTTATCATCGAATACGGAACAATTGGATAACATTGTTGAGCGATTGAATGAAATTGAAGCAAAATTGAATATCACGGGTAAAAAATATAATCCATTGACTAAGTTAGAAAAGTTACTGGGGATTGGTATAAGTTTATCATCTTCATGCCCCTTGCCTATAACTGTTGCTGAAGAGCCAGATGCACCACTTATTCGAGCAAGTTCAGATTCCTCTGTCGAACAATCATTTACTTGGCAGAAGAGATCAGCTGCAAGCTCAAGCTCAAGTTCAGGCTCTGATTCTGATTCATCGCCAGAAACCTCACCTAAATTATCTAAATATAGAGCATTTAGCTCAGGTACCTCGGTATGTGAGTCAACATCGAGTGCTGATGTATTACTATCATCGGATGGTTTGCGCAGAATTGGCGACTTTATTAATGCCAATCCACCTCGTGCAAGACAAGAAGAGATAGTACAACAACAAGAAGGCGAGGCGCCTACGCCAGCATGGTTAGTAACACGTGCCTCATCTCCTGCTCCAAGTACTAGAAAAGGGACATTGGAAAAACAAAAAGCGACATTTTTCCGCCGTGATAGTTTAACGGAAAACCCTATTATTCAGCGCGGCAAGTCTTTTGTTGCATCACAACCCAGCGTTTCTACATTATCATAATGCAAAATTGTTTAACCGTAATTAGGGGCTGTTGACAATGTAGAATTGTCAACAGCCCCTAGTGATTATGGTTAAACAATGCCTTAGGATGCAGAAATTTAGTGAGTGATAAAGTCAACGTCAATACAAAAAAACCAAATAACTTTGCCAACTCAGGGAGAATTTGGTGTAATTTGGCGTCCCGAACAAAAATATCTAAAAACGATGTTTGCGCCCAATTAAGTGGTGAGTAACCGCTAATTTTTTGTAATAAGCTGGGCATTAAATCAATCGGCGCCATAATACCGCCAATTGCCGCAGCAATGACAATTAAGAAAGGACCTAATACCGTTGCTTGCTCATAGGTTGAAGCCCAAGTGCCGATTAATAAACCAAAACCTGTTGCAGCTAATGATGCAAAAATACCGGTAATAAAAATTAAACCGATATGATTAGCCACTTCTAATGTCGGCATATCAAATAACGGTAAAATATAAACGCCAACCGCTAACATCAACCATAATTGCACCATATTTAAACCGACAAAAGCAAAGATGCGACCAAGCATTAAATTCAAGTGCCACGTCGGCGCAATTTCTAAACGTTGATATACACCTAATTCTCGTTCGCGAACCATCACACCTGCTAAAGGAATTACAATAAAAAACATACCAAATAAGGTCCAAGCCGGAACATTATATTGTACGTTATTGGGGGATTTTGCATCATCTGCTAAATTGACATAGTTAGTTTTTAAATCAATAAAATTAGTGCTTAATTTCAAATTGGGTTGATGCAATGTTTGGCCCAATAATTGTTGCATAGTTGCTGTTTCAATTTGACTGGTAATTAAACGTAATGACATCACAATACTATCTTTGACTTGAACTTGCAAACCAGGATCTAAATACAATTGAATTGGATCAGGGGTTGCTATTTTTGTATTTGGTTTGCGCAATTGTTTTTGTAAATATTGATTGATATCTTTTGTCGTATCGGCGGGGATAACAATAGCAATGGGATAATCACCATTGATAACAGCTTTTTTTGTTTGTTGTAGTGCTTGTGGATTATCAGTTTGCGTAACAACTTTAAATAAAGATATTTTATTTAATGCCGTAATAAAGCCTTTTGCTATGGTACCTTTATCTTGATCTAATAACAAAATAGAGAATTTATGATTGTGTTTATTATTACCTGCTTGATCAGTTGTGGTCATACTGATAAATAAAACTAAGCACATGGGTAAAATAAAAAGAATAACCAAGCCAATTTTATCACGCCAGAGTAACAGCCATTCTTTCTTCATTGCTGCTAATATTTTCATTATTTAATCTCGCAAATGTCTACCAGTTAAATTTAAAAAGACCTCACCTAAATCGCGGCTGCCAGCTGTATTTTTAATTAAATTATGCGGCGTATCCTGACAAATAACTTTGCCTTGATCCATAATTGCAACACGATGACAAAATTGTTGTGCTTCTTCAAGATAATGTGTGGTGTAAATAATGGTTGTACCATTGCTATTAATATTTTGTAAAATATCAAAAATCACATTACGTGATTGGGGATCAACATTGACAGTGGGCTCATCGAGAAAAATAATTTTAGGCTGGTGTAATAAACCAGCCGCTAAATTAGCGCGGCGTTTCATACCACCAGAATAGGTTTTAATCATTTTATCGGCAAAATTATTTAATCCCGCAATTTCTATACATTGTTCAATTCGTTGACGTAATGATTGACCACGCAAGCCATATAAATGGCCAAAAAAGCTTAAATTTTCAACAAAGGTAAGAGTAGGGTATAACGCTATGTCTTGTGGAACTAAACCGATCAATGGCTTAATTGCATTTAAATGTCCTGGAATTTTGTGACCGGCGACACTGATATGGCCCGATGTGGGCTGAATTAATCCACATAGAATGGAGATAGTTGTAGTTTTGCCGCTGCCATTGGGGCCGAGCAAGCCAAAGAATTCACCTTGCTTAACTGATAAATCTAATCCGCGCAAGGCTAATTCCTTGGCGCCAGGATATTGCTTGGTCAATTCTTGTATTTGAATAATCACTTCGGTCATGGTTTATGTCCACTAAAAAGGAGAGTTAATTAAATCAGACGTTTGTTGCGAGTGCAAGGTTGGCATAATGACCAAATGGGAGTAAATTAATAGGGTCTGTCTACAGGGCATAAAGCCTAGCGAATTGTAAATAGACCTTAATGTATGAGATGTTTGGGTAATCGTTTCTGTTGAAGTTAAAAAGAAAGTCTGTTTATTTTTTTATCAAAATTATGAGTGAGAATAATAATGGCATTAGATGAAAAACAAGTCATTGCAGCAGAATTATCAAATTTACCGGTTGCGCTTTCTGTCGGTAGTGGTTTGCCAAGGCCTGAAAAAGCATCTTCTAGCCCATCATTATTAACAAACTTACCACAAAAAATGTCAATTTCTGAATTAATAACTTGGTTTGATACTACATATTCCAACGAATTATCCGAAACGTTTTACGATCAAACACGCCACTATTGTAAAGTGGCAGGAAAAGAATTGCTTAATGGCTATGCTAATGCTAATCCAGATGCTGAATTTTACATTTTTGGAAGATTAAGCCTGGATTTACTTCCGCAAGTGTCGACATTTCTTCAAGCAAAACAAAGGGAAGAATGGGAAGCAAAACAAAGGCGAGTATGGGAGCAAGTTTCACGCGGACATTGTGTGCTGGTCGTGACAAAAAAGTCTCCGGAAAACACACCTGTTTTGACATTAATCGATTTGGGTAGTATGTGGCAAACAAAAGCCAAGATCCATGTAACATCAAAAGATGATGCTCTGCGTCTTAATTCTAGCCTCAACAGCGCATATACCTCTGCTGCTACGAATTTAAGAAGAACGCAAGAAATCACCAGGCAATCTCAAACTTTACCTGCGAGTGCAATACCCTATGTTAATGCGGTACAAATAGTGCCGTTTACCCTAAGTAAGCATAGGCACACAATACAGGAAGCTACTTCAACAGTTGACGAAAGTGGAAAGATAAATGCTATTTCCATTCCAGTTGGCGAAAGTGTTACATTGAATTTAGGTGGTTTATATTTATCGATGGTTTATGCTGATCCTAATCAACCTGGTCTGTCTAACTCCAACCCATTGACAGTAAAAATTTTACCTAAGACCTATAATCACGGCTCTGCATATTCGATGGGTTCCGCTGCAGGCACAAATATGAGCTTTATGCCCCCACCTAAAGCAGAGAGAAGGAAAGTGCTGGAAGGGGAATACCGCCGACCAATACTTACATAATGCATATAATGTCAATGAGTTTTAAATTAAACCTGCCAGTTTTACTCGTTGGGTAAACCGCCAATACATAGCACCAACAATCATAAGTAATGCGATCGTTGCAAGCGACCAAAATTGAAATAAATTTCCACCCCAGTGAAATAATAACGGGTATCCCACACCAATGGCGATACCGTAAAAACCTACTAATGAACATAATGCTGGAAAATAAGTGTCTTTTAAAGCTCGTAACACCGCAAAAAACGCATATCGCATGCTGTTGGCGATTTGATAAAAACCGAATATGACTAAAAATTCACATGCTAGTTTTATGACTTCAGCATTTTTGGGGTCTGTTAAATTGAAATCAATACCGATTATCCATAAAGGCTTAAACCAGAAAATTAAACTAAATAAGAATCCAATAGTAAAGCTGAATAAAAAGCCAATTAAGCAAATTAATCTAGCAGCATTATAATCTTTTGCACCCCAGGTATGTCCAATTCTCACAGTAATGGCTTGCGATAATCCCGCCATGACTAAGAATGTTAAACCAGTAATTTGTACACCAATTTGTTGTGCTGCTAATGACGTTGTACCTAATTTACCTGCAAAAAAAGCCGCAAACATACCGAAGCTCAAGTCTATACACCACATAAAGCCCATTGGCAAACCAATATGTAATAATGGTTTGATATGTAAGTCTTTAAACTGCATTAAATGTTTACTAAAATATTGCCGATATTGTGGCTGGTAAAAAATATAACTTAGTAAACCAGCAAAAAGAGCCCAATAACCGACAGCTGTACCTAATCCAATACCAAACATACCCATTGCAGGCAAACCAAAATGGCCAAACATTAATGAGTAGTTAGCGAGAATATTAATAGGGACGTATAAAATTGAAGAAATTAATGTGACTTTTGGTCGACCTAAGCCAATAAAAAATTGCCATAATACCATGGTCGCAAAATCAGGAATGACGGCAAACATAAGGCCATGTAAATAAGGAATAGCTAAAGTAATTAAAGCGGGTGGCTGACCAGCCCAACGCAGAATATCAGCCCCATAAATCAATAGCATATATAAGAAAATACTGCTGATGATTGCCACTAAACTTGCATCGCGAATAACTTCACCAATTTGTCGTTTCTCATTAGCACCGAAATGATGTGAAACTAATGTACTGGCTGCTGATAAAGCGCCGTAAAAAAACACTAAAACACCCGTAAATGCGCTGCTAACGATAGCACCTGCAGCTAATTGAGTTTGCCCAAGATGAGCCATCATCGCGTTATTAATAAAATTAGGGCATCCTTCGATGAAATAATTAACAATAAGCGGCAATGCTAAAATCAGTAGCTGTCGATTTTCTTTTAGGAAAGTATTCATAATAAAATTACTATGCCATGTTACTTGGCACTCTAGAGTATTTAAAATTGGGGGATTAACGTAAAAGCAAATTCTATCATGACTATATCATTTATTTTATTAAATAATAAGCTGATTTATCCAAAAATTTGATTTAATAAATTAGCTAAACGATAACCTGCCAATGCAATTCGTTGCTCAACGATGGGTTGGCCTTGCGCAATATATTTTGCTGATGGTTGTGTATTTGGTTTTATGCGATACACATATTCCTTATCTAAAGCATAACTTTCTTGCGCCCAATCAATCGGCGATAAGTCTTGTGTTTGAGCCCCAAAATAATTAGCAGGGTAAGACTGTTCAATTTGGTTCGCCAACTTACGAATGGATTTAGCTCGCGGCGTATATGACGGTGAAAACAAACCTAAACCGTTATCCCATAATATATGCAAATTATCTGCTGTTGGAGAATTTATTGGAAATAATGTACCACCACGATCGCCTTTGGGAAATTGTTTGGAATAAAGAGAAACCGCATGCATTGGTTGATGTATATCGCCAACGAAATGAATTAGAAATGAGAGGAACATACTATTAATGTAGGCATTCGGTTGAGTACTCGTTAATGTCGATTGTGCTTGACCAATTGCCCATACTACGTTTTGAGTAGGGGGCTTACGCGGGGCATGGACTTTTCCAACGACGAGAGGCAGATTAATGTAATGCCATGTACTAAATGCTTTCGCTCCATCAGCATTAATAACATCTGGCCATGATGCAATAGCAATGAAGGTATCAATTTGCGGGTAAAACTGTCCTAGAACGGGATATATTTTATTTACTTGCGCACGTGCTTTCGGTGTTAAGTTATCATAAGCAATTTGTGCAACTACTTCATGGCCAGTCGTATTCCAGGCCATAACGGAGGTAGATAATAGCATGCTAATAAAACATATCAACGTTGTGAAGATGCGATTTCTCATGGCATTCCCTGGCTCTTAAAAAAAAACGAGTATAAGACTATACGATTTGGCTAAAGAAAAAGCAATCATTGCGGTATTTTGCAAATTCAAAAGTTGAAAATATAAGCTATTCTTAAAAGAGATTATTTTTTTTGTAAATACGTATAGGGAGGAGTTATTATGAAACTCACATTAACGGGAAGTATGCTTTTAAGTGGTTTATTCTTGCTCACATCACAAGTTTATGCGGCAACGGCAACTACTACAACTGATTCTAGTGCGGTAAATAATAGCACTGTAACAAGCAATGATGTAGTTGCATCCACACCCGAAGAAGATGCAGCAATTACCAAAACATTAACCAATTTAATAAAGAACAGCAAAACATTATCGCATTTGAATGTTAAATTTACTGTTAATAATGGTATTGTCAGTTATACGGGTACGCTTGATTCAGATAGTCAGGCTGGCATGTTAATAGAAACCGCTGAGTCGATTATTGGTGTTTCTGATGTAGATACATCTAATCTCAAAGTGACAGATAGTGAGCAACCTTTTGCTGATATGGTTACAACAGCAAAAATTAAAGGTTTGCTTATTCGTGAAGATTTATTTGGAGAGAAAGATCTGGCATCAATTAATACCAGTGTAGAAACACATAATGGTGTGGTTTATCTCACCGGCATTGTCGATAATGAACAACAAATTCAAAATGCGGTTCAAATTATCAAATCATCAGTGCCTGATGTTAAAAAGGTTGTATATAACGTGAGAAAAGCAGCACCAACAACTACTGATGACAGCCAAACTCAAGTAAATCAAAATCAATAATATAGTTTTGTTAATTATATTATTTCAAAAAATTGCCTCACTTTATAAAGTGGGGCAATTTTATTAAGATGTAGTCATAATCTTAATCAAATAAGTTAAATAAAGAAAAATGGATATGAAGCTTCAAAAAGTTATTGATATCGTCGATTAACATTTTTTCGTATCATATCGGTAAGCCAAAAATGATTGCCATTATTATGACAAAGCCCTAGAATGATAAATGGCACAAAATTTGGACTGTATGATATGAATGTGTATCTTGTCTTGCAAAATTTATTTCTATTTCGTAGTAATTGGCTGCAGTTTCCTAAGCTAAGCGACAAAGTAATTTTGATTGTTAATGAAGAAACAAGCGCAAAATTGCCTGCAGCGCAACATGCTTTTTTTGATTCAATTTATCGATTGCCACAATTTAATTATGAAAACTTAATTAAAACTATTGAGCAAATAAAAGCAGTATTACCGACATCGGTTAATATAAAATTAGTTACGCATGATGAAACCTGCATGGAAATGATGGCTAAATTACGCGAATACTTTAATTTTATTGGCGAGAAACCGGGTGATATTGAGCGTTTTATTAATAAGGCATCAATGAAGAAAAGTTTAGCTCAAACTAATATTGTATTGCCAAAGCATTGTTATTTTAATCGTGAACAGTACTTGTCAGATCCAGAGACGTATATTAAGCAACTTATCGGACAGTTAACTTTTCCATTATTTGTAAAACCAATTAATAGTGCGGCTAGCCAATACACAGCAAAGTTACATAATGTGCAAGAACTAAGAGATTGGTGCTTAAAACATGATAAAAATTATGATTATGAAATAGACGAATTTATTAATGGCAAGTTATATTGTTGTGAATCGATTATGTATGACAATAAAATTTTATTTTCACATGTCTGTCTCAACGCACACCCTTGTTTTGATTTCATGAGCGGGAAAGTAAATGGAACTATCACGTTACCACAAGAAGACGAAATTGTGCAGCGGATTATAATGTTGAATCAACAAGTTTTACAAGCTATGCAACCTGTGCCAAATGGCCTCATTCATCTGGAAGTATTTAGACGAGAAAATGACGAGCTAGTATTTCTTGAATTAGCTTGTAGACCACCTGGTGGTATGATTATTCAATCCTATGCAAAACGTTTTGGTATTGATATTGAACAAATTCATTTTGGATTACAAATGGGAATCAAAAATATTTTTTCGCTACCACAACAAAGTGAGCCTTATTCAGCTTGGGTTTGGTTTCCCTATAAAGCAGGTAAAGTTAAACGTTTTCTTGACGTATCTTTACAAAGTTCACATGAAAGTTTTTGGAAAATTAATATTAATGATGAATTGCCAAGCTCAACCAGTTTGATTGATTATTCTGGGGGCATTTTATTGTGGAATGCTAACTATGAAACGTTGTTGCAAGATTTTAATTATTTAGCCAGTTTTAACCAACCACCGATTGATGTTTATGAATAAATATACTTCTCGATTTCAAACACTCACAACTAATGCAGCGCAAAGACTAGCAAAAAACTTTGCAAGTCCTGTTTATCTTATTGATGCTGAAGGTATCACACGACGTTTGATGGAATTTCAAGAAACTGCAAAACAAATATATAAACATTCAATCGTTGCATTGTCATATAAAACTAATCCATTACATGGCATGTTAAATATATTACATGCCAAGGGTGCGTATGCAGAAGTGGTATCGGGTGATGAGTTTCGCATTGCCAAAAAACTAGGTGTAAAAAATTCTAATATCATTTTTAATGGTCCTATGAAGACCGATCAAGAATTGTACGAGGCTATTGAAAGTGGAGCTTATATTAATTGTGATCATGCAGATGAAATTGAGCGTATTGAAAATATAGCTAAACAAATGCAAAGATGCGTGCCCATTGGAATTAGGCTCTGTTTTGTTTCTGAAAAACACAATTGGCAGCGTTTTGGATTTGCAGTTAATCAAGATAGACAGCAAAAAAATAATGCTTATAAGATTGTTGATTACATCTTGCAATCGCCATATATACAATTAGCTGGTTTACATGCACATATCGGTACTAATATACGAGATATCAATCAATTCGCTAAACTTGGTGAAAACATGGCGACATTTGCAACCGAGTTGCTTGAAAAATGTAACTTGGAAATGTCATGGATTGATGTTGGTGGTGGATTAGCTGGAGTAAGTCCACGTATTGATGAAAAACAATTTTCACCTCATCCTATACCAGATTTAAAGCAATATCTAAATGCTGTAATTTCACCACTTTTGCCATATTTGCAACGTTTATCTAATCCGGCAACTTTGTTTTTTGAGCCTGGACGAACATTATTTGAACCTTTTGGTGCTTTATTAACACGTATTATTGGAAGTCGAGCGATCGATAAAAATCATTGCGGTTTCATTTGTGATGCAGGATATAATATTCTTGCTACTAGCCATGTTTATAATCATCCCTTACATATTCCAGGACCTAAATGGGGCAATCAATTAACAACATTTTACGGTCCAACATGTAATCAAGTTGATCAATTGCACGAAGCGATGGAATTACCAAGCTTGACCATGAATGACTTAATTTTATTTTACGGCGTAGGGGCATATTGCATGTCATTTAGTTACTCATTTATACGTTATCGCCCTGGGGTATTGTTATGGCATCATGATGATCAAGCTGAATGGTTGCGTTATCCAGAATCATTAGAACATGCGAGCCAATTAGAAGTGGTACCAGTTATAAATAGGGCAATCGAATATGTTTGAGCATCTTATTTTAGCTAAGGGAAAATTTATTATTATTCCGTCTATTCCCACCCCAAATGGTCGATTACATCTTGGACATATTGGTGGCCCATATTTACGCGCTGATATATTAATGCGTTATTTGCGTTCTCGCAGTAGTACAGTATATATGGTTGGTGGAACAGATAGCTATGATTCGTATGTAACTTGGCAAGCTTTAAAAGAAGGGCGTTCAATTACAGACATATGTAATAACTACCATCAAGCCATTGAAGCAGACTTAGCAAGTATGGATATTAAAATGGATTTATTTATTAATCCATTAAAAAAAGAATATCATATCGACTATGAGAAATGGTGCCAAAACATTTTTAATCAATTGCATGATAGTAAAGCTTTGCAAGACATATCTGAAGAAATAACGTTTGACCAAGAGTTACAAAAATATTGTCATGGCTGCTGGCAATTGGGGCATTGTCCAATTTGTGATGCCGATGTGGCTGGATATTTTTGTGAAAGCTGTGGTGCGCATTTTAAGCCAGAAGATATTAATAAGGCTCATACAAGAAGCCCACGATCTCAATTAATAAAAGGAAAATATCAAAATTGGTTCTTGCGATTGTCAACAATGTTGCCTCAGCCAATAA
>JAGVJQ010000006.1 GCA_020051015.1 Gammaproteobacteria bacterium
CTGATGAAAAAAGCTATAAATGCTATTTGTCGTTCAGTAAATGATTCTAAAAATTTTGTCATCTTACAAATCTCATGATTATTTTATGCATATAGAGACGTGATACATCAGCTCGATGTACGATAAAGCTATTGACCAAAAGACTGATTAATATAGATAAAGCAATAGCAAGTGATAAATTGTATTGAATATTAGGCATAACGATCCATTTTTGCCAGTAGCCGCACGACGCATATTTTAGCAGAGGTTTTGCTTCGAGCGCAAATTTGCTTTTAGATTCATGTGCATGCTGAGGGTTATTATTGGGGGTTAATAAATCAAATTAAAATAATTTCCTAATCTACGCTCCCTTCACGTTTTTTCCTTTCCTCGTGTTCTTTAAAAAACTGTAATCGCACATCACGGCGCAACTTACCTTCTTCGAAACGACGACGCTCGAGATCGGTATAGAGTTCTAATGCGGGTAGTCGGACTGGCTTGCGAGTCTTTTCATCAACTGCAACCATGGTGAAGTAACAGGTATTAGTATGGCGGCATTCACGGGTTTTTAGATTTTCAGCAACGACTTTTATACCAATTTCCATGGAGGTATTGCCGACATAATTTACGGTAGCAAAACAGGTTACCATTTCACCAACATGAATCGGTTCTTTAAAAAAAACACGATCAACCGATAATGTCACACAAGGATAACCACAGTAACGTGCAGCACAGGCATAGGCAACTTTATCTAACATGCTCAACACATAACCACCATGGACATTGCCAGTAAAGTTGGTCATGTTAGGTGTCATAATTTCAGACATTTCAACGGTTTTCAGTTGTTTAGGCTTGGTCATGGTTTACATCCCGCTATAATTAGGGCCGCCACCACCTTCGGGCGGTACCCAAGTAATATTTTGTGTCGGATCTTTAATATCACAAGTCTTACAATGAATGCAATTTTGCGCATTGATTTGTAATTTGGGTTGGCCGTCGCCGGTTTTGACAATTTCATACACGCCAGCCGGACAATAACGTTGTTCTGGGGCATCATAAATCGCTAAATTGGTAGTAATAGCGATGTCAGGATTTTGTAACACCAAATGGCAGGGTTGATTTTCTTCATGGAAAGTATTGGTCAGAAATACTGACGATAACTTATCAAATGTTACTTTACCATCGGGTTTAGGATAAGTAATAGGCTGGCAATCTTTGGCTGGTTTTAGACAGCGGTAATCAGCGTGATTATTGAATGTCCATGGTGCCTTGCCACGTAAGATATAAGTGTCGAATGCAGCATAAGCTAGGCCTGGCAGTAATCCAGCTCGAAAAGCGGGGCGGATATTGCGCACCGCATGTAATTCGGGCATGACCCACGTTTTTTCGAGGGCGGCGCGATAGTTGAGGGCGAGATCGAGTGGAGACTGTCGGACAGCCCCCTCTCCCCCAACCGGCTTCGCACCCCTCGCTTCGCTCTCCCCACAAGCGGGGGAGGGGAGCGAATCGTGCATTGCTTCAAACAAGCACTCCGCCGCTACCATGCCTGATTTCATAGCAGTATGGGTGCCTTTAATTTTCGGGACATTTAAAAAGCCAGCCGCATCACCAATAATCATCAATCCAGGCACACTTAATTGTGGAATAGATTGATAACCACCTTCGCTCAAGGCGCGAGCGCCATAACTAATACGATGACCGCTTTCAAACATAGATTTAAAGGCTGGATGAAGTTTAAAGCGTTGTAATTCTTCAAAGGGATTTAAATAAGGATTCTCATAATCGAGGCCAACGACAAAGCCAATGGCAACTTGATGGTTTTCTAGATGGTATAGGAATGACCCACCATAAGTTTTTTGATCCATGGGCCAGCCTACGGTATGAATTACCGTGCCAGGTTTGTGAAACTCGGGGGCAACTTGCCATAGTTCTTTTATCCCAATGCCATAGGTTTGTGGTTGACAATCCTTGGTCAAATTAACTTTTTTATTCAATTGTTTGGTTAATGAGCCGCGACAACCTTCAGCTAAAATCACTTGTTTGGCATGAATTTCAATACCTTGCTGAAATTGATTACCGGGCTGGCCTGATTTATCGCGCCCCATATCCCCAGTTGCGACGCCAATCACGCGTTCACCATCAAAGAGTAATTCAGTAGCTGCAAAGCCAGGAAAAATATCTATTCCCATTTGCATGGCTTGTTCACCTAACCATCGGCAGAAATTGCTTAAACTAACAATATAATTCCCATGATTTTGCATTTGTGGCGGGGTAGGAAGGCGAAATTTACTTTTTTCGGTGAGAAAATAAAAATAATCTTCAGTTGCTGAGGTATTTAATGGTGCACCTTTTTCTTTCCAATCGGGAATGAGTTCATTTAAAGCATGGGGCTCGATAACGGCGCCAGATATAATATGAGCACCGACTTCAGCGCCTTTTTCCAATATGCAAACGCTAAGCTCAGTATTGGCTGCGGCAGCTAATTGCTTTAATCGAATAGCGGTACTTAATCCTGCGGGTCCTGCACCCACAATTACCACATCAAATGTCATTTGCTCACGTTGCATTTATTATATTTCCTTGCATTCTGCTTTTTTGAGGGCACTCTGTCAGATTCGTATTCTACGTACGAATCTGATTGGCGTAAAGGATTTAAAGTGTAAAAAATTTATCCTATTATAGTTGGGGCCAACATCTTGATCTTTTCGCAATTTAAGGTCAAGATGCGCCCAGGATTAATTGAAATTTAATTGTCGATGAAGTTGACGGGGGAGAGGGTTGCTGCACTGTCATTCTGAGTAACCCAGCCGCTTCGCGGCAAACATGAAAAAAGAATATTATTGAAAATGTAGGGTGGGCTAAATATTGTTGCCCTCGAAGAGGTATCGCATAACAATACTCATCGCACCTTGAGGTGTGATGAGTATATATGTGCCCACCATTGGTGATGTATGCTGGTATGATGGTGGGCACACATCGCTTAATTGTCATGCTAATTTGTTCTCTTTGTACGTGACGCGATGTTTAGCCCACCCTACAGAAGAAAGAACTTCTTAGAAGTTCGTGAGAATTTCTCAGTATTACATAACGTTCCTACGATATTTTGATAAAAAGCATTGGAGGTTTATGAAAGTCTTAGTAGCAGTTAAACGCGTTATTGACCCTTATGTAAAAATTCGGGTGAAAGCCGATCATTCGGGTGTGGAAACGCAAAATGTTAAAATGGCGATGAATCCATTTGATGAAATTGCTGTCGAAGAAGCCATTCGTTTAAAAGAACAGGGCATCGCCAGTGAAGTGATCGTTGTTTCTATCGGTGATAAAAGCGTACAAGAAACATTACGGACTGGTTTAGCTCTGGGTGCGGATTCGGCGATCCATATTGAAACTGATCACATTTTTTCACCACTAACGATTGCAAAAATTTTAAAGCAAGTAACATTAAAAACAGATTCACAGCTTGTTTTGCTAGGTAAACAAGCAATTGATGGTGATAACTCACAAACAGCGCCTATGTTAGCTGCCTTATTAGATTGGCCATTGGCAAGTTTTGCCTCAAAAATTACAATCAACGGTAATCAATGTGAAGTCACTTGTGAAGTTGATGGGGGCTTACAAACCGTATCATTAACATTACCAGCAATAATTAGCACCGATTTACGCTTGAACACACCACGTTATGCTTCGCTGCCTAATATTATGAAGGCAAAATCCAAACCATTAACCGTCATGCCATTTAATACCTTGGATATTGAAGCGCAAGCACAAACTACTATTACCCAAGTTACACCGCCACCAGTGCGAAAAGCTGGGATTAAAGTGAGCTCAGTGCAAGAGTTGGTAGAAAAATTACGCCATGAAGCTAAGGTGTTGCCATGACTATATTAGTAATTGCCGAACATGATAATAAACATTTAAAACCAGCAACACGTCATGCGTTATCGGCAGCAAAACAATTGAATTTGCCGGTGACGGTGTTAGTTGCAGGATATCAATGTCATTCTGTTGCTGAAGAAGTTGCTAAATGTGCGGGCGTGACGCAAGTTATATTAGCAGATCATGCGGATTATCAACACCAATTGCCTGAAAATATTGGTAAATTAGCTGCTGATTTAGCAAAAGATGCCGAATATGTTTTAGCTGCAGCCGATACGTTCGGCAAACAAGTTATGCCACGTGTTGCTGCCTTATTGGATACAGAGCAAGTATCTGATATCCTTCGCATTGAAAGTGCTGATACTTTTGTACGGCCGATTTATGCAGGTAATGCATTAGCTACGGTCAAATTAACAGCGCCAAGAAAAGTCATTACTATTCGACCAACAGCATTTCCGATTGTAGAAGAACAAGCTAATGCTGCAAGCATAACCACGTTGGATAAACATTTTTCATTGGATCGAATTAAATTTGTAAAACTGGAGACGACTACTTCAACGCGTCCAGAATTAACTAATGCACGCGTTATCATTTCTGGTGGTCGTGGTTTACAAAATGCTGAAAATTTTAAAATGTTAGAAGCGTTGGCTGATAAATTAGGGGCTGCGGTTGGTGCTTCACGTGCTGCCGTAGATGCCGGTTTTGTACCAAATGACTATCAAGTTGGGCAGACAGGTAAAGTCGTTGCTCCTGATTTGTATATTGCGATTGGAATTTCTGGAGCAATTCAACATTTGGCTGGTATGAAAGATAGTAAAGTGATTGTTGCAATTAATAAAGATCCAGACGCTCCCATTTTCCAAGTAGCAGATTATGGGTTGGTCGGGGACTTGTTTGCACTTTTACCTGAATTAGAAACAGAGTTATCGAAATAAAAGTAAATTATTGGAGTTAAAAAACCATGTTAATCGGTGTACCTAAAGAGATAAAAAATCAAGAGTTCCGCGTTGGAATGGTGCCAGGTAGTGTGCGTGAATTATTATCACATGGGCACCAAGTTATTGTGGAAAAAAATGCGGGTGCGGGCATTGGTTTTAACGATGATAAGTATCGTGATGCTGGAGCGACCGTGGTTGATAATGCAGATGAAATTTATCATCGCGCCGATATGATTGTTAAAGTAAAAGAGCCTCAACCAAACGAATGCAAGATGTTGCGCGAAGGGCAAGTATTATTTACTTATTTACATTTAGCGCCGGACCCACAACAAACAGAATTATTATTAGAGTCAGGTTGTACTGCCATTGCGTATGAAACCGTTACTGATGATGCACGTGGTTTGCCATTATTATCACCGATGAGTGAAGTTGCCGGACGTATGTCTATTCAAGCCGGCGCACATTGCCTTGAGAAAGCGCAAGGTGGTAGTGGTATGTTATTAGGTGGTGTACCAGGTGTCGCACCAGCAAACGTAGTAGTCATTGGTGGTGGTGTCGTTGGTACTAATGCTATTCGTATGGCAATGGGAATGGAAGCGCGCGTAACCGTTCTGGATAAATCATTACGTCGTTTGAAAGAATTAGATTTTCAATTCGGTTCAAAATTAATGACCATTTATGCAACATCGGAAGCGATCGAAAAATACGTCTTAGATGCTGATTTAGTGATCGGTGCCGTTTTAGTCCCAGGCGCAGCTGCACCAAGATTAGTAACTCGTGCAATGTTACGTGAAATGCGTCCTGGCTCGGTCGTTGTGGACGTGGCAATTGATCAAGGCGGATGTCTTGAAACCAGTCGTCCAACGACACATGCCGAACCAACCTTTGTGGAAGAAGGCGTGGTGCATTATTGTGTTGCGAATATGCCAGGTGGTGTGCCACGTACAGCAACTTTTGCATTAAATAATGCAACGTTGCCATTTATTGTTGAGTTAGCTAATAAAGGTTATAAACGTGCATTATTAGAAAACCATCATTTATTAAATGGTTTAAACGTACATCGTGGCAAAATTACCTATGAAGCTGTTGCAACAGCATTTGATAAAACTTATGTTCCTGCAGCGAGTGCGTTAGCGGAGTAGTGCTTGTATTGCGTATATATACAGTATATAATTAATTATGATACGTACCTGGAAGCATAAAGGGTTAAAGAACTATTATGAAACTGGCAGCATGGCAGGTATTCAACCTAAACATGCTGCTAATTTAAGTTTATTACTTTTCCAATTAACGAATGCAATGTCACCAGAAGACATGAATACACCGGGTAATGATTTTCATCCCTTAAAAGGCAATTATAAGGACTATTTTGCAGTTAAAGTTAGCGGAAATTGGCGTCTGATTTTTCAATTTGAGGGTAATGATGCCGTAAATATAGATTTAGTAGATTATCATTAGGAGATATTAGCTTATGATTATGCATAATCCACCACATCCGGGATTAGTAGTAAAAAAAGCGCTTATTGATAATACTGGATTAACAATAACCCAAGCAGCGGAACAATTAGGCGTTGGACGTATTACGCTTTCAAAAATTATTAATGGTAAATCAGGTATTAGTCCTGAAATGGCAGTGCGACTTTCTATTGTATTAAATACAAGTAGTGAAATGTGGCTTAACATGCAAACAATGTATGATTTAGCTCAGGCTGAGAAAAAGCGTAAAAAACTTCATTTAAAGCAATTAAAATGGCTAGATCAACCCATCACGATTTCGTGATTGTCGGAGATATTCTCAATGAAACCTTATTTCACCACTGAAACTATCATTGCTCCCATCGATATTTATCCGATAAAAAAAGCGGATTTTTCCGTATGGTTTGCTGATCAAACTGATCATGATAAAAATTGGTTAACAGCAATGGGATTTTCTGTTGACAGTAACAAAGTTGGTTTGATCCCCAATCAACATGGTAAATTGGCGAAAGTCATTTACCCTGTTGAGCATTTTGATGGGTTGTGGCAATTAGCTGGATTGCCAGCGCAATTACCGGCAGGTATTTATCAATTACAAGGTTTAACTACACAGCAATATGAATTAGCGGCATGTGGTTGGGGATTGGCGATTTATAAATTTACCCGATATAAAACACCTAAAAATGGACAAGCTGCCGTTTTATATTTGCCAAAAACGGTCAATATTGATGCTGTCGAGACACAGATTGATGCAACTAATTTAGTTCGTGATTTAATCAATACCCCAGCTGAACATATGGGACCTGCTGACTTGGCTACAGCAGCAGATATTATTGCGAAACAATTTGGTGTTGATATAAAACATATTATCGGCGATGAATTGCTAAAAAATAATTTTCCAGCCATCCATGCTGTTGGTCGAGGCAGCAAAAAAGCACCACAATTAATTGATATGACCTGGGGTGATCCAACTCATCCCAAAATCACATTAGTTGGTAAAGGTGTGTGTTTTGATACGGGTGGTTATGATTTAAAAACGGCTAGCGGTATGCGCCTTATGAAAAAAGACATGGGTGGTGCTGCACAAGCATTAGGTTTAGCACAGTGGATAATGACTAGCAAATTACCTATTCGGCTACGTGTTATTATCGGTGCAGTCGAGAACATGGTATCAGGTGATGCCTATCGTCCGGGTGATATCATTCCTACCCGTAAAGGATTAAATATTGAAATCGGAAATACTGATGCGGAAGGACGTGTTGTTTTATCAGATTGTCTTGCTTTAGCATGTGAAGACAAACCTGACATGATTATTGATTTTGCAACGCTAACTGGGGCGGGCAAAATTGGATTAGGGCCGGATATTCCTAGTTTATTTAGCAATAATGATGAAGTCGCTAAGCAATTAGTAACCATATCGATGCAATGCGATGATTTGGTTTGGCAAATTCCATTATATAAACCCTATCGTGAATATATCGATAGTAGCTTTGCTGATATCAGTAATGATTCATCTTCACCCTATGCCGGTGCAATGACGGCAGCTCTATTTTTAAATGAGTTTGTGGATACTCAAATTCCGTGGGTACATTTTGATATCATGGGCTGGAATATGAAAACCCGTGCTGGACGTCCAGAGGGTGGTGAGGCAATGGGTATGCGAGCGGTATATTATTATTTGCAGAATAAATGTAAGCTGGTATAAATAGTGTCATTTGACTCTATCATATCCTTGCCATGAGTGGTTGGTTAAGGGCACTAAACCTACTATTTTGTAGCAGGCCACGGCAATATCGTGGTGAGGCAGTATTGGGCAAAGCAGTAAAAAATTGCTGTTTTTTCGCAGTAATGTAACGATCTCGTGCTTGATGAATTATATTGGCGCATTTATACATATTATTATTGCGAGCAATTTGATAAGCCGTTTTATCATTACTATCTTTAGCAAACAAATCTACATTTTTATTAACAAGATACTGTACAATCTCTACATTATTTTGTGCAACAGCATAATGTAACAGTGTTTTGCCATTTTCATCTCGAGCATTTATGTTACAACGATGGTTAACTAGTTTTTTAAGTACAGGAAGATTACCCATTGTTATTGCTGTGTGTGCAGCAGTTGCGCATAAGCTATCTTTCGCATTAACAGAAACTTTGCAGTTTAGTAAAAAATCAATGATATCATTATCATTATTGATAATTGCTAGCTGTAATAAAGACTTACCATTATATAAACGTTTACTGATATTAGGGTCATGTTGGTAAAATAATTTAAATGCTAAAAAATTACGATTAAATATAGCAATTTCAATTGGCGTAAAACCGTTGGCATTTATTTGATAGTGATTATATTTTTTTGATAAAAGTAAGAGACTTAATGTCTCTACTTGTTCATTGCCACAACTTAAATGTAGCAAATTATTTCCATTTTCATCCCTGTCTTCAATCTTTATTTTAGGGAGCAAAATTGCTACCATCTCAGGTACATTATTCAATACCGCATCATGTAACGCAGTTTTTTGATTAACTAAATATTGATTAAAGTCGATATTATATTTTGTCAATAATTTCAGAGCGACAATGTTTTTTTCTTCAATAGATTTAAATAGCATTTTACGTTGAAAGGCGGGTCTGGTTATTATATCTTTTTTACTCATTAATAATGAATTAAGTAATAAGTTGTTATTATGAGTGATGGATAAGAGGATGGTTTTTTCAGTTAAACTTGGATAGCGCTCAAGAAAATCTTTGACATTTTGATTTTGACGTTCAAGCACAAGTGCATTGAGATAAATCTTTCTATTTCGCGAGGAAAGAGAACCAATGTTGATGTTATTGGATGTTTTTATTTTTGGGGGCGAATAATTACTTTCTACCAGTTCATTATTTACTTTGTCATTATTATTGATGGCTGTTTTTGATGAATGCAAATTCATTTGATTAGACGTTGTATAATAAGAACTATGAAAAAGTTTAAATGTTGGGTTGTCAAATGCAGAAGAAAACTCTTTTGAGTTTAAGTAATTAACAACATCATTAATATTAGATAGTAAAAATCCATTTGAATCATAAAATTTAAATCCTTCCGGACTGATTTTAAGAGCAACGGCATGCAATTCAGTTGAAATAATTGTATAAATGTTTTCCTTGCCTGTTTGTTTTTGTAAGGATAATAATTCATTTTTTAATTGATGTAGATTTTTATTATAAAGAAGGTATGGATTTGTTTTGAGATGTTGAAAACGCAATTTATTCATTGCGGAAAAAATCTGTTTGTAATTTATTGATTGAGGGTGATCGGTATTAACTAAAAGATTATAAGATTGCAGTACGAAGGCAAGTTCAAAGAACTCGTGAAAATCAGCTTTGTCAGTATCATCCCAATTTGCAACAGAAATGTTTTCAAAATTAGAAAAACGAGTTAGGTTTTTTAAGAACCATTCTGAATTATATTTGCCAAAGTTTCCATCTTCACAAAGTAACCATAACCATGACAAACCAAAACATATACCACCCATAACTTCTTCGTCATCCATTTGGGGGATGGGAATATAATTGGGATATAAGTGATGACGGACTTTAAAATAACTATTCAGTAAGTTACTCTGTGATGGAATATTTGCAGTCCACGATTGTCTTTTTTTATGTCTGGGCATTGGTTTTATTCGTTTTATTAATCAATAAGGGTATTTTAAATGTGATTATTAAAACAGATAAAGATTAATTAAAACTTAACCACCATCACGCATGCGTTCTTTCACTGAAGGTGAAGGTTTGTCTTGTAGTTGTTTTAATAACTGTTGTTTGTCTTCAGACGACATTTGATTAAGCATATTAGTTAATAGCTCGCTATCACTAGGAATTGCTTGCGGTATGGGTTTTGTTTCATGATCCTTAATTTGCTTATGATTAGCCACGTGCAAGGCGGTTTTAACCCCCAATTTATGTGCTCGATGATATTCAGGATCGAGTTTTTTATGTAAAAGCTCAGCTTTTTGTGTAACATGTGCATGCAGCAGAAGATTGTCTTCTTCAATTTCTTTGAGATGCTGCTGTTGCTCTTCAATAAGTATTTTTTCCAATGCTAGTTTACTAACTAATTCATGATTTTTCTGTTTGATAACCGGTAATTTTGATGATGCCTCCATTAAATGAACTCTATGTGGTGCAATTACTTTATGATAAATGAAGCCGGCAGTTAATCCTAACCCTAAAGCAAAAACCATTAAACCGAGTGAAGCTGTAAATGCCGCAATAGGCATTGCAGCAATCAATGCAAATGGACTCAAGCCTAAAATAAGACTTGCGGTAAGAGCGGTAACTGAGCTGGCAAAGGCAAAAGTTAATAAACCAGTTTTGATGGCAACGCCAAAGCTCGCACGTTTTGTGGGTTGAAATTGTTCTAATGGGTTAGGTTTGACTTTTTCATGGTGATGCTCAGTAAGTTTTTTCTGTGAATGATGAATGGTTAATTGATGTTTTTGCAAGAAACTTGGTAGCTCTACTTGCCCTATCATAGGTTCAATAAGTTTCTCTAATTGATTAGTTTGTTTTTCAAACTCATGTTCAGGGAGGTGAGGTGTTTGCAAGATAGGCAAGATTTGATTGATCTTCTTGCAAGCTGGGCTTTTAAGAAACTTATCTCGCTCGTCAGGATGCATATGCTGTATTTTTTCGTAAAGAAACTCACTATATGCATGAACTTTGCGTAACATCAGTTTGGAATGGTTGGCATGGTTAATTAATTCGACAAGGTGTTCAAAGTGTTCTTTATTATGTTGATATTGTTTTTTTAAGTTAACTTTCTTCTGTAATTCGTCAGCAAGTAAATTTTCTAACTCATGCATAAGTTGATTTTTTTTGCGTGCTTCTCGGACTTGATTTACTGCTAAACCAGCACCTACAAGTAATGCAGCGATAAAAGCAATTAATGTAATGGGCGGAAAAACCAGTGATATAGCAAAAGCAGCGGCAATGGACGTTATCATACTAAAGAAGGGGACGTAGCCTTCGACAAAGCTGGTTAAGCCATACCAAAAGTAATTGACTGTTTTCATGATGTTGCTGCCAAGATATTACATATATTATTATGCCAGAAAAAAGATTAACCTAATATTAAATTAAGTAAGGGATTAAAGTATCAAAAATCAACTTTTCCCATGCAATATGTCACAAACCTCAGCATCAGATGTTTGCGGAAATAATTCATACCACTGGCTAATACTATATAAATGTTCAGGTGTCAAAACGCATTGAATTTCATCAACAATTGGTTTTAATGTAATTAAGGTAACAGGTGGTGCTACGGGCACGGCTAAGATAATTCGGCTGGGCTTAAAGGTTTTTAATGCCAGAATAGCGGCTTTTATTGTGGAGCCTGTAGCGATGCCATCATCGACTAAAATAATTTGTTTTTGATGTAAATCTGGTAATGGCTTGCCTTGACGATAATATTGATTTCGGCGATGCAATTCTTTTTTTTCTTTATCGATTACTGCTTGAATTTCATCTTGTCGAATACCTAATTCATCGATTAGGTCATCATTTAAAACAACAATATCATTATCTGCAATTGCTCCCATTGCTAATTCTTCATGCCAGGGGACGCCTAATTTTCGAACTAGAAAGATATCTAAAGGTAAAGTTAACGTTTTTGCAATTTCATATGCAACAGGCACTCCCCCTCGTGGGAGAGCCAATATAATAGTATTTGGTTGAGCTTTATAACGAGTTAATTGGGTCGCTAATGCTCGACCTGCTTCTTGCCTATTTTCAAATGGGCGCATAATAAATTACTCATTTAGAGACAATACTCATACATATAGTTTAGTATGGCTTATGTCTTTTATAGGGTTATAAATCTATTTGAATATATTAAACATGCGTTAGCATCGGCCTGTTTTGCGAAAATATGCGAATATATAAACATAATCAAAAAATTACCTGGAATTATAAAGTTTTCCCATGTATAATACCTCGTTAACTTTAAACAGTTAACGAGGCCAAACCATGTCACTCCGCATTTCTCACGAAGCACTCACATTTGATGATGTTTTACTCCTACCAGGTTATTCCGCCGTATTACCGAAAGATGTTAGTTTAAAAACTCGTTTGACACGTAATATTGAGCTAAATATTCCATTATTATCAGCTGCTATGGATACTGTTACCGAAGCTCGCTTAGCTATTGCTTTAGCGCAGGAAGGTGGTATCGGTATTATCCATAAAAATATGTCGCCAGAACAACAAGCAAAACAAGTCCGTATTGTTAAGAAATTTGAAAATGGTGTCGTAAAAGACCCTTATACTGTTACTCCACAAACAACCGTTCGTGAATTATTAGCTTTAAGTAAAGCGCATGGCGTTTCTGGGATGCCCGTGGTTGAAGGAGATCAGTTAGTTGGTATTGTAACTAGTCGTGATGTGCGATTTGAAGGTGATTTAGATAATCCTGTCGCTAAAGTAATGACACCAAAAAATAAATTAGTAACTGTCAAAGAAGGTACCCCACGTGAAGAAGTGATGGCTTTATTCCATCAGCATCGAATTGAAAAGATTTTAATTGTAAATGATCAGTTTCAGTTGCGAGGTTTAATCACAGTAAAAGACATTTTAAAAGCCAAAGAAAAGCCTTATGCCAATAAAGATGATGCAGGGCAATTACGGGTAGGGGCGGCCGTTGGTACTGGTGAAGGAACTGAAGAACGTGTTGCTGCATTAGTGGATGCTGGTGCTGATGTTGTTATTGTTGACACGGCACATGGTCATTCCGCTAATGTATTAGCTCGTATTCGCTGGATTAAGCAACAATTTCCTAATTTACAAGTGATAGGTGGTAATATTGCGACCGCTGCTGCTGCGTTAGCATTAGCTGAAGCCGGCGCAGATGCGGTGAAAGTTGGGATTGGTCCCGGCTCTATTTGTACCACGCGTATTGTTAGTGGTGTTGGCGTTCCGCAAATTTCTGCTATTGCACATGTGGTACAAGCACTAAAAGATACACCATTATCAGTGATTGCTGATGGCGGTATTCGTTATTCTGGTGACATTTGTAAAGCAATTACTGCAGGCGCCCATGCGGTAATGGTTGGTGGATTATTTGCAGGTACCGAAGAAGCACCTGGTGACATTGAGCTTTACCAAGGCCGTACTTATAAATCATATCGTGGCATGGGTTCGTTAGGTGCAATGACACAATCATATGGTTCTAGTGATCGTTATTTCCAAGATTCTACAAAAGAGTCAGAAAAATTAGTACCAGAAGGTATTGAGGGACGCGTGCCATATAAAGGCAGCGTCTTTAATGTTATTTATCAATTAATGGGTGGCTTGCGTTCGGGTATGGGGTATACCGGAAGTAAAAATATCGAAGAAATGCGCACCAAAGCGGAATTTGTCAAGGTTACTAGTGCCGGCATGCGTGAAAGTCATGTCCATGATGTGACAATCACAAAAGAAGCGCCTAATTATCCGATGGAATAAAGTATAAGATTTGTTTTTGAACAGAAATTGGCTTATACTAGTCTAAGACCAGTCTATTATTGAGGATAACATTATGCAAACTATTGGCGCTTATGAAGCTAAAACTCATTTTTCTGCTTTGCTTGAACAAGTAGAAAAAGGGGAGCGCGTGATTATTACTAAACATGGTCGACCCATTGTGACAATGAGTCCCGTTGAAGGTACAGATCAAATGACTAAACGGGCTGCAATTGAGAAAATAAAAGCACTGGCTAAAACAAGAACTTTAGGTGGTTTAGATTGGAAATCACTACGTGATGAGGGACGACGTTAATGCCCTTTGTCTTAGATGCCTCAATAGCGCTGAGTTGGTGTTTTATTGATGAAACAACAAAGTTATCGTCAGACTTATTAGAAAAACTTGATACTGATTTTGCTTATGTGCCTGCTTTATGGCCATTAGATGTTGGTAATATTTTAGTTTCTGCCGTGCGAAAAAAACGCATAAAATATGCTGAAATGATTGATTTTCTAGAGTTAATTAATAGTCTTAATATTATTATTGATCACGAGACCGCGGCAAAAGGATTTCATGAGATTTTATTACTAGCCCATAATCAAGAGTTAACAACCTATGATGCGACATATCTTGAACTAGCATTACGTCGTGGATTACCACTAGCGAGTAAAGATCAACAACTTTGTAATGTAGCAATCAAACTTGGTGTAAAAATATTACCAGACTAATTTTATAAAAGGTTAACAATGAACATACATTCACAACGAATTTTAATTCTTGATTTTGGTTCACAGTATACTCAACTCATTGCACGTCGAGTGCGTGAATTAGGCGTATATTCTGAATTACATCCCTATGATATGGATCCTAAGGCAATCGAAGAATTTGCACCGGATGGCGTCATTCTTTCTGGTGGTCCGGAAACGGTAACTGAGCATGATACTCCACGTGCACCAGAAATTGTATTTGAACTAGGTTGTCCAATTTTAGGTATTTGTTATGGTATGCAAACCATGGCTGCCCAATTAGGTGGGGCGGTCGAATCATCAACCCATCGTGAATTTGGTTATGCAAAAGTTGAATTACATGGTCACAGTCAATTATTCAATCAGATTGAAGATGAAGTGATAAATAATGTGTCTTTTCTCGATGTTTGGATGAGTCATGGTGATCATGTTACAAAATTGCCGGAGGGTTTTCGGGTCATTGCAAGTACGGCTAATGCGCCGATTGCAGCAATGGCGGATGAAGATAGACATTGGTATGGCGTTCAATTTCATCCAGAGGTAACACATACTCGTCAAGGCGATCGAATTTTAAAACGATTTATTCGTGATATTTGTGGTTGCCAAGAATTATGGACGACACAAAATATTATTGATGACAGCATACACACTATTCGTGAACAAGTTGGAAGTGAGCAAGTTGTTCTTGGATTATCAGGTGGCGTAGATTCTTCAGTGGTAGCTGCATTATTACATCGTGCGATTGGTAAGCAATTAACCTGTGTTTTTGTTGATACAGGATTGCTTCGCAAAGATGAAGCTGAACAAGTCATGGAAACATTTTCGCGCCACTTTGGTATGCGTGTGATTTTAATCAATGCTGAAGCACGCTTCTTGGCTGCATTGCAGGGTGAAAATGATCCAGAAGCCAAACGTAAAATCATTGGTAAGGTTTTTGTTGATATTTTTGAAGAAGAAGCAGCTAAATTACCACATGCAAAATGGTTGGCACAAGGTACTATTTATTCTGATGTTATTGAATCTGCTGGTAGTAAAACAGGTAAAGCTCATGTGATTAAATCACACCATAATGTTGGGGGCTTACCTGAAACTATGAAATTAAAATTATTAGAACCCATTCGTGATTTATTTAAAGATGAAGTACGTAAATTAGGCCTAGAATTAGGCTTACCTTATAATATGCTTTATCGTCATCCATTTCCTGGTCCTGGTTTTGGTGTGCGAGTATTAGGTGAAATTCGTAAAGAATATTTAACGATATTGCGCAGTGCTGATGCTATCTTCATGGAAGAATTAGAGCGTAGTGGTTGGTATGCAAAAGTAAGCCAAGCATTTGCAGTATTTTTGCCAGTAAAATCAGTCGGTGTAATGGGAGATGCGCGTAAATATGATTATGTCATTGGCTTACGTGCGGTTGAAACCATTGATTTTATGACAGCGCATTGGGCGCGGTTACCTTACGAAGTATTAGAGGTAGTTTCTAATCGTATTATCAATGAAGTCGCTGGTGTATCGCGTGTAGTTTACGATATATCGGGTAAACCACCGGCTACGATCGAGTGGGAATGATTTATTTAATAGATGATAGATTAATTGATCTGTCGTAGGGGCGTATTGCATACGCCCATCAGGCCAATTCACTAATCTGGCTAAAAATATCTGTATGATGATGTTTAAAAGATAATCTTTATACTCAATATTTGATGATGTTTGCTAGATGGGCGTATGCAATACGCCCCTACGTAAGATCAGTGATAAATTCAAAACGAGAAATAAAAATGAATAACGACATCCACTACATGGAGCAAGCGCTCGAATTAGCTCGTTACGCCGAACAGCAAGGCGAAGTGCCCGTCGGTGCAATAGTGGTTTTCCAAAATGAAATTATTGGAAAAGGGTGGAATCAACCCATTACCAACAGTGATCCAACTGCTCATGCTGAAATCATCGCCATGCGTGATGCCGCAAAAAAAATGGGTAATTATCGCTTAATTGATTGTGACTTGTATGTGACATTAGAACCGTGCGCCATGTGTGCGGGGGCAATGGTACATGCAAGAATTAAACGGTTGATCTATGGGACACCTGATCCACGTTCTGGCGCAGCAGGGAGTGTCTTTAATCTTACTAACTCTCAACAATTAAATCATCGCATTATCGTTGAACAATCTGCTTTAACTGATTTTTGTCGCGATATATTACAGGCCTTTTTTGCGAAAAAACGATAATTTATGTTAAGGCTTTATATTCTTTCAACACACGCTCACGTGACATTTTGTAGTCAATAATCGGTTTTGGGTAATTTAAGCACGATAAAAATACGTCACCTCGAGCATAAGGATCGTGAATCGATTTATTATCTAATTCGCTTAATTCAGGACAATATTGCCGAATGAATTTTCCTTCCGGATCGAAACGTTCACTTTGAGTGATAGGATTAAAAATACGGAAATAAGGCACAGCATCTGTGCCAGTTGATGCACTCCATTGCCAGCCACCATTATTGGCAGATAAGTCCCCATCAATTAAATGCTGCATGAAGAATTGTTCACCTTGACGCCAGTCTAGCCATAATTGTTTAGTAAAAAACATAGCCACTAACATGCGTAAACGATTATGCATCCATCCAGTTTGCTGTAACTGCCGCATTGCCGCATCGACAAACGGAAACCCTGTTTTTCCTTGTTTCCACGCTTCAAAATAAGTTGGATTGTTATCCCATTGTAATTTATTAGTTATTAATTTAAATGGCTGATGTTTACTGACGCGCGGAAAATTCAAAAGGATATCCTTGTAAAATTCACGCCAAATTAATTCACTAATCCATTGTATGGCACCTTCATTTCCGCTATCTAGTTTTTTTTGGTTAAATTCAAGTGCGGCTTGTAAACATTGTCGTGGGGAAATCATGCCTGTAGCAAGATAAGGCGATAATTTACTTGTGCCATCAATAGCAGGAAAATCACGCCATTTTTTATAATGAGCAATGATATTGTCAACAAAATAACGCAAGCGTTTTTGAGCTGCATTTTCACCGGCAAGCCAAATATCAGAAGCAACAAGGCTATTAAAATTTTTTATTGTAGCTGGAATAGTTGATGTGTTAGCAATCATGGATAATTGTTTTTTGGGTTGCTGTAATAATGTTATTGGATGTTCTTGATAATATTTAATCCAAGCTTTTTTAAATGGGGTAAAAATAGTAAATGTTTCACCTTTCTGTGTACGAATTACATTGGGTGGAATAATAGTTTGATCATGGTGTCCCTGGGTATGAATATTATTTTTCTCGAGTAAATGTATTACTGCCTCATCTCGTTTACGTTCATTAAATTCATATTGTTGGTTAAAATGGACAAATTGGATCTTATATTGCTGACATGTCTTGAGTAAAAGGGTAGGGATATCAGCAAATGTTTCGCACTCCAAAATTAATAATGGAATATTTAATGACGCTAGTTCTTTGGATAATTCTCGTAAACCACGCAAAATAAAATCAACACGACATGCGGCTATGTCGTGTTGTTGCCAGGTTGTTGGGGTAATAAAATAAACAGACAGGCAACCTTCAGTTGCCTGTTGCGCCGCATGATACAGCGCAGTATTATCACTTATTCGTAAATCTTCACGAAACCAGTGTAAGGTTCTCATCTTAATTATTCATGTGTTGGCATGACATATGCTGACTGATGACGAATACCTGTTGGCCAACGCGCAGTGATAGTTTTTAGTTTCGTATTAAATTGCACGCTTTCACTACCATACATGCCTAAATCAGAAAATATTGAGCGTTTCCAGCCGCCAAAACTATGGAAGGCAACAGGAACAGGGATAGCTACGTTAATACCAACCATCCCAGCTTGTACACGTCGTGCAAATTCACGTGCACTATCACCATCGCGAGTGAAAATAGCCGTTCCATTGCCATATTGATGAGTATTTATTAAATTTAACGCTTCACTTTCAGAACTAACACGTACTATACATAATACGGGACCAAAAATTTCTTCCTTATAAATACGCATGGATGGAGTAACATGATCAAACACATTGGCACCTAAATAAAAACCATTTGGATAATCGGTATGTTTGAAATCACGACCATCAACTACTAGTTTTGCACCTTCTTCTACGCCAAGATCAAGATAACTTTTCACTTTGGCATAATGTTGAGGCGTAACTAATGGTCCCATATCGATATTGGGTTGATTACCTGGTCCAATGCGTAAACGCTTTGCTTGTTCTGCAATACGCGCAACTAATTTATCAGCGACTTCATCACCAATCGCGACCGCTACTGAAACTGCCATACAACGTTGGCCACATGAACCAAATGCAGCGCCGGCAATTGCATCAGCAGTTTGTTCAACATCCGCATCAGGCATGATAATAGCGTGATTTTTTGCGCCACCAAATGCTTGTACACGTTTGCCATGCGCAATAGCAGTTTGTTGCACATATTCAGCAATCGGTGTTGAGCCGACAAAGCTGACTGCAGCAATATCTGGATGCGTGAGAATAGCATCAACTGCAACCTTATCTCCATGTACCACATTGATCACGCCTTGTGGTAAACCAGCTTCATAAGCTAATTCAACCAATCGCATGGAACAAGATGGATCACGTTCTGAAGGTTTTAAGACAAAGGTGTTACCGCAAACAATAGCGGCTGGAAACATCCATAATGGGATCATGGCAGGGAAATTAAATGGCGTAATGCCAGCACAAACACCTAGTGGTTGTCGCAGTGAGTAGCAATCAATACCTGGGCCTACTTCATCAGAGAAGCTGCCTTTTAATAAATTAGGTGCACCACACATGAACTCCACAACTTCGAGGCCACGAATAATCGACCCTTTTGCGTCCTCAATCGTTTTACCATGTTCGCGAGTAACAATCATGGCTAATTCTTCGAGGTTTTGTTCAATTAAGGTTTTAAATTTAAAAAGAGTGCGAGCACGTTTTACCGGTGGGGTATCGGCCCATGCTGGGAATGCTTTTTTTGCGGCGGCGACAGCTTTATCTACTTCACTTAAATCTGCTAGTGGAACATGACCAATAATTTCGCCGGTGGCTGGATTGTAAAGTTCACTTTTACGTGGAGAATTGCTAGCTTGTAATTGGCCGTCAATGTGGTGTGATAACGTATATGTCATGTTTTTTCCTTGTAATTTAAAAAGCTATCGTTTCAAAATATTCCCCTCTCCCCGCAGCTAAACGTGCATCATTGCCGTTTCACCTATGTTGAAGCTGTGAGGGAGAGGGGCCAGGGGAGAGGGGTATCTTGCCAATTTGTATAAAGTTGAGCTAAGTTTTTTTTAACAATAATGGGCATTTCATTTCAAATGAAAAATGCGTAAATCATGCCAAAAAACTAGCCTGACAGCCCCCTCTCCCCCAACCCCTCCCCCGCACTTCGTGGGGGGAGGGGAGCACAAATATTAATTTAAAACTTCATTTCCGGCACATGATCTGGAACATGCAATTCACCTTCGGTGATTTCAATAATTTCTTCTACAGTGACACCGGGAGCACGTTCAAGTAAATGAAAAGCACCATCATAAATATCAAGTACAGCATAATCAGTAACAACACGTCTTATGCAATTAACACCGGTTAATGGTAACGTACATTGCTTTAATAATTTAGATTGTTTGTCTTTATTAGCATGCGCCATGGCAACAACAATATTTTTTGCGCCAGCCACTAAATCCATCGCACCACCCATGCCTTTGATCATTTTGCCTGGAATCATCCATGAAGCGATATTTCCATGCTGATCAACTTCAAATGCACCTAACACAGTTAAATCTACGTGACCACCACGAATCATGGCAAAGCTATCGGCTGAAGAAAAAAAGGCAGCACCTTTAATAGCTGTTATGGTTTCTTTTCCAGCATTAATTAAATCAGGATCAATTTCTGCTTCGGTTGGATAAGGGCCCATGCCAAGTAACCCGTTTTCCGATTGCAACATAACTTGAATATCGGCGGGAATATAGTTGGCAACTAAAGTTGGAATACCAATTCCTAAATTAACATAATATCCATCATACACTTCTTGAGCGATGCGCATGGCAATTTGTTCTCGAGTTAGTGGCATTATTTATCCTCCTTTCTTGTCATGCGACGTTCAATACGTTTTTCAAACGTACCTTTAATTATGCGATCAACATAAATACCTGGGGTGTGAATAAAGTTTGGATCTAATTCACCCGGTTCAACAATTTCTTCAACTTCTACTACGGTGATGTTACTTGCCGTTGCCATCATGGGGTTAAAGTTCATGGCAGTTTCACGATAAATTAAATTACCATAAGTATCAGCTTTCCAAGCTTTAATTAGCGAGAAATCAGCAGTGAGCGCTTTTTCTAAAATGTATTTGCGGCCATCAAACTCACGTACTTCTTTATTTTCACCAACGGGTGTGCCATATCCGGTTGCGGTATAAAATGCAGGAATACCCGCACCGCCAGCACGGATTTTTTCAGCCAAGGTTCCTTGCGGTGTTAAAATAGCTTCTAATTCACCGGAGATAGATAGTTTTTCAAAAAGGGCATTTTCACCAACATAAGAACTAATCATGGTTTTAATTTGGCGTTTTTCCATCCATAGCCCTAAGCCAAATCCATCGACCCCAGCATTATTAGAAATACAAGTTAAGCCGCTATAGCCTAATTCATGAATCAGACGAATGAGGCCTTCAGGAATGCCACATAAGCCAAAACCGCCAATCATGACAGTCATATTATTAGTAAAGCCTGCTAAGGCCTCTTCGTAGGTATTAACTACTTTATTTAAACCGGTCATGTAGTTTCCTTATGATTTGTTTTGATAAATTCAATTTGCGCGGTACACTTGCGATGTCTAACTCTACCAAAAAGCAACTTATGTTTAAACCATTATCGTTATTTATTGGCTTACGCTATACCCGCGCAAAACGGCGCAATCACTTTATTTCATTTATCTCAATGTCTTCCATGTTTGGAATTGCCTTGGGTGTGATGGTATTGATCACTGTTTTATCAGTGATGAATGGCTTCGATGACCAAATTAAAAACCGTGTATTTAGTATGGCTCCGCAGCTCACTATTAGTACATTAAGTGGGGCATTGTCGGATTGGCGTGCTTTAGATAAGCAAGTTGCCGATTTTCCTGGGGTAAACAAAACGGCACCGTATGTGTATGGGCAAGGGATGTTGACCAGTTTTGGACAGGTACATCCGGCGATAATTTTTGGGGTTGATCCTGCTCGCGAAGGCCAAATTTCGGATATCAATAAAATTATGTCAATTGGTGCTATGGATGCGCTAAAACCAGGGGACTTTGGTATTGTGCTGGGGCAGGCATTAGCGGCTAACTTAAGCGCTGATGTTGGGGATAAAGTGACCTTAATTACGCCTGAGGTGGCGACTACTCCCATGGGGATTATTCCGCGGTACAAACGGTTTACAGTAGTGGGTATTTTTAACCCTGGCAGTGGTTTTGGTTATGATACAACACTGGCTTATATTAACCTCAAAGATGCTCAAGCGTTGTTTAAAATGGGTCAGCAAGTTAGTGGGTTGCGACTTAAGTTAAATGATTTATATCAAGCTCAAATGATACAAAATAAACTGACTAAAATTCTACCACCTGACACGGTGATGATGAACTGGACAGAACAATATGGGCAATTTTTCTCTGCTATTCAACTTGAAAAGACCATGATGTTTTTAATTTTATTACTGATTATCGCTGTAGCTGTATTTAATTTAGTCTCAAGTCTAGTGATGGTGATTAATGACAAGCAAGCTGATATTGCTATTTTGCGTACCTTAGGGGCGACACCCAAGGTGGTGATGAGTATATTTATTATTCAAGGCTCGGTTATTGGTTTTGTGGGTGTGATATTAGGATTGATTTCGGGCATTATTTTATCGTTACATGTGACTGAAATTGTGCAATGGATACAAGAAGTGTTTCATGTGCAGTTTTTATCTGCGAGTGTAAATTATGTCGATTATTTACCTTCTAAAATTCAAGCCAGCGATGTGATTAAAGTATGTGTCATGGCATTTGCTATGAGTTTAGTGGCAACGTTATATCCTGCTTGGCGGGCGTCGAGGGTGGAGCCAGTGGAGGCATTGCGTTATGAATGATATGGTATTATCCACAACTGGGTTATCTAAAAGTTACCATGATGGTAAGCTCATGGTGGATGTATTAATGGGTGTTGATTTCCAGCTTAAACGCGGTGAACAGGTTGCGATTGTTGGGGCATCAGGCTCAGGTAAAAGTACATTATTACATTTATTAGGTGGTTTGGATAAACCCACCCAAGGGGATGTGTTAGTTGCTGGACAAGTGATTAATAAATTATCAGAGAAAAAGCGTTGTGAATTGCGTAATACCGCATTAGGTTTTGTTTATCAATTGCACCATTTATTACCAGAATTTACAGTGTTAGAAAATGTTTGCATGCCGTTATTGTTGCGCAAAATCAATGTGGCCGATGCAGAGATGCAAGCAAAAGACGTATTAGAAAAAGTCGGGTTATCCCATCGTTTAGAGCACAAAGTAGGGGAGTTGTCGGGTGGTGAACGGCAACGTACAGCGATTGCCCGGGCCTTGGTAGCAAAACCTTTATGTGTGTTAGCCGATGAGCCAACCGGAAATCTTGATCATAAAACAGCTGAACATGTCTATGAAACGATGTTGCAGTTAAATCGTGAATTAGGTACTAGTTTTGTCATTGTGACGCATGATTTAACCTTGGCTGCGCGCATGGATAAAATTTATGAATTAGTCGAAGGGAAATTACAGTTAAAACAATGATCTTTCGTAGGGGTGTATGGCATACGCCCATCTTGCAAAATCTGTCTAAAACATTTCACCCCACCAGTGATGTATGATGGCATGGTGGTGGGCACACATCGCTTAATTGTCATGCTAATTTGTTCTCTTTGTACGTGATGCGATGTTTAGCCCACCCTACATAAAATGAAGTTTTTTGGCTCCTCACCCCACCAGTCAATTTTTTCTCACATTGTATGATTGCTTTAAGTAAGCTATGATGATCCACTGCCAACACCTAGTAAAAGGATGATCTGCAATGGGAATTATTTTTGAACTGATTCTATTATTTGCTGTGATTGGAGCAACCGCTTATTATCGAGTAAGCGCGATAGTGTGGGCGCCAATTATTGCAGTAACCTTATTTTTCTTAACGACGTTTGCTGGACTACCAATGTGGCTATCCATTCCTGCATGGGTAATCTTGGCAGTAGCAGCGGCGACTTTCTTATCGTCGGGTTTCCGCGAAAAACTTTTCATGCGCAAAACGTTTGCGCTATTCAAAAAATTACTTCCACCAATTAGCCAAACAGAGCAAGAAGCACTTGATGCCGGTGATGTATGGTGGGAAGGTGATTTATTCCGCGGCACGCCAGATTGGGATAAATTAATGGCGATGCCAAAACCAACGCTGCGTCCTGATGAACAAGCTTTTATTGACCATCAAGTTGCAACTTTATGTCGCATGTTAGATGACTGGAAAATTGTGCAAGAAGATCGCGACTTGCCAGAAGCAGTATGGGAATACATCCGTAAAGAAGGCTTCTTCGGTATGGCTGTCGATAAGCAATATGGTGGTTTAGGCTTTTCAGCATTGGCACATTCTACCGTTGTATCGCGTATTGCTACACGCAGTTTAAGTGCCGCAGTGAATGTCATGGTACCCAATTCATTGGGACCAGCAGAATTAATTTATCATTATGGTACTGACGAACAAAAAAATTATTACTTACCTCGTTTAGCCAAAGGCGTTGATGTGCCTTGTTTTGGATTAACTGCCGCTGAAGCGGGTAGTGATGCCGGGGCAATTCCTGATACTGGTGTAATTTGTCGTGGTATGCACGAGGGTAAAGAAGTTCTTGGTATGCGTTTAAATTTTGATAAGCGTTATATCACGTTAGCGCCAATGGCAACCATTATTGGCGTAGCCTTTAAATTATATGATCCCGATCATTTGTTAGGCGATAAAACTGAATTAGGAATTACTCTTGGCTTAGTTCCAGCTTCCCATCCTAATGTAACAGCAGATACGCGTCATTTCCCCATGAATATGGCTTTCTTGAATGGTCCCGTACGTGGTAAAGATGTATTTGTACCATTAGATAATATTATTGGTGGTCCGAAAATGGCGGGTCATGGTTGGCGTATGCTGATGGAGTGCTTATCCATTGGTCGCTCAATTTCATTGCCTGCTTTAAGTAATGCTGTGGGTACGGTTTGTTATCGTATGACAGGTGCTTATGCACGAATCCGTAAACAATTTAAATTGCCAATTGCGCACTTTGAAGGTGTAGAAGAAGCATTAGCACGCATAGCGGGCAATACTTATCAATTAGAAGCAGCACGTTTATTTACGGCTGGTGCAGTTGATCAAAAAATTAAACCAGCGGTTGCTTCTGCTATTGCCAAATACAATATGACTGAAATGAGTCGTCAGGTGATGAACGATGCATTTGATGTTCATGCCGGTCGTGCAATTCAAATGGGGCCGCGCAATTATCTTGGCCATGGGCATTATGCAACTCCAGTCAGTATTACGGTGGAAGGTGCTAATATTTTAACGCGTAACTTGATTATTTTTGGTCAAGGTGCAATGCGTTGCCATCCTTATATTCGTCAAGAAATTGCAGCAATTAATCTAGCAGATCAAAAACAAGCATATGCTGAATTTGATAAATTATTATGTTCACATTTAGGTTATACCGCATCTAATGCCGCACGCACATTTGTTTATGGATTAACAAATGGTCGCTTCATCAAAGTGCCAGCACAAGGTAAATTAGCTTGGTATTATCGCCAGTTATCGCGTATGAGTACAGCATTAGCCTTAGTGGCTGATATCGCGATGATGATTTTAGGTGGTGATTTAAAGCGTAAAGAGCGATTGTCAGCACGGTTAGGTGATGTATTAAGTAATTTATATTTAGGTTCAGCAGTATTGAAATATTTCCATGATGAAGGGCAAAAACCAGAAGATTTGCCTTATGTAGAATGGTGTATTCAAACTAATTTGAATAATATTCAAAATGCATTTACTGAATTTTTTGAAAACTTCCCCAATCGTTTCTTGGCTAAATTACTTAGTTTTTGGGTATTTCCTATCGATCATACCTACAAACATCGACCAAGCGATAAATTAGATCACAAAATCGTTGAACCTATGTTAACCGATTCAGGCATAAGACAACGATTAGGTGCAGGTTGCGCAATGGTAGTGGAACCGACTGATCCGATGGGTCGCATGGAAATTGCATTTCAACGTGTGTTGCAAACGCAAGATCTAGAACGTCGTTTACAGCAAGCCTTGCGTGACGGTAAATTAGCAAAACAGCCAACTCGCCAAGCATTGCTTGATGCGGCTTTTGCAGAAAATATTCTATCAAGTGTAGATATTAGGCAATTGCATGAAGCAGATGCAGCCGTTGCAGATGCTATTGCAGTAGATGAATTTCGTCATGAACAACTGACAGGAAAAACACCATCATGGTTGAAGAAAGCACAAAAAGTCGCCGAAATGGCGTAGTTTATGTTGTTGACGGGTGCCGTACGCCTTTTTTAAAAGCGCGTACTACACCAGGTCCTTTTACCGCTTCTGATTTAGCGGTTGCTACGTGTAAAACATTGTTATTAAGACAGCCGTTTAAACCTTCAGACTTAGATGAAGTGATTACCGGTTGCATGATGCCAAGTCCAGATGAAGCAAATATTAGTCGTATTATTGCTTTGCGTTTAGGTTGTGGCAAAAAAGTTCCTGCTTGGACAGTTCAACGCAATTGCGCCTCAGGCTTACAAGCAATAGATAATGCCTATCAAGATATTGCTATGGGACGACATAATTTAGTATTAGCTGGTGGTACTGAAGCAATGAGTCATGCCCCAGTTTTACTGAATGAAGACATGACTGCCTGGTTAGGGCAATGGTTTGCAGCACGTAGTTTAACTGACCGATTAAAATTAATTCCACAAATTAAATTACGTTATTTTAAACCAATTATTGCTTTATTACATGGCTTAAGTGATCCATTAGTTGGACTATCCATGGGGCAAACCGCAGAAAATGTCGCTTATCGTTTTGGGATTACTCGCGAGGAAATGGATGCATTTTCAGTGCAAAGTCACCAACGTCTTGCTGCAGCAATTGATGGTGGTTTGATACCAGAAGTTGAGCCCATTTTTGATAATACGGGTAAAGTTTATCAAGCTGATGATGGTTTACGTCGTGATTCTACGGTTGAAAAACTTGCAAAATTACAGCCATTTTTCGATAAAAAATTTGGTATGGTAACAGCGGCAAATAGCTCACAGGTAACTGATGGCGCTGCTTATGTGATTCTTGCAAGTGAAGAAGCCGTAAAACGTTTTAACTTGCCTGTCATGGCAAAAATTGTTGATGTGGAATGGGCTGCTCTTGAACCAGAACAAATGGGATTAGGTCCAGCACATGCTATTCCACCTATTTTACAACGTCAAAAATTAAGCTTAAACGATATAGACTGTATGGAAATTAACGAAGCATTTGCTGCGCAAGTGTTAGGTTGCATTAAAGCGTGGGAAGACGCGGATTATTGCAAAGAACAATTAGGATTAAGTAAACCATTAGGTAAATTATCGGAAGATAAATTAAACATTGATGGTGGTGCAATTGCTATGGGTCATCCGATTGGCGCAAGTGGTGCACGTGTGTTATTGCATACGATTGAAGTATTAAAACGCAAGAATGCAAAATATGGTATTGCGTCACTATGTATTGGTGGCGGACAAGGTGGTGCTATGTTAGTTGAACGTGTGACGGGGGTTGAATAATGGAACAGCAAAACTATAAAAACTGGCACTTGACCACAGATGAAAAAAATATTTTATGGGTAACGTTTGATCGTGCTGATTCATCAGTTAATTCACTTAATCGTGAGGTTCTTGAAGAGTTCGAGCATATTTTAAATGATATTCAGCAAGGCAAATTAAAGCCTGCTGCCATGATCATTAAATCAGGTAAAACCAATGGTTTTATTGCAGGTGCAGATATTCAGCAATTTACAAAAATTACAGATGTCAATGAAGCATTTGATTTAGTGCGTAAGGGACAATTGGTATTTGATAAATTAGCCAATTTGCCAATCACGACGGTTTCTATGATTGAAGGTTTTTGTATGGGTGGCGGTACAGAAATGTCGCTAGCTTGTAAATATCGTGTTGCAGAAGATGGTAATAAAACGCGTATTGGACTGCCTGAAATATTACTGGGTATTCATCCGGGTTGGGGTGGAACTGTTCGATTAGTACAACTCATTGGCCCAGCAAAGGCCATGGATATTATGTTGACGGGTCGTGCTTTACCGGCAAGAACAGCGGCTAAGTTAGGCGTCATTGATGCGGCAGTACCGAAGCGTCAATTAGAACGTGCTGCACGTTATTATGCACTTGAAAAACCAGCACGCAAACCATTGCATTGGATGAGTAAAGTAAGCAATTTACCTTTTATGCGTCCAGTGTTAGGTTATATGTTGCGCCGTGTTGTTGAAACACGCGAAACACCACGTAATCCATTACAACAATTAAATATCTTATTTAATCGCAACCTCGAAATTAAGACCACGCCAGAACAATATCCAGCGCCATTTGCCATGATTAACTTATGGGTTGAAGATGGTGCTAATGGTGAAAAAGCTTATATTAACGAAGCTAAATCAGTTGGTAAATTATTATTGACTAATACATCACGAAATTTAGTACGTGTTTTTAATTTGCAAGATCGATTAAAAAGCATGGCTAAAAATGTTGATTTTAAACCACAGCATGTCCATGTCATCGGCGCAGGTACCATGGGTGGTGATATTGCGGCTTGGTGTGCAGTACGTGGCTTGACAGTAACATTGCAAGATCGCGAGCCAAAATTTTTAACTGGTGCGATAAAACGTGCTAATAAATTGTTTAAAGATCGATTTAAATTACCTCGTGAAGCACAAGCAGCAATGGATCGATTAATTCCTGATGTGGATGGCATGGGTATTGCCAAAGCAGATGTCATCATCGAAGCCATTTATGAAAATCTGGAAGCAAAACAAGCCTTGTTTGCTGATTTGGAAAAACGTGCTAAACCAACAGCGATTTTAGCAACGAATACGTCAAGTATTCCACTTGATGAAATTAGCACGGCGTTGAAAGATCCAAGCCGTTTAGTTGGTATTCATTTCTTTAATCCAGTTGCCAAAATGCAATTAGTGGAAGTTGTACAAAGCGATAAAACGAATAAAGCGGTGGTTGATAAAGCCATGGCATTTGTTCGTAAGATTGATCGCTTGCCATTGCCAGTGAAGAGCAGCCCAGGTTTCTTGGTCAATCGCATCTTAATGCCTTATTTAAACGAAGCCATGATCATGTTAGATGAGGGTATTTCTCCAACGGCTATTGATCGTGCTGCAGTTGAGTTTGGTATGCCAATGGGTCCTATTGAATTAGCTGATACAGTTGGTTTGGATGTATGTTTATCCGTTGCTAAAAACTTATCAGGCCACTTTGGCGGTAAAATTCCATTGCGTCTGCAACAATTAGTTGAAGCCGGCAAATTAGGTCGTAAAACCGATGCTGGTTTTTATACCTATAAAAATGGTCGACCAATAAAACCAGCCATGCCAAAAACTGGCGTGAATACATCTGCATTAGCTGATCGTATGATTGGTAAAATGTTGGATGAAGCACAAAAATGCCTGAAAGAAGGTGTGGTAGCTGATGCTGATTTGCTTGATGTTGGGATGATATTTGGTACTGGCTTCGCACCATTTCGTGGTGGTCCCATGCAATATCTTAAAACACAACAAGCACAAATGCCATTAGTGGTAGAGACAGCACCATGTTGTGATACCCATGAGGACAAAGTAAAAGATACCGTAGCGTAGCATTTAAACGTAGCCCGTATTAAAGCGGTTAAAAATCGATGATGTATGTTATTAACGAATCTAGCAGAGTGTTAAGTATATCCATCATCATTAAACAAAGCGTAATACGGGATCGTAATCGAGTAAAAGTGCAGACTGGATTGATAAGGGAGTTTTATTCATGCAAACGGATTTTACGCAGGTTTTTGTTGCAGGTGATAGTAAACCCGCTGGCATGATAGAAATTAAAGCTCCTTATGATGGTAAAGTGCTAGCAAAAGTGGCTACCGCTGGACAAACTCATATCGAACAAGCTCTCACAACCGCTTATCAATTATTCCGTAATAAAAAAGCATGGATACCGCTACCTGAACGAATTGTTATTTTAGAGAAATTACAAAATTTCCTGCTATTGCACCAAGAAGAGTTAGCGGTAGGCGCCGCCGCTGAAGGTGGTAAACCATTAATCGATTCTCGGGTTGAAGTAGCTCGCGCGATCGATGGGGTAAAAATTTGTATTCAAACTTTACGTACTGATGCGGGACATGTGATTCCCATGCAATTTAATGCCGGCTCAGCTAATCGTATGGCATTCACGCAACATGAACCTATTGGCGTCGTTGTTGCAATTAGCGCCTTTAATCACCCTGTAAATTTAATTATCCACCAAGTTGTGCCTGCCATTGCCGCTGGGTGTCCTGTGATTGTTAAGCCATCACAAGAAACGCCATTATCATGCTTACGAATTGTTAAATTAATATATGAAGCAGGATTGCCGGAAAATTGGTGCCAAGCTTTGGTTATTGCCGATAATCAATTAGCAACGAATTTAGTGACAGATAGTCGTGTTGCATTTTTATCATTTATTGGTAGTGCACGTGTAGGTTGGATGTTGCGCTCCAAATTAGCCCCAGGTACCCGTTGTGCTTTAGAACATGGCGGTGTTGCGCCGGTTATTGTTGCTGAAGATGCTGATATTGATAGTGCGGTAAACTCCATTGCCAAAGGTGGTTTTTATCATGCCGGTCAAGTCTGTGTATCGGTGCAACGAGTATTTGCTCATCAAAGCATTGCGACAAAATTTGCTGAAAAATTAGCGCAAAAAGCAAAAAATTTAGTGATTGGTGATCCTACTAAACCCGAAACTGAGGTTGGTCCGTTAATTCGCCATGGTGAAGTTGATAGAGTTGATACCTGGATTAAAGAAGCAGTACAGGGTGGTGCTAAACTGCTTTGTGGCGGCGAACGTATTTCAACGTCATGTTATGCGTGTACGGTATTATTAAACCCGTCCATTGATGCAAAGGTGAGCCAGCAAGAAGTATTTGGCCCATTAGTGTGTGTGTATTCTTATAATGATATTGATCAAGCTATTGTTCAGGCAAATGCACTACCATTCTCGTTTCAAGGTGCCGTGTTTACACACCAATTAGATACGATGTTGCATGTTTACCATCATTTGGATGCGTCAGCAGTCATGGTAAATGATCATACGGCATTTCGAGTGGATAACATGCCATTTGCTGGATTACGTGAATCAGGTCTAGGCGTGGGAGGGATTCCTTATACCTTACGCGATATGCAAGTTGAAAAAATGTTAGTGATTAATGGGGTGAATGTGTAGATCGGTAATAAATTTCACATGGAGGTAGAGATGGTAGTTACAAAACGAATTGTAATTACTACTGGTTGGGTGTTAGTTTTTCTGGCGACAGCGTTATTATTTTTTACTATTCAACTTAATAGTAATACGTTGTTTTTTGAAGATTTAGCGCGCAACATTTTTCTCTATAATGGCCCTTGGAGTGCGTGGCAATTTACCCCTACACCAGCGTATATACCCGATATAGTTCTTTATTTTATTGCCTTTAAACTCTTGCCTTTACCTGCCGATCGTATTTTATTTGTTTCTATTGCAGAAGCTTTATTAATTGCTTGGTGTTCTATTTGGTTAGCGAAAAAAATTCAACGTGAAATATCTACAACAGCTATTGCCGCTATTTTAGCTGTAGTCGCATTAACCTCCTTTACAGCCGTACATAGTAATATGGGATTGTATTTTGATACGATCAATTCGCAAGTACCCTCTTTTTTATTTTCATTGCTAGCGTTGGGATTCATTCTCAAGTATTTAGTAGCAAAAAAGAATATCTCATTATTAAAATTTACCATTACTATTGTTGTAGCAATTGTCTGTGATCAATTGTTTATTATTGGGTTTTATAGTACGGCAGTTATTGTTTTATTGGTTTATCTTTTATGTCTAACGTTAAAAAGCAAATTAGCACAATATAAAAAATATCAAATTCCACTACTAAATAGTTTAATTGTTGTTATTGTGGCCTATCCCATTGCGCAAGTTATTGCTTATTTTATTCGGTATGATCATGCCAAGTTAAATTGGGCACCTTTTTCTTATGTTAATTTTATGAATTCATTAACTCAATTTAAATTGGCAATCATTAATCTTTTTTACCCAGTGAACATGTTTGTTTGGTTTTATTTGATATTGGCAATACTTTCACTAGTAACTTGCTTCGTATTATTTGCTAATTTATTTAGTTATAAAATTAAGAAATGGAAATTAGGTGGAGTGGATCCTTCCATTAAAATTCAATTTATTGGACAAGCGGATAATCCGTTTACATTTTGTCTGATTTTCTTAATATTTTTAATTCCAGTCAATTTTATTGGGGCAATGGTATCGGGAAATTTCCAAGATATTTATAGTTTACGCTATTTTATGTTGCCAATTGGATTAGCATTTATATTAACAATTATTTATTTAGATTCTCGAAACTCTCATCGGTCTATGCCGCAGGATGAACAGCAAGGGGCGAAGGATCATTTTATTAAGCGTACAGGTTATTTCAATCTTGCAGTTTACGCACTATTTATAGCCATTTTTATTGGTATTATTGCAACCATTATTCAACAACTCCATCATCATGGTTGGCAACGCATTCGAGCAATTCGACATCAAGGTATTGAAACAGTACATCATGAAGCAGCCATTGCTGAGTGTATTGAGCAAATTCAGAAAGTTAAATCATTGCATGCAGGGATTGCTGATTATTGGCATAGTCGAGGTGTTTCTTTGCGACTGCAACATTACATTCCCATTATGCCAATGCATAGTGATTTAACACCAAAAACATGGCTGAATACTCGTGAACCGTATTTATACCCACAAAAATACGGCATAAATTACGATTTCGTCATATTAGAAAAAAATGGTCGATTATATAATGCAAATACATCAAGTCCATTTCTACCCGATGGTTATGAACAACATGTTTGTGAAAATGCACCAGTAGAAATTTGGACATACAACAATGGGGTATTAAATACTTTTCTACAAGCACAAATATATAAATCTTTTTTTATAAATGATGAAATTCAAACATTAATCTGGCCAGCAAAATTATTAAAAGGAGATGTTGGTAAAGTGCAAGGCGATATGAGAGTCGCCAATGCACAACAGGATCACAAGGGATTATTAGCGCGAGCTTTATATTTGAATCTTAAACCGGGATATTATAAAGTAACATTAAATTATAAAGCTAAAAATGCACGACATAAGCAAGCTATTGGTGCGATCAAAATTGGGCGATTTAATGCGCCCATTCAAAATAAACTTCTTTATAAAGAAGATTTGTACCCTGAAAATACCACCCTCACGGCATATATATTGATTGAGAAGAAAAATTATACAGTGCAAGAGGTACAAATTTGGTATGCTGGTGTTGGATCGTTAGCCATTTCTTCGATTGAATTTGAGCGATTGAAGGATGTGTAATGGCACTCTTAGATTACTCAAGTGAGCATTTTTTCCACATCAATATGATCTACAATTTTTAAATATCTTTAAAATTCAATTAGACGATCTTAAGCGATTAAAAAAATTAAGAGTTTTGGATCGATATCACACAAAAAATTAAATTTATTATGCTTGCAACAAGATTTGGAATGACATAGTATAGTTACATACCGTCCAAGTATATTTTTAGTATATATAAAAGCTTGACGTTACAGAATATCGACCGGACACAAAGTACTTTGTAATAAGGTATTTTGCTAGCACAAGGAAGATTGAAAATGGCTCTCGCAGACGCACAAAAGAATACTTCTTTTAGCAGTAATTTTGACTTACGAAAATATTACCTCAACCGATATTATTCACTTAGAAAAATAGAAAGTCCGCTTGATTCTGATATTTTAGAACAGATGTTGGATGAGGTAACAAAAACTCCTTCTTTTTATAGTGATACTGAAAAATTGGCTAAAAGCCAGAATAATGCGGAGAGTTATTTTGTTTGTGCATTAATACTCGAGGAAGGTACTCTTGCTAAGAGAAATTTAGATTTAGCTAGAGAGTATTATCAAAAAGCGGCGGGGCTTGGTAATAGAGATGCTCAGTTTGAATTAGGAAGGATATACGAAAAAGGCAACTGTGGTGTAAGCGAAGATGTTACAATGGCCGAATTCTTTTATAATGAAGCTTTATCTGAAGGACACCCACAAGCCCAAGTACAATTGGATGTGATTGCAAAGAAAAAACGACAAATACCGACACCATCATCACAAGTAAATTCATACTTCTTTGGGGGGCCGCAAGCAGCGGCCAACAATAGCAGAACCTCCTCTGCGGTTACTGCAACAACGCAATCTATAAAGCATACTACCTCTGGTAATACCCTCATCGAAATATTGCGAGAAGTTAAAAAATCAAAGGCAGGGACACCCGAAGAAAAAAGAGAAGAAAGTAAATCATTTAATATGGTATTGAATTCACTTTGGAACCAAAAGGGTGCTGATTTTTATTTAACCGTTGATGATATAAATGAGTTATACGACGCTGCGGTGTCTATCGATTTAAATCCTTTGAATTTTTATAATATTTTTATCAAAGATAAATTAATTTCATTAATAGAAAGTAATAACCTAATTGAATTGGAAGAAGCGTTAAAAAAATTAACGCGAACAACATCGGATTCAAATCAACAACAACAGTTATCACTAGCGATATTGGCGCATTGTTACGAACCGTGGGCGGTCGCATTTCGTCTTGCGACATCAATGAATAATAATGAGGCACAAACATTACTAATAAGATATGCGGCATCTTCCCCAATTCCTGCCATACAAGAAAAATTAAAACAACTAATTTCTTCACAGATTAATGCTATTCAAGCAGAGAATGAAAGATTAATGGCGCAAGCGTCAGTAATTAAGTTATTACGACAAGCAACAAATCCAGAGCTTAGCGTGGAAGCAGACGGTTATTTGTATAATGCATATAAACAATTATATGGCCATTCTTATTTCCACTGCATGCTGGAATTAGTCAGCTTGGCAACAAAAGGGCAGCACGATTTAGCAAATGCTCCTTCACTTACGTTAGAACAACGCGGTTTTAAATTGTATTTTAATGAAAGATCCGAAAGCATTGGGCACATAAAACTGAATAGCGATCCAGAGCTATTAGGGGTATATAGCTATGGCGAAAATCATCATAAAAATGCAATTTATATTGGGTTAGGGAAATATGCGACAAACCCGATTGAAATTAGAGGAACGCTCATCCATGAATTAACGCATTTCATTGCGAACGAACTTTATAAAAATAAATGTAATCCTTTCACAGAAGGAGATAAAGAAGGTCAAAAACGATGGATACACGTAGTAGATGGAGAAACATATGGTATTTGTGGACGCTTAAGCGAGAAAGCCAAAGCCAAAGTATTACCATCGCCTTTTTCAGATTTGTTTGCAGATTCTTATTATTCAAAAGAATCCTGGCCGCGAGAAGTAATTGCAGTTACAGCTGAATATTTAAGTTATTTTGATAATGAGAGTGATGCAAAAAGAGCATTATGTTTAATTGATGAAGATTTATATTCATTTTATTTTAATTGTTTTTTACCTGATGTTGCGGCTCATGTAGAAGCAATAAAAGAACGAAATAATCCCAATCCTCCCTTGGTTACATCACGCAGACACACAACTCCGATGAGAGTACGAACCAATACCACCCCGGTAACTTATGTAAAAGAAACCGGTGAATCAAGCACATCTTCTTCCTATCCACCCGCTTCTTATAACCCATTTCCGCCTTATAATCCGGAAGTATATTCAGTGCCGCCATCAAGTGGGTTATGTCCAACACGAGAGTCCAAAGTTGTATCATTAGCATCACCACAACAGGGTTTCTATCTTCAAGTACCCAATGATATTTATGGTTCATTACCCTCAGTACCGGCCTATAATGCAAGAACATCTTCAGCAGTATCACCAAGCGGGTTATATCCGTCATTAGACCAGGGTGGACCATCTTCACAACAGCCTTATTATGGCTCAACACAATATGGTAGTTACCAACCAACACAGTTTGGTGCATCACAAACAACATATCAACAACAGCAATCGGTGATGAATTACGGGCAAATCCCTGACGTAAGACCAGGCGAACGTCCTGGATATTATTGATATGAGGGATCGAGGTTGCGTTGTTTTTATGTAGCCCTCCATTAAGCTCGCATGAATGATTGCAACCCTCGATGGGAGATTGATCATTTATTTAAAAAGGTGTTGGTTTGCAAGCTTAATGAGGGATCGTGGTGATGTCACGTATTGATCCCTCATTAGTTGCACAAGCATTTTTTACGATCTGTGAGCGGTAAAATAATGCGGATATTTAGAGTATCGTGTGCAACTAATAAGGGCTACCAAATTGATGATTTGGTATAAAGATAATTATTCAATTATTAGGTAATTTAATATGGTTCATTATAGACGTTGCAAAATTGATGGTGGTACATATTTTTTTACGGTTACTTTAAAAAACAGAAACTCAACTATTCTTGTTGATCATATCGATGATTTGAAAAAGGCTATAAAAGAAGCAAAATCTTTTTTGCCATTTACCATCAATGCGTTAGTAATTTTGCCAGAACATATCCATACTATTTGGCAATTGCCGGATAATGATCATGCCTATGCAACAAGATGGCGGATAATAAAAAGCAAATTTACAAAATCATTACTTAACAAAAATATTGTTATTAATAAAGATCGTCATGGTTTATACAACTTATGGCAACGACGTTTTTGGGAGCATGTTATACGTGATGAACAAGATTATATTAATCATGTAAATTACATTCATTTTAACCCGGTTAAACATCAATATGTAACATGTGCCAGAGATTGGCCGTATTCAACATTTCATGAGTATGTGCGTCAAGGTTTATTGAGTGAAAATTGGGGTTGTGGGGAAAAGACCGATATTGTGCAAACAAAAACATTGATTAATTCGTCCTCATTTGGTGAAAGAAATGGGGTTTAATAAATTTTTTACATATATATTAGGAAAAGAACGAGAATTTTATCGTAGCCCTCCATTAAAGTTACATAAATAATTGTAATCCTCGGTGGATGATTGATCATTTATTTAACAAAGCGTTGGTTTGCAAGTCTAATGAGGAATCGAGTTAACGTTACGTATTGATCCCTCATTAATTGCACAAAACGAGGGGGTTTATAATTTGTTGAATAACACCAACATGATGGATGTTTGAAATCCATTGTGCAACTAATAAGGGCTACGTGAAATTGCGCAAGGTGAGGATATGAGTTAAATATCGTAGCCCTCCATTAAGCTTGCATGAATGATTGTAACCCTCGGTGGGAGATTGGTCATTGATTTAAAAAAATGTTTGTTTGCAAGCTTAATGAGGGATCGTGGTGATGTCACGTATTGATCCCTCAAATGATTATTTGCTCATGCGTCGTGTTACATGTTCAACGGCGTGTGTTGCCTCTTCATTTATTTTCTTAACATCATCAGTTGACATGTTAAAAGTCGGTGGTTTTGCTTTTGGTTCAGCTCGTGGAGTAGAAAATAGTTTACCGCCAGCTGCTGCCATGTCATTACTATAAAAATAATTTTGTTGGTCTGGATGCTTATGTGTTTTAGCGAATTCAGAACGTACATCGCGTGGTGTATAGGCATTATATTTAGTAGTAGATCCTGAAGCATTTACTATTTCAATCCCATGTGCACGCAAGATAGGTTTGATTTCTTGGTTATATCTTTGCTTAATCTCATTATCATTATTAGCGGATGCTTGATCATAAATATTTTGGATATCATCGGTTGAGTATGGTATGACGGGTTGTTTAACATCACCAGTCAACACACCGGCAAGAATATGTTCTGCCGGGATACCTTGTGTTTTAGCGATTAAAATAGCTTGAATTAAAGCGTACTCATCTGTACATGCTAATGGAAGTGGATTATCTTTATTAATTGCTTGTGATTTATCTTCATTATTTTTTTCTGGATTAGCAGCAGCGCCAATTGCTAATTTATCGTCACTATTCGCTGGTGATTTACTGGCATTAACTTTTTGCATTTTATCGTAATGCAAGACCATATTCATAGCTAATAAAGTACGTTCTTCCTTACTTAAATCGGCATTCGTTTTGCATGATAAATAGCTTTTTTTAGTGCCGTCTTCTGACTCAATTTGTCCTTGTTCATAAAAAAGGTTCTTATTTTTTCCACCTAACCCGGCATTGATTTCCTTACGACCTTCATTATCAATAGGATCTGGACTAATTATAAATTGAGAACCATGCTCACCATCTTTTGCATAATGAGTAACAGTAATATGATCTGTTGCGCGAGTGGTGTGCGATTTGTTTATTTGTGTAGTAAGTTCTTTTGCCTTAGTTAGAACAAAAGGTATCTTATTGTTTAGAATATCGCTTGCGGCTTCTGCTACTTTATCTGATGTATCTAATAACGTTTGAGCCGTTTCTCTACTGACTTGCTCATATACTGTATCAGCTGAAATTATTTGCGAAAGCGTAGTATTGATCTCGGCTAACTTGTCTTTGATAACCGCAGATTCCTTATCGATTTTAGTTACCGCTTTAATTTGGGCGTTCAGCCTAGCTTGAATGTCTGCTTGCTTTCTTGCGATATCCGGGGTGATAACTTCAAGAGCATATAGGGCATTACCATGATCAATACCAGTTTTCAGTGTCGTAAGTTGATTACTTAAACGAGCTAAATAGTTGTCATAATTTTCTAAGGCTGTTTGAATTTCACTTAAGTCAATCGTCTCTTTGCTTGAGATAGGTACTCCTGGCGAACCTAAGCCTTGGTCTGGTTGAGCATTAGCGCCTGAACCGGATGAAATATCGCTACTAGGTGCGGGGGGGCGAGTAAATTTGACGCTGGATGATGAATCTAAGCCTTTACCAGGGATGTCAGCAGGAGTACTGGATGGTGAACCAGTATCAGTAATTGGTGTAGGGGGGCTTGATGATGAGCCTGCACCAACTTTTTGTCCTGTTAGACTACCAGCAGGACGAGACAATTCTACGGAATCTTTCTCTTTACCTTTGCCTAAAAGTTCATTTGTAACTGCAGATGCCTTTCGTTTCGCCGCATCTTTTTGTCGGGCTTGTTCTTCGGCTTCTAAACGAGCTTGTAATTCACGAGCTAAACTTTCTTGTTTTTCTACAAGTTGTTGCATGCGGTCAAGTTTTTTTGTAGCATTTTGTATATAGATTTCAGCATTTTTGATAATGGTATCGACATTTTGTGCGGAGATATTAGCATTTTTAGCTGCTTTTTCTGCGCGCGTTTTTATATCATTATGGGGCAAATCTGCTGCTGTTTTGATGACTTGCTTTTCAGCTACAAGAGCGGCGTCGCGCGCGGCGATAGCTGATGCACGATGGTTGTCGAGAGCCTGTTGCGCGGTTTTAATTGCTTGTGCTAATGCTTCTGGAACATTAATTTCATCAAGCTTTGAATAAGCCTCTTTGATTGGTTTTGTAGTTTGTTCAGCTTGTCTAATCGCTGTATTAGTATTCGCAATAGCTTGTATAGCCGCTGCGGTTTTTGCATTTAACGCTTCTTTGAGGGCGCGCTGTTTCTCTTCTTCCGTGAGAATTGGCGGTTGAGGGGCTGCTGGTAAGCGAGCTTCTTCGGCAGCATTTTCATCAGCTTGCCCTTCTAGTTTATTCAGCAAATGTTGTGCTATTTGTTCATTTTGTTGTTTAGCTTGTTGTGCAGTTTGTCTTGCAAGAATAGATTCATTTAATGTTTTTCGAATAGCGGTACAACTTTCTTGGGGCGTAGTAGCTTGAATAACAGCTTCATGATGTTGTTTAACGTTATTTAAATGTTCAGCTGCTTTGTCAGCAGATGTTTGTACTGCATCAGCCATCTTTTTAATGGTTTGATCATCTGGATGAGCGTTGACAAATCCTGTAGCTGATTTAGCATGTGCGCGTGCTGCTGTTGCGGCTTTTTCTGCTTCAACAACAGCTTGTTGAGATTCATCAATTTTTTGTTGTAAAAATAATTGTTCAGCTTCACGTTGAGCCTTTTCTGCTGCTTCGCGAATTTTCTCTTCCGCTGCTTGACTGGGCTCTTCTGCTTGCGCTGGTAGCATTCTACCTAATTCTTGCAGATGTTGTTGTAAAACATCATCCGCAATCTGTGCAGCTTGAATAGCATAATTTTCAGCCGCAGTTACAGCTGCTTGTTCCTCACTTGGAGATAGAGAATCAGAGTTTACTTTGACAAGTTCTACATAGGCTGCATCAGCTAAGTTTTGTATAGTTTTCGTTTCTTCTGCTTCATCACCTAATATATCTTTAGTTCGTCTTAAAGCCGCGTCAGCGCGTTCTGAAGCATGTAGTGTTTTAAAATACGCTCCAGAAAAACGAGGTGTCATTAATGCTCGGTTTTTATCGTCAACTTGTTTTGCTACAGCTAAAAGTTTGCTTACTTCATTAGCATGTTGCATTGCTTGAGATGCTGCGTGTTGCGCATCAGAAACAGTTGCTTCATCTTTGCGTGCAAGTTCATACTGTTGTTTTGTATTTTCGGTATGTGTTTTTGCTTGTTTTGTTAAGTCGTGCTCTGAACCTAAAAGTTCATCAATTACGGTATAACCTATATAGGCGGTATCGTAGGCATCTTTCGCTTTTTGAATTGCAGCAGCTTTATTTAATGCCTCTATTTTTGCTTGCACTTCTTTGATTGTTTGTTGGTGAGCTTGTTCTGCTGCACGTTCTGCATCGCGCAAAGCTTTTTCATGTGCAGTTTGTTGTTGTTGTAATTTCTTTGCTTGTTGTTCAGCTGTCGCCCGCGATATATCTTGTGTTTTTTGTTTAATGATATCGGCTTGTTCTTCAATTTCATTTGCAGCTTGATTAACAGTAACCAGAGATTGATTAGGATCTTGAACAATTGCTACTTGTTGCGCTACTATTTGATGTGCTTGTTGTGCTTCAGTTAATAAATCTTTAGTGGTATTTGGTTGCGGATTAAGTTTATGTTGTGCCTTGGCAAACGCAAAATCATGTGCTGAATTTTTAGCGTTATGTATTGCTTGGGCAATGGTTCTTTCACGAGCAATCACTTCGTCATCTTTGGACCTGGTGAAGGAGTCCTGGGCGCTGGTGGTTGGGCGTGAAATACCTTGTGCTTTGCTTTCTAATATAGCTGCGTCTATTTCCGCTTGGGAAGCTGCTTCAGTCGCTTCTTGCAGCATGCCTTCTAATATTTTTGGCTTAGCAGTATTCATAACTGCTTTGGCGCCCTCAAGGTGAGTTTCTGTTGCTGTAACAGCCTTATTTAATGAGGTTATGGCGTTATTAATATCGGCATCAGACGAAGAAGAGCTAAGCTGGGACATTGTAACTTTTGCTTGTTCGTTTGCTTTCTGCGCACGAGTTACTTGTGCAGCAATTTGCTTGATTAAATGCGCATTTTTGTTTATTTGATGTTGATTTGCTTCACGTACAATTTTTGCAGCTTCAATAGCTTTTTCAACAGCTTTGTTTGCTGCGTCCTTTTCTTTGTTGGTGGCTTCGAGCTCTTTGTTTGCCTCAATGGCCGTTTTTGCTTTAGTTGCAGCTTGATGATGTGTTTCAGCTTTTTTGGCATGTTGGTTAGCTTGTTCTGCAAATTGATTCGCAAGTTCAGTAGCTTGTTTAACAGTTTTATTAGAGGTTGTCATCGCAACCTTACGGCTTGCTTCTGCATTTTTTTCGGCTAAAGTAGCATATTTTTTTGCTTCACTTGCAGCTTCATTGGCTTTCAAGGCGATCGTGTCTATTTCTTTTTGTTTAGCTTTAGCAAGGTGTTGTTTGGCTTTAGGGATTGTATTATTCAGTTTATTTATAGCATCGGTTGCTCTTGATAGGTGCTTGTCACTATATTCGTCTTCTTTTAGGTAAGGATTTTCTTTTGCCTGCTTAACTACTTCTATAGTAGTTTTTACAGAAATAATCTGATTATGACCCTCTGTAATAAGTTCTTCTAATCGTTTTTGTTCTTTTTCATTATTTAAGTCATCACTCAAAGCTCGATCTAATCGAGCTTCAGCTTGTTTAGCCTGAGCGGTTCGCGCCGAAAGATTTGTTAGAGCTTCGCCCAATGTTTCTTTTGCTGCTTCGACTTCGCGATTTATTTCCTTTTCGATTTCTGCTAGACCGCGGTTTTCTTCTTCGAGAGCACGTTGTTTAGCTTCTTCAAGACGTTGGCGTTCTAATTCTTCCTTAAGGCGCTGGTTCTCTTCTTCATTGTCTGAAGTTAGGGCTTCAATTAACCTTGGTAAATTATCTAATGCTTGTTGCACACGTTCGGCGGCGGTATTTGCATTTTGCGCAACTTCGGCAATGGAGATTTTAGTATCATGGCTAGGGAAACAGGTATCATTTACTAAATCGGCATTTTTTGCTGCAAGATGTGCTTCTTCAATTGTTTGTTGGGCATTAGTTTTGAGAAGTTCGATGTTATCTATCTTACTTACATCAAGTGTTTCTAATGCTTCTGCTGCTGTATCAGCCTTTTCAGTAGCGGTATTGGCTGAGTCATATGCCATGGTCAATGCACGTGGCCAACCATGGGTTTGTAATTCTAATAAAATTTGGCCATAGGCGTCATTTGCCTCTTGACTAGCATGAATGGCATTATTCTTTATTTCACCGTCGGGCAAGTTGGGATGTTGAGCTGCCTCATCAGCATTTTCTCCAAGGGTTAAAATAGTTGGTGCTGTTTCTTTAATTTTCTCAATATTAGCTAATAGGGGATCTAAATTCTTCTCGGTTTCGAGGAGTCTAACACGTTGATGCGCTTCTCTAATTGCATCATGAACTGCGTGTGTCGCTGTAAGTGCTTCTTTTTCTGCGTGTGCGATTGCAAGTGCTTTTTGTTGTTCTTCTTCAAGACGTTGGCGTTCTTGTTCTTCGAGGGCTGTTTGTATTTTTTCTAATTGTTCAATTAACTTTATTGATTCTTCGTCGGCTGAGGTTAGTGTTTGTTGTGATTCAGCAACCATGCCATTAGCGGTTTTTAAATTAATATTATCTGGGAGTAACTTCGAATCTTTTTGAATTGACTTGACTGTGCTAGATGTATTTTCAATGGCAGTTTGCGTTTTTCTAAGATGTGTATTGAGATCTGAAATCGCTTTTTCTGCTGAGGCAAGCTTATCATCAATTTTTTGTTTGTTGTTATATGCCGTTTCAAGATCATCTATTTCACGTTTTGCATGTTTAAGGACGTCTTGTAATGCTTCGGTTGTTTGTTCTAATTTCACCGTGGCAGTTTTAACTGGATAGGTCGTCACATGCGCTTGTTCGTTAAGTTCTTTATCTATGCTTGATATTAGTGGTTTTGATGGTGAACTGCTAGAACCAGCTTCACCTAGAGCAGGAGCAGCTGCGGGTTGTTGGTCTTCAGATACTTGTTTTTTTGACGATTCTGGTAGCGAGCGACTAGAGTCAGCTTCATCTGGAGCCGATGGAGCAGCTTCAGGTTGTTTGTTTTTAGCGGCTTGCGTTTGTTTTAGAAAAGCCAATGCATTGGCACCTGCTTCAAACATGAAAGCGGGGGCTGCATTACTACTTGATTCTGGCTCGGATTGTGCATTTCCTGCTGCGGCTAAAGCTAATGAGGATGATGGCGAGACATTACTACTCGATGGGGTGCGACGTATTGATGTTGGTGAAGGCTCGGGGCTGGATTTAGTTGAGGAAACAGGGCTGGGATCTAGATCGGGCCAATGATCTCGAATTGCAATGCGTAATGATTGGTATGTTGCACGTACTTCATCAATATGGGGATTCATTTTGTCGAGATCTATACTTAATTTATCTAATGTAGTAGTTATTCTACTTATTTCAGATTTTTCTTTTGTATCTATTTCATTCTGTTCAAGTTTATCAATGCCATTTAATAAAGTTTCAATATTATTTTTAAGTTGTTTTTCATTAGAAATATCATCTAAAAGCTTTTTGATTTCTTGAATCTTGTCACTATATATATTGGGCATCGGTTGCTCCAGATCTTTAAATCACTGTTCAATAAAATTATAAATCATTCATACAATTTATTTGTTCTGGCAAGCTGCGTAAACGACATAGATTATCCAGAATTTAATCCATTATATGCCTTGAAGATAGGTTGTAAACAGGCAGGTTAGACGCAGATAAAAATTCTACCAAAAGCTTGACTTATTGTTTATTTTACGATCCGTAAATTAAGGGTTTCTTAAATAGGGTAATTATTGCAAAAATAATCAAATTTTGGCTTTTATTATAGATAATATAGATACGGAATGGATTCCGGACAGTAAGATCCCCGGGTTACACACGTTTATTTTAGCGGTAAGCAGATTGAATTTTGTTAAGGGTTAATTTGAGTTGTTTTATAATACCAAAGTATTTTATATTATATTTAGCAAAGCATTATTATTGTGAAGTTTAATAATCTCGCTTGACGATATTACTGTATAACGATAATATTATGGATGTGTCATGATAAAACATTTTAAATGTAAAGAGACCGAAAAGTTATTTTGGGGATATTTTTCTAAGAAATTACCAGGGAACATTCAGCGTACGGCATTGCGCAAGTTGAAAATACTTGATGCCGTGTCGGTTTTAGATACCTTAAAAGTTCCCCCTGGTAACAAACTTGAATCATTGCATGGTGATCGAGCCGGCCAATATAGTATTCGCATTAACGAACAGTGGCGGATATGTTTTTCTTGGCGTGAGGGCAATGTATGTGAAGTTGAAATTGTTGATTATCATTGAGGTAAATTATGAAGAAACGTGATTTAAATCCAATTCATCCAGGTGAAATCTTATTTGAAGAATTCATGAAGCCAATGGAAATTTCACAATATCGTTTAGCTAAAGAAATAGGTGTGACCCCTACACGAATTGGTGAAATTGTGCATGGTAAGCGAGCTATTTCTGCAGACACGGCTATTCGATTAGGTTTGTTTTTTCGCATGGAAGCTAAGTTTTGGTTAAATTTACAGACAGCATATGATTTAGAGTTAGCGATGTTTGAACATGCAAATGATATTTACAAAATGATTAAACCATACGATACCGCAGCATAAGGTTGATTTCGTTACTATCTTGATAAATATCAAACCGATGATAAATCTGGTTTGACTAATCAAGAATTGTTCGTATAATCGCACCATATTTAATTGGATTAGTTTCGGAAGATTATTATGAAAAAATATATGTGTTTGTTATGTGGTTTTATTTATGATGAAGCAAAAGGGTGGCCAGAAGATGGGATTCCTGCTGGTACGCGCTGGGATGATGTACCGCTAAATTGGCGTTGCCCTGAATGTGGTGCCGGTAAAGATGATTTTGAAATGATGGAAGTTGAGTAAGGATCGGTGGTTATTTTGGGTATATCTATCCATGTAGCCCATATTAGCGCGGCTATAACATAAAAAAACCGGCATGTGTGTTATATTTAAGATATAGAAAAATGCTATCGCGCATAATACGGGATCGGTGAGCGTTCAGAGCACGATCCCGTATTACACTCTTACGGTGAATGAGGTTATTATCATCATTTTTTAATAGTAATGAAAATTCAAAAACCTAACCACTTCTTTCGCTAATACGGGCTACATTTGGTTGATAACCCTTCCCCCGCAAGTGGGGAAGGGGTGGGATTGTGCATAAGGGTAGATCTTATTCCGTCGAAAATGATGAGCCACAGCCACAGGTTGTTTTAGCGTTAGGATTACGAATAATGAAACGTTCCCCGTCGACATCATCTTTATAATCAATTTCGGCACCCGTGAGGTATTGTAAACTCATGGCATCGACTAGTAATGAAACCGTGATTTTTTTATCGGCCACATTGACGCTCTTTTCAATGACTGTATCATCTTCGTTAATGATTTCATCAAAGGTAAAGCCATATTGAAAGCCAGAGCAACCACCGCCTTCAATATAAACGCGGAGCTTTAAATTAAGGTTGTTTTCTTCTTCGATTAATTCCCATACTTTGCTAGCCGCGCTATCAGTAACGTGAATAAGTGAATCATCATGCATTGCGGGAGAGATATTTAAACTTGGGGCTTGGGTAGCTGTACTCATTAATGTGACCTTTTTGTAACCATATTCTAATTTTAATTAACTTTTGGGTGTAATACAATATAATTCTTTTGGTTATCGTAGCAAACTGTCTCGAGGTAGTTGCTACAAAGATTAAAATAAGAAGATTTATGAAGTTGGTGGATTTACCAATTGTTCAGATTATGTTGATCTAACGTATCTTTGGCTATAAGTAGTAACTGCCTCGAGATAGTTGCTACAATGGTTGCGTAAGGTGACTTGGTGGTTTTTTTATAAAAATGAGTAAATATATATGATGTCATTTATAGCTACATGTTTTCAGTTTATTGCACATTTGGATGTGCATTTACAACAATTAGTGGTTAATTACGGCACCTGGATTTATTTAATTTTATTTTTAATTATTTTTTGTGAAACGGGCTTGGTTGTTGCTCCATTTTTGCCAGGGGATTCTTTATTATTTGCGGCGGGTAGTTTAGCTGCCATTGGTAGTTTAAACGTACATTGGTTAGTATTATTGTTATTAATTGCTGCAATTGGGGGGGATAATACCAATTATGCAGTGGGTCGTTTTATTGGTTTAAAGTTATTTAAAAATCCTGATTCACGTTGGTTCAAACGTGCATATTTAGAAAAAGCACACCAATTTTATGAGAAACATGGCCCTAAAGCCATTATTATGGCACGATTTATGCCCATTCTACGTACACTGATGCCTTTTTCAGCAGGTGTAGCACATATGACTTATCGTCGGTATCTAGGATTTGATATTTTGGGTGGAGTATTATGGGTCGGGGGTATCGTATATGCTGGTTACTTCTTTGGTAATATCCCCATAGTTAAACAGAATTTTTCACTTTTCATCTTTGCCATTATTGGCGTGTCGTTGTTACCGGCGGCATGGGGAATCATGGCGGGATACATGCGACGAAAGAGGGCAGTATAAGATGCAATGGTTAATAGCGTTTCATGTAATTTTTGTAGTGTGTTGGTTTAGCGGCTTATTTTATTTGCCGCGACTGTTTGTTTATCATGCGGATTGTCATGATCAGCCTGGTAATGAACGTTTTAAAATCATGGAACATAAGCTTTATTATTACATAACTATTCCCAGTGCCATTCTGGCGACTATTTTTGGTCTGAGTTTATGGTTGCCGCATTATGATGAATACGCGCATATGACGTGGTTGCATGCCAAATTGATTCTGGTTTTAATCTTATGGTTTTTTACTGTGGCTTGTGGTTATTATGTGAAACAATTTAAATTGAATAAAAATCATCATTCACATAAATTTTATCGATATTTCAATGAAGTGCCGTCAATTATTTTGGTTGCCGTGGTGATTTTATCGTTTGTAAAGCCATAAAAATTTGCTTAACAACATCAAATTGGTTAATATTGGGCCCCATTGCCCATAACGGGTTTAATTAGGCGTGGGTATCGGCATTGTATTTTAACCAAAGCTCGATATTTCTGCCGTAACGGTTTAATAGAGGATAAAGTAAATGCAAGCTGATATTCATCCAAAATATACAAGTTTGAAAGTTACCTGCAGCTGCGGTAATGCTTTCGAAACCAATTCTACATATGGTAAAGGCTCATTGCACATTGAAGCATGCGCACAATGCCATCCAGCATACACTGGTCAAAAAACCAAAGGCCCAGCTTCTGGTGATCGTGTAGACCGATTCAACAAACGCTTTAACCGTAGTGCGAAGACACAAGAATCTGGTGAAGCAGCATAATTTGTCTTTATACTTCAAGTAATGTATTATAAATTCTCTTGTGCATTTTCTTATTTTTAAGATTTTGTATGGCTCCTTGAATGCCAGCCCCTTCGGGGCAAACATGAGAACAGAGTTTTATTGAGAGTGTAGGGCGGGCTAAACATCGCATCTGTGTCGTAATTAAATTTAATACGATAATGGGGCGATGTGTGCCCACCATCATGCCACTTCAGAGCGCCGTTGATGGGCACACATTGTTATGTAATACCTCCACGAGGGCAGCAATGTTTAGCTCACCCTACATAAGAAGATAGAATGAACTATCATCAACAGGATTTTGCAAAACGATGACACACGAACACCAACCAGCCTTTAAGAAAAATATTTCTACTTTTTCGTTAACCATGACAGGTGTGACGGCAATTATTGGCTCAGGTTGGTTGCTAGGAACGCAAAAAATTGCAATTATTGCTGGCCCCGCAAGTTTATTAGCATGGGTAGTCGGTGCTGTTGTTGCTTTGTTAGTAGGTTTGTTTTATATCGAAATTGGTAGTACTCACCCATCTTCAGGTGGTATCGGTTATTATTCACATTTAACACATGGTCGTTTTTGTGGCTTTTTAACCTCGTGGATTAACTGGTTGAGTATTGTTGCTGTGCCGCCAATTGAAGCGCAAGGTATTGTGCAATATCTGAGTCAATTGCAACTGTCCCCATTTTTTGTGAATTGTTATAACTTACAAACCCATAATTTAACACCAACCGGCATTGCCTTTGCATTAGTTTTAATGCTGTTTTTCATGTTTATTAATTATTGGAGCGTTAAGATTTTTATCCGCTTTAATAACTTCTTTACTATTTTGAAAATGATTGTTCCCATTATGACTATCATTGCCTTGGCCTATGCCGGATTGCATCCACAAAACTTTGGCAAATCAGTGCAAGAATTTATGCCATTTGGTTGGAAATCAATTTTAACCAGCGTGGTTGCCTGTGGTGTAGTAATGTCATTTAATGGTTTTCAATCTCCATTAACATTCTCCGAAGAAGTCAAATCACCTAAACGACAATTACCTATTGCGGTAATCGGTAGTATTTTAATTGCCTTTGTCATTTATATGTTATTACAAGCAGTATTTATCGGTAGTGTTAATCCAACAGCCATTATTAATGGCTGGCAAAGTGTCAACTTCCGCTCGCCTTATGTTGATCTGTTATTATTAGTCAATATGCACTTGATGGTAATTACCGTGTATATCGGCTCGGTAATTTCTCCAAGTGCTTGTGGCGCGGCATTTATTGCCTCTAGCTCGCGTATTATGCACTCCTTGTCTAATGAAGGACATTTACCTAATTTTCTCGGTATTTTAAATGAAAAATATCGTAATCCACGTCACGCTATTGTTTCATGCGCGATTGTTGGAACATTATTCCTATTCTTGTTTAAGGGTTGGTATACCTTAGTTGCGGTAATTTCAGTATTACATTTATTTTCATATGTTCCTGCACCAATTATCACGATTGCTAATCGTATTAAAAATCGTGAATTACACAAAGGTCAAGAAGCATTTGTGTTGCCATTTGCGCATATCATTGCACCATTCTTATTATTTGTTATTTCATTATTGATTTTTTACGCGGCATGGCCATTGGCCGATGAAATGGCATTATTAATCATTCCTGGTTTAGCATTCTTTTTCTACTATGAATATAAATACCGCCAAGCAACTACATTTTGGCATGTATTTAAAGGTGCCTCGTGGTTAATCATTTATATTATCGGTATTAGTTTGATTACTTTCTTTGGTAATAATTCATTACATGCGACTAATTTTATCTCGACAACCGATAGTATGATTTTGTTAGCAGTCTTGTCATTAGGTACTTATATTTACGGCGCATTTTATGCGTTAGATCATGTCCCATACGTTTCACCGGAGTATGCGAATTAACGATGGCTATAAAAGAACATTTATTTAAAATAATATTTTTCCAACGCGATAATGTTTATGAAATCTATGCTCGTCAAGTGAGTGAATCTGACATGTATGGATTTATCGTAGTAGAAGAACTCGTTTTTGGTGAACGTTCTTCAGTGTTAGTTGATCCATCTGAAGAAAAAGTAAAACATGAGTTTGCTGAAGTGACCCGCACGTATATTCCTATGCATGCTATATTGCGTATTGATGAAGTTGAAAAAGAAGGTGTTGCCACTATTGTTCGGGGTGGCACCAATACCAATAATGTTAGTCAGTTTCCTGGAATGACTAACAATAAGATTTCTTCTACGCCGCAAGAATAAATTCGTTAATATTTAGGGTCTGTTTACAGTTCGCTAGGCTGTGGCAGAAAGACATGATTTTTGAGCACCGCAGCTATCGTAGGGGCGTATTGCATACGCCCATTTAGCTCTGTGAGCAGCGGAGCGCCGAAAATCGAGGTTTTATGCCCAGCATAGTAGAATTGTCAACATACCCTAAAAAAACTTACTTCTATTTTTATAACTATAGTGGAGTCGAGTGATGTTTTCTGTAAAAGAAATACCTATAACCATGAAGATACGAGGCATAGGCACAATTTCAAGAATAGCCAAAACGTATACATTGATTCGCGAAAATACCGGCCAACGTTGGAAAGCAGAAGCAGGGTGTTATTATCAAGTTAGTCAAAGAAAATGTTTGGGCTTGTCATTTACATCGCCAGCATCTTTAGGTCGAGATCTAACTGATGATGAAAAAAAAATCATGATTGAATTAATCAACGTCTTTGAAGAAAGAATTAAGAATAGAAGGTGTAGCACGGGGTCAATAAACAGTTCTGCTAGTGATGAATATAACTACGAGGCTGATAGTGAATTTCCTTCAAAACTCGGGTTTTCAGGATAAGGCCTTGTGGCTTTTAATTCATAGCCAACGCCATGCTACCAATGTTCTAAAAATATGGTATAGTCTACGCCTAAGTTGACTATAGGAATCTACCTATGATCGGACCCATTATTGCCGATATTGAAGGCATCGCATTATCAGCCGAAGATCAGGAATTGTTGCGACATCCCTTGATTGGTGGCGTTATTTTATTCACGCGTAATTATTCTGAACCGGAGCAATTAAAGTCATTAATTGACTCCATTAAAGCGCTTAAGCGACCTTCACCATTGTTAATTTCAGTTGACCACGAAGGTGGCCGGGTACAACGGTTTAGGCCTGGATTTACCAAGCTTCCGCCCATGGCATTAATCGGCAAACTTTATGATAACGATCCTGCAAAAGCCATAAAAGCAGCTTTTTTAGTCGGTTGGTTATTAGCTGCTGAATTACGCTCATATAATATTGATTACAGTTATACGCCAGTGCTGGATTTGAATTATGATGTAAGTGCCATAATTGGTGATCGTGCATTCCATCAAGATCCTCAAGTCGTAATTATTTTGACCAAGTCCCTGATTGATGGTTTACATAGTGCCGGCATGGCTGCAACCGGTAAGCATTTTCCAGGGCATGGCGCGGTACAAGCTGATTCGCATGTTGCGATTCCAGTTGATGATCGTGACATGACAACTATTTGGCAAACGGATATCGTGCCATATGCGGCATTAATTAAACAAAACTGCCTCGATAGTATTATGACGGCACATGTGATTTATCAGCAAATCGATCCTGATCCTCCCTGTTTTTCATCGTTTTGGTTACAACGCGTATTACGCGATGAATTGAATTTTCGTGGCGTGATTATTTCTGATGATTTGACGATGGAAGGGGCGACGGTTGCTGGCAATTATGCCGCACGTGCAGAGTTAGCTTTGCATGCTGGTTGTGACATGCTGTTAATTTGTAATAAACGTGAAGCCGTTATTGAAGCATTAGAGCATATTAGCCAATTTTATGTGCCCAATCTTGAGATGAACCAGCGTTGTCAAAAATTGTATGCAAAACCGTTGCCGAATGATTTTCAACAACATTCAAATTGGCAAGCTGCGGTAGCGGTTGTTAATGAACTAAACGAACAATAGAGTACTAAAAGAGGAATGCATTATGCACTTACCCAAACATATTCAAGAAGTATATAAGCGATCAACCTGTTTATATACCAAAGAACAAGTAGAAGCAGCATTGGATCGTATGGCCAGTGAAATGAATGAAGTGCTTGCGGAAAAAAATCCTATTATTTTATGTGTCATGATTGGTGGTTTAGTGCCAGTAGGAAATTTATTACCTAGATTAGATTTTCCTATGGAATTACATTATGTACATGCGACACGCTATCGTGGTGAAATTCGCGGTGGTGATTTGCATTGGAAAGCCAGCCCTAGTTTTTCAATTCAAAATCGTGTTGTAGTCGTCATTGATGATATTCTTGATGGCGGATTAACATTAGCAGCTATCTTAGAATATTGCCGTGAACATGGTGCGTCTGAAGTTTATAGTGCAGTTTTGGTGGATAAACATCATGTCCGTGAAAACGGTGGCACTGAAAAAGCTGACTTTACTGGTTTAAGAGTTGATGACCATTATATTTTTGGTTATGGCATGGATTATAACGAATATTTACGTAATGCCCCAGGTATCTTTGTAGTTGATCCACAAGATGAGTAAAGTAGCCATTATTGGAGGCTCAGTACTTCCCAAATTATATGATTTCCAAGCGCAGCAAGAAGATTTGCCAAAGACACCCTTTGGCCATCCAACATCACCATTGCAAACAGGTCTTTTTGCTGGGCAAGAAATTGTTTATTTAAATCGACATGGTATTGAGCGCCGAACAGCACCGCATAAAATTAATTATCGCGCTAATATGTGGGCGTTAAAAGAGGCCGGTGTGGATGTCATTATTGGTTTAAGTGTGGTTGGTGGTATTCGCTCTGATATGGTGCCAGGCCATTTTGTATTTCCTGATCAATTGATTGATTATACTTATGGTCGTCCGAGTACTTGTTTTGAAGATAATTTTGATTATACCAAACACATCGATTTTACTTATCCATACTGTCCAAAGCTGCATCGTTTATTAATTGAAGCAGCACAAGAATTAGCATTAGATTTTACTGATGATGCCACTTATGGCGTAACTCAAGGTCCGCGTTTCGAAACCATTGCTGAAATTAATCGTATGGAACGTGACGGTTGTGACATTGTTGGTATGACCGCGATGCCTGAAGCCTTGTTAGCACGTGAGTTAGGAATGCGATACGCCAGTATTGCATTAGTTGCATCAAAAGCAGCAGGGCGCACAGATGGATTGAGCGTTAGTTTAACGGAAATTAAAACAGTTATTGATGATTGTTTAGTTCAAATGCATCAATTATTGTTGAAAGTGGTCGCGAAGGTGTGAGCGAGGCACTGTTATAATCCGATTCGGACAGCCCCTCTCCCCCAACCCCCATACGCGTCAAGCTAAGACCTGCAAACCCCCAAGAACCCCTCTCCCCAGCCCTCTCCCGCACAGCTTCAACATTAATAAAGCTGCAAAATCCAGCGTATAGCTGCGGGGAGAGGGAGCTTTTCGTGCAAATTTTAGACTCTTCTCGCTTAGCTTGACGCGTATGCCCCCAATCCCTCCCCCGCACTTCGTGGGGGGAGGGGAGCAGATCGATAAGTTACGCAGATTAAATTTATTTCAACAAATCCAAATATTTATCTGCATCCAATGCTGCCATACAGCCTGAGCCTGCCGAGGTAATGGCTTGGCGATAAACATGATCTGCCACATCACCAGCGGCAAATACTCCAGGAATATTGGTTGCCGTGGCATTGCCATCAAGGCCGCTTTTAACTTGAATATATCCATCACGCATATCGAGTTGGCCTTCAAAGATACTGGTATTGGGAGTATGCCCAATTGCAATAAATACACCATGCAGATCGTAATCAGTCGTAACGTTAGTGTGAACATTACGTACACGCATCCCCGTTACACCACTGTTATCACCTAATACTTCATCAAGTACACTATTCCATACGATACGAACATTGCCGGTTTCTGCTTTAGTTAATAATTTATCAACTAAAATCTTTTCAGCACGAAACGCATCACGACGATGTACCAGAAAAACTTCTTTGGCAATATTAGAGAGATATAGCGCTTCTTCAACAGCCGTATTTCCGCCACCAATAACTGCAACACGTTGGCCGCGATAGAAAAAGCCATCGCACGTTGCGCAACCGGAAACGCCTTTCCCTTTATAGGCTTCTTCAGATGGTAAACCTAAATAACGTGCGGAAGCGCCCGTCGCAATAATGAGAGCATCACAAGTATATTCACCACTATCGCCTTTAAGCGTGAATGGTTTTTGTTTGAGATCGACTGAATTAATATGGTCAAATACAATTTCGGTATCAAAACGTTCAGCATGTTTTTGCATACGTTCCATCAAGCCTGGGCCTTGCAAACCTTCAATATCACCTGGCCAGTTATCGACTTCCGTTGTGGTCATTAATTGACCGCCCGGTTGTATGCCAGTGATTAACATGGGTTTTAAATTGGCACGTGCCGCATAAACAGCGGCAGAATATCCGGCCGGGCCAGAGCCGAGAATAATTAAGCGTCGATGTTGTTTATTCATGGTTTTAAATGCTCTATCTGCAAAATGATAAAAATGGTATAGTAATGCAATATTGAAAATAATACAAAGCATGGAAGAGATACAGTGAAACAGGCAACCACTAAAACTACAAATAAATCCCCCATGCCATCTCAAATCAGTCATCGACTGCGAGAAGGCGTCTTTATTATTATTGCGGCATTAGCTATTTTTTTAATGATGTCGCTCATAACTTATCATCCATTGGATCCAGGTTGGTCGCGTGCTGGCTTCACTCGCCATATTGCTAATGCTGGTGGACGAGCAGGTGCTTGGATGGCCGATTTTTTTCTTTATTTATTTGGTTATTTAGCCTATATCTTTCCTGTCATGTTGGGTTATGGCGCATGGCTAGGTTATCGCGGTGCGCGTGAAGAAAAATCACGTCATTTGTTAATGCTAAGCTCGTTCGGTTTTATATTGGTTTTATTTGCAGGTGTTGGTTTAGCTAATTTGTATTTACCAGCATCGTCTGCGCATTTACCTTATACCGCAGGTGGCATTTTAGGTAATTTATCAGGCTATCGTTTGGCGAGATATGTCAATCGTACTGGTGCAACAGTGGTGTTAACCGCTGCAATGCTATGTGGAATTACTTTATTTACCGGTATTTCATGGCTGAAGCTTAGTCATTTAATGGGTAAGGCAAGCTTGTGGATTGCTCAAAAGAGTAAAGAATTATTCGCGACCTTAATCAATAAATTTAAGCAGTCAACAGACGATGATGCCGATAATGAAGATGATCTTGATGTTGAAGATTTAATGATGGTAGAGGCGGAAGAAAAAGAGGTAATGGAAGTTAAACCAGCAAAATTACCTAAGCCACAGCCACGCACCGAATTACAACGTATTGAACAGGCACCTAAAATAGCCCCTAAAATTAACGTTGCTGAATTACCCGCCAAAATTGAAAAAACTGAAAAAGAAATTAAGGCGCCAAGTTTTGCTGCAGCAACACAATCAGGATTACCCGGTGTTGATCTTTTAAATAAAAAGCCAAAATCGCAAGAAAAAGCATTTTCTAAAGAATATTTAGAAGCCCGTTCGCGTGAGGTTGAACAACGACTTGCTGAATTTGGTGTTGAAGTTCATGTGGTAGAAGTGCATCCAGGGCCTGTCGTTACGCGTTATGAAATGGATTTGGCACCGGGTGTTAAAGTTAGCAAAATTACTAATTTAGCAAAAGACTTAGCACGATCATTATCAACGCCTAGCGTGCGGGTGGTGGAAGTTATTCCCGGTAAATCCTTGGTGGGATTGGAATTACCGAATCCTCATCGTGAAATGGTTGTTATGCGTGAAGTATTGGAATCAGAGCAATATCAAGAAGCGCATTCCATGCTGAGTATGGTTTTAGGTAAAGATATCGCAGGCAATCCGGTGGTTGTTGATCTCGCTAAAATGCCACATTTATTAGTGGCAGGTACAACCGGCTCGGGTAAATCCGTTGGCTTGAATGTGATGTTATTAAGTCTATTATTTAAAGCCACGCCTAAAGATGTGCGTTTGATCATGGTCGATCCAAAAATGTTGGAATTATCCATTTATGAAGGAATTCCGCATTTATTGGCGCCTGTTGTGACTGACATGAAGCAAGCAGCTAATGCATTACGTTGGTGCGTAGCAGAAATGGATCGTCGTTATCAATTAATGGCGGCATTAGGGGTACGTAATTTAGCCGGTTATAACGATAAAATTGCTAATGCGGAAGCAGCGGGCAAACCTTTGGTTAATCCATTATTACCGTTAATACCAGGCCAAGAACAACCACCATTAGAACGATTACCAAATATCGTGGTGTTAATCGATGAATTTGCTGACATGATGATGGTCGTGGGTAAAAAAGTCGAGGAATTAATCGCTCGTATTGCACAAAAAGCACGAGCGGCAGGGATTCATTTAATTCTAGCGACACAACGTCCATCCGTTGATGTCATAACGGGTTTAATTAAAGCGAATATTCCAACACGAATTGCCTTTCAAGTGTCATCTAAAATTGATTCACGTACTATCTTAGATCAACAAGGCGCAGAGCAATTATTAGGCCATGGTGATATGTTGTATATGCCGCCGGGGTCTGGCGTACCCATTCGCGTGCATGGTGCGTTTGTTGCCGATCAAGAAGTACATAATGTGGTGGCAGAGTTAAAGAAATTGGGTGTACCTAATTATTTATCTGAAATTGTAGAAAATCGCAGTGAATTAGCCGAAGGTGGCAACGGTGATTTTGAAGATGCCGAAGGTGAGCAAGATCCATTATATGATGAAGCAGTTGATTTTGTAATTCAAAGTCGACGCGTATCGATTTCAAGTTTGCAACGACGATTTAAAATTGGCTATAACCGTTCAGCAAGAATTGTTGAAGACATGGAACGTGCCGGTGTTGTCAGCTCCATGGATCATAGTGGTTTACGAGAAGTTATTGCGCCTGCTATTCAAGTTAATGATTAAAGTAGCCCGGGGCGCAGCCCCGGGATCTGGCCTGTTTTTACGGAATGACAATAGACAAGAAATGTAAAAATGTAGCCCGGGACGAAGTCCCGGGGAGCAGTCCCGGGGAGCAGCCCCGGAGAGCAGCCCCGGGATCTGAGACATTGCTCCCCGGGACTTCGTCCCGGGCTACATATAATAGGAAAACCGATTATGACAAGTTTTTTAAAAGCATTAGTAATGGCATCATTTTTATTCATTACTGGTACAGCTATGGCAACTATGCCAACAACCCCAGCTGAACAATTAGTGCAGTTGTTAGCGCAATATCAAAATTTGACGGCTAATTTTGAGCAGGGTGTATTCGATGCCAATGGAACATTAGTACAAAATAGTAGTGGTAATATGGCGGTGCAACGGCCAGAAAATTTTCGATGGTTTACGCAAAATCCTAATGAACAATTGATTCTTACTGACGGTAAAAAATTATGGGTTTATGATATTGATTTAGCGCAAGTCACCATTAGTCAATTGCAAAAGAAAACGGGAACGACACCAGCGATGTTGATCACAACGTCATCGCAAGAAATGCAGCAAAATTATAATGTTTCAATTTATCCTAGTCCTGATTCTGAATTGGTTTATCAATTGTTACCCAAAGCTAAAAATGCAGATTTTCAATGGGTACGTTTCTTTTTCGTTAATAAACAAATTCACAAAATGCAAATTCGGGATAATATTGGCCAACTGACTTCAATTACATTCAGCCAGCTTAAGGCGAATTCAACCTTGCCTAAATCACTATTCGTACTGACTATTCCGAAAGGGGTGGATGTGGTAAAGGAATAAACCTCTGGCCAAATAGTAATCATTATGATATTATCCACCCAATTCGGGGCCGGTTAATACCGGAAATAATAAGACAGAAAATTAATTAATTAAACCAATGCCAATGCGCCTTGAGAATGCATTGGGCATATCAGCATGAGAGGAAAAGAATGCGCAAGATTCCAATGACGGTAGGCGGTAAAACTAAATTACAAGAAGAATTAGATCATTTAAAACGCGTGGTTCGTATCGAAGTCATTAATGCGATTGCCGAAGCACGTGCCCATGGTGATTTAAAAGAAAATGCTGAATATCACGCTGCGCGTGAGCGTCAAAGCTTTGTTGAAGGCCGTATTGAACAATTAGAATCAGTGTTGTCCCGTGCGGAAGTCATTGACGTGACTCGTATCCCCCATACCGGTCGTGTCATTTTCGGGGTCACGGTGCAACTTATTAATACCGATAATGATGACATTATCATTTACCAAATCGTCGGCGAAGAAGAGGCAGATATTAAAGCAGGCAAAATTTCTGTTACATCTCCGCTAGCAAGAGCTATGATTGGTAAAGAAGAAGGTGATGTGATTGAGGTGCAAACACCGGCTGGTATTATCAGCTATGAAATTGGTGTTGTACGTCACGAATAAGATGTGTTGGGTAAGTTAGAGCCGTAGCCCGGGACGAAGTCCCGGGGAAAGACATATATGTTTTAATATTAAGGGGAAGTACCCACAAATTGCCTTGGGAACAATCAGTAACGATAACGTAGGAGGTAAACTATGAAGTTACGTTCACTTATTTTAAGTGCTGCCACTATGGCAACCATGTTGGTTTCTGCTAACAGTTATGCCTTTATGGATTGGTTATTTGGGCCAGGGATTAATTTTAATCCAAAAGATGTTAATGGCCTGACTTATGATCAATTATCTGGTAACAAAAGCCAATTAGATCCACAAGTTTTCAATTTGGGCTTGAAAGCCTATAGTTGTGCAAATAAACGCGGTCTGGAAGACAAGCCAGTCTTAACCATCATTGATTATTCAAAACCATCATCACAACCACGGATGTGGGTCATTGATTTAGCACACAAAAAAGTCAAATATCAAGAATTAGTTGCCCATGGCAAAAATAGTGGTGAATTAGTGCCGACACATTTTTCTAATTCATCAAATAGCTTGGAATCAAGTATTGGCGTATATAAAACAGCCTATACCTATACTGGCAAGAACGGTTATTCATTACGCTTACAAGGTTTAGAACAAGGTTATAACAGTAATGCGATGTCGCGTGCGGTAGTGATTCATGGTGCTGATTATGTTAGTCAGGATATGATTCAAAAATATGGTGAAATTGGCCGTAGTTGGGGGTGCCCGGCGGTAAGCAAAAATATGTTGAAACCAACAATTAATACAATCAAGGGTGGTACGTTAGTCTTTGCTTATTATCCCGATCGTTCTTGGTTAAGACAATCGTCTTTCTTGCATTGTTAATGGATTTACAAGAATAGGATGGGTGGGCTAAATATTGTTGCCCTCGAAGAGGTATCGCATAACAATATGTGCCCACCCTACATAACTAATCCATATTTACGTAGAACCTGGGGGTTAGCGCGGCCGCGGAGCTTCGGCTGCGCACATTCGAGCTACTCTTTCTTCTTGTAGTTGATGTTTACTTACCGGATGTTCCATAAAAAAGTTATGAAGCCATGCGTGAACCGATACTGGAGTTCTTATAGTTGCCCTACTGTTATTGCGACCAATCCAATCTACGGCAATAGTTTTTTCTACAGGAGCTGATGGTATTGTTCGAACAGCAACTTTTGGAGCAATCGCTTTCTGTAAGTCACCTAGTGTAAAGGTTGGTACGCGATGGCTCATATCTTTTTTTACTAAAGGCTTTGTAGCATCTTGTAATTCTTGCGTTGTCTTTGGCATAATAATTAACCTCTTTAATACATTTCATAATTTCTAGGATTGTCATTATATGCTTTAATTATTAACTAAAAATTAAACCCCATAAATTAGTTAAATTTTAAAGATATCAGAAGGTCGTATGCGATATTGATTATCACATGACATAAACAACTTTCACTGATCTAACGTAGGGGCGTATTGCATACGCCCATCATGCCAAATCACTGAACTGGCTTAATTATTGGGTCTAGTGACGTTTGAAATATTGTACAGGACGGACGATTTTTGATATTTGATAAATGGGCGTATGCAATACGCCCCTACGTTAGATCGGTATAAATTGAGGGAGGATAGTGCGTGTTTCAAGCACTTATTCTAGATTTCAGTGTTAAATTTGCATTATTCAACACAGCATGATGTTCAATTTCATTGCTTTACGCTATATTAAAAAGTGTTTGCCCCAGCTACAATTACCCGCCACATTATAATTGTTATCTTCCTTGTCACACCTAGTCAAAATCGCTATAATTTCCGCTGTTTCTCAATTAACACCCAAGTGTTCATTTTCCAAACAATCTGTAAGGAAGTACTGCTGTGAAAAAAGACAGACCAGTTAATCTTGATCTGACTACGATCCGTTTTCCTATTACGGCCATCGTGTCGATTTTGCATCGCCTATCTGGCGTATTTATATTTTTAATTATCCCTTTTCTACTCTGGGCGCTTGAGCAATCCGCTTTTTCAGAAGAAGGTTATTTAAACCTGCAAGATTGCTTATCCAGTCCAATTAGTAAAGTTATTATCTGGGTTATTTTATCGGCATTACTTTATCATTTAGTGGCGGGTATTCGTCATTTATTTATGGATATGGGTGTTTGCGAAGAGCGTGAGTCGGGCCGTATTTGTGCTCGCGTTACGCTTATTAGCGGCATCGTTTTGGCAATTTTAGTAGGGGTGTGGTTATGGTAAAGAATGCAACCAGCTATTCCGGCAATGGTTTACGTGATTGGTTAGTACAACGTGTATCAGCGGTGGTGCTTGGCTTATATATGATTTTCTTGTTGGTTGTCATCGTCAGTCATCCAGGTATGGATTATGCAACCTGGCAAGGCTTATTTGGCCAATTATGGATGAAAGTCATCACTTTTATTGCCTTGTTGAGTTTATTTGCGCATGCGTGGATTGGTGTCTGGACAGTCTTAACCGATTACGTCAAACCAACGTGCATACGGATGCCATTAGAAGTCTTAGTAATTTTAGCGTTACTTGCCTATTTAATTTGGGGCATTGAAATTGTGTGGAGCATTTAACCCATGAATAATTTACCTATTTTTACCTTTGATGCTGTGATTATTGGTGCTGGCGGTGCCGGCATGCGAGCAGCATTAGCTCTAGCACAGTCAGGCTATAAAACAGCCTTGGTTTCAAAAGTGTTTCCAACCCGTTCACATACTGTATCAGCACAAGGTGGCATTACTTGTGCCATTGGTAGCGCGCACGAAGATGATTGGCGCTGGCATATGTATGATACTGTTAAAGGTTCTGATTATATTGGCGATCAAGATTGTATCGAATACATGTGCAAAACCGGTCCAGAAGCGGTATTTGAACTTGAGCATATGGGGTTACCCTTTTCCAGAACTGAATCCGGTCGTATTTATCAACGTCCATTCGGCGGTCAATCCAAAAATTTTGGTGGCGAACAAGCGGCACGTACGTGTGCAGCAGAAGATAGAACAGGCCACGCATTATTACACACCTTATACCAACAAAATTTAAAAGCGAAAACACATGTGTTTTCTGAATGGTATGCTATTGATTTAGTGCCTGCAGCAAGTGGTCATGGTTTTGCTGGTGTGTTGGTGATGAGCATTGAAACGGGTGAAGTCGCATTCATGAATACGCGTGCGATTATTTTCGCAACGGGCGGGGCTGGTCGTATTTTCCAATCAACAACCAATGCTTTAATCAATACCGGCGATGGTGTTGGGATGGCAATCCGTGCGGGATTACCCGTACAAGATATGGAAATGTGGCAATTCCACCCAACTGGTATTGCCGGTGCTGGTGTATTAGTTACCGAAGGTTGTCGTGGTGAGGGTGGCTATTTAATTAATAAAGATGGTGAACGTTTCATGGAACGTTATGCACCTCATGCCAAAGATTTGGCATCACGTGACGTCGTTGCTCGATCGATGGCATTAGAATTACGTGCCGGTAATGGTTTTGATCCAAATGGCATCGATTACGTTAAATTGAAATTAGATCACCTCGGTGCTGATGTTATTAAATCGCGATTGCCTGGTATTCGTGAATTGGCCATGACCTTTGCCGGTGTTGATCCAATTCGTGAACCTATTCCAGTCGTACCAACATGTCATTATATGATGGGTGGTTTACCCACTAATGTGCACGGTCAAGTTATCATGCTCGATGATTATGGTCATGAGTCAGTGGTTGAAGGTATGTATGCAGCAGGTGAATGTGCATGCGTATCAGTACACGGTGCTAATCGTTTAGGTGGTAATTCATTATTAGATTTAGTTGTCTTTGGACGTGCTGCTGGTTTGCATGTTGAAGAACGATTGAAAGATCATTTACCGCTACAAAGTGCTTCACCAGATGATATGGAAAAAGCATTTTCACGTTATCGTCGTTGGCAAGAAACTAAAACCGGTGAAAGTGTACCGGTAATTCGTGCCGAAATGCAAAAAACCATGCAAGAAGATTTTGGTGTATTCCGTAAAGCAGAATTTATGGAAGGTGGCGTGAAAAAATTAATAGCATTACGCGAACGCTTACAACATGCTGCGATTACTGATCATTCTAAAGTGTTTAATACGGATTTAGTAGAAGCATTAGAGTTGGATAACTTAATGGCGGTTGCTATTGCCAGTGCATTAGCTGCAGATTTTCGTACTGAAAGTCGTGGCGCACACAGCCGTGAAGATTTTCCAAAACGCGATGATGAAAAATGGCTTAAACATACCACTTATCGTACCGGTGACAAACTGAGTACACGCGCGGTGAATATGAAGCCATTGACCGTACCAACGTTTGAGCCAAAAGAGCGCGTATATTGATTATAGGGGATTGTTATGTCAGCTAGTGAAACAAAAAAAGTTCATTTTAAAGTTTATCGTTACAACCCTGATACCGATGCGGCGCCACGTATGCAAGATTATCATCTTGAGGTACCCGCTGATCGCGATATTATGTTGTTGCGTGCTTTGATGATGCTAAAAGAAATGGATGGTACGATTAGTTTTCGCCGTTCTTGTAGCGAAGGGGTGTGCGGTTCAGATGGTATGAACATTAATGGTCGTAATGGCTTAGCTTGTATTACCACCGTAGGTTCCTTAAAACAGCCGATCGTATTGCGACCACTGCCTGGTTTTCCAGTGATTCGTGATTTAGTAGTTGATATGGCGCAATTTTATCGTCAGTACGAAAAAATTAAGCCTTATTTACAAAATGATGATCCAGCGCCTGCACAAGAGCGTTTACAATCACCTAAAGATCGCGCGAAATTAGATGGTTTGTATGAATGTATTCTTTGTGCATGTTGTTCAAGCTCTTGTCCTTCTTTCTGGTGGAATCCAGAAAAATTTATTGGACCGGCTGGATTATTGCAAGCGTATCGTTTTATTGCCGACAGTCGTGATACGCATACCGAAGAACGATTATCAGAATTAGATGATCCATTTAGTTTATTCCATTGTCGCGGCATTATGAATTGCGTTGATGTGTGTCCAAAAGGATTAAATCCAACCCGCGCAATTGGTAAAATTCGTTCGTTGTTATTGCAACAAGGAACTTAACACATTAGGGCATATTGTATTATGTCCAAATGTAAGGGCGTATCGCATACGCCCTTGATTCGAGAATGAAAGTTGGTGAGAAAAAATATGTCAAAAGATAATGAAAACAGCATGCAGGAAAAATTTGCCACAACGTTTTTATTTGGTGGCAGCTCAGCGTATTTGGAAGAGCAATACGAAGCTTATTTACAAGATCCTTCATCTGTTGATCCAGCCTGGAAACAACATTTTGATGCATTACCAAAAGTAAATGGTACCAATGCAGGCGATGTTTCACATGCAGCGATAAAAGATTATTTTGTTGATTTAACTTCGCATCCACGTGTTTATGCAACTGGTGTTGATCAATCTGCTGATTTGGTCCGCAAACAATCACATGTGTTGCAATTAATAAATGCTTACCGCAGTTTAGGACATCGTTTAGCGAATCTTGACCCACTTGGTTTTAGACAATTTCCATTAATTCCAGCGTTGCAATTATCACAACATGGCTTGAGTGATGCTGATATGTCGACCGAGTTTGACACTAATTCTTTTTCCACTATTGGTAAAAAGAAAGCATCATTATCGACCATTATTAATGACTTGAAAAATATTTACTGCCAATCAATCGGCATTGAATATATGTATATGAATGATCCCAACGAGATTGCTTGGGTTCAAAAATACATTGAACCATTCTGTGGCAAATTTAAATTTTCTAAAGAAGAAAAAGTACGTATTTTAAAAACGTTGACGGCAGCAGAAGGGCTAGAACGTTATTTAGGTACACGTTTTGTCGGACAAAAACGATTTTCACTCGAAGGGGGTGATAGTTTTTTACCAATGATGGATGAATTAGTCCGTCGCTCGGGTCGACATGGTGTGAAAGAAGTAGCGATTGGTATGGCTCATCGCGGACGCCTCAATGTATTAGTTAATATCTTAGGGAAAGCGCCAGCTAAATTATTTGAAGAATTTGAAGGTAAATATGATCACACTGAATTATCAGGGGATGTGAAATATCATAAAGGTTACTCATCTGATGTTGAAACTGCAGATGGGGTTGTGCATTTAGTTTTAGGCTTTAACCCATCGCATCTTGAAATTATTGCGCCAGTCGTAGAAGGCGCGGTACGTGCACGCCAAGATCGACGTGATGATTCTCGCGGTAAACAAGTATTACCGATTATCGTACATGGTGATGCAGCATTTGCTGGTCAAGGTGTCGTAATGGAAACATTTGCCTTGTCACATGCCAATGGATTTAGCACGGGTGGTACCGTCCATATTGTTATTAATAACCAAATCGGTTTTACCACTAATCATCCATTAGATATGAATCAACACAGCTATAGCACGGATGTTGCTAAAATGGTGCAGGCACCCATCATTCACGTGAATGGTGATGATCCCGAAGCGGTAGTATTTGCTACGCAATTAGCACTAGATTTTCGAATGCAATTTGAAAAAGATGTGGTGATTGATTTAGTTTGTTATCGCCGTTTTGGCCATAATGAATCTGATGAACCAGCGATGACTCAACCGGTGACATATCAACGAGTTAAAGAACATCCTACGGTATTAAATCTATATGGTAAGCAATTAGTTGCAGAAAATATTTTATCTGCAGATGACGTTAAAGCGATGAGCGATGCTTATCGTGCGGCATTAGATGCAGGTGAACCCGTTGTTAAATTAGTAAAAGATCATCCACTTGATTTTGCTACTGATTGGACACCTTACTGGGGCAAACCATGGTTGACATCAACTAAAACAGCTGTGCCAATGGATGTTTTGAAAGCATTAGGCGAACGTATTACGACGATTCCATCTGATTTTATGTTGCAGCCACAAGTGGCTAAAGAGTATGAAGCACGTCGAGCCATGATTGCGGGCCAACAACCATTACATTGGGGTATGGCAGAAACATTGGCCTATGCTACTTTGTTAAATGAAAAATTCGCTGTGCGTATTTCAGGGCAAGATTCTGGTCGCGGTACTTTCTCACATCGACATGCTATTTTACATGATATTCGTAACGATAAAATTTACACGCCATTAAAAAACATTTCTGATGAACAGGCGCCATTTAATGTTTATGATTCTATTTTGTCAGAAGAGGCGGTACTCGGTTTTGAATATGGTTATGCCAGTGCTGAACCAAGCGCATTGACAATATGGGAAGCGCAGTTTGGTGATTTCTATAATGGTGCGCAAGTTGTTGTTGATCAATTTCTTAGTTCAAGTGAACAGAAATGGGGATTATTATGTGGTTTAGTTATGCTATTACCACATGGTTTGGAAGGCATGGGACCAGAACATTCTTCTGCACGCTTAGAGCGATTCTTACAATTATGTGCGCAGGAGAATATGCAGGTTGTCGTTCCAACCACGCCAGCACAATGTTTCCATATGTTGCGCCGACAAATGGTGCGCGATTATCGTAAACCATTAATTGTGATGACACCAAAAAGTTTATTGCGTCATAAAATGGCGGTATCAACTTTAGAAGATTTAAGCAAAGGTGAGTTTTTAACCGTCATTGGCGAAACAGATAAAAGTATCGGCAAAGAAGTTAAACGACTCATTATTACTTCAGGTAAAGTTTATTATGATTTAATTCAGCAACGCACTAAATTAAATCAAACTGATATTGCAATTATTAGATTAGAACAAATATATCCTTTCCCAGAACAAGCATTAGCAGCAGAATTAAAACGTTATAGCAGTGCTAAAAAAGTGGTCTGGTGTCAAGATGAAGCTGAAAATCAAGGTGCTTGGTCATTCTGTAAAGATCAAGTGCAAGCCTTGCTAAGCAAAGATCAAGTATTGCGTTATGCAGGACGACCAAGCGCAGCGGCGCCTGCTGTTGGTTCTGCGCATGTTCATGCAGAGCAACAACAAGCTTTGCTTGAGGCAGCATTTACGGTTTAGATTTATCTTAGCTCCCCTCCCCCGCGAAGCGGGGGAGGGGTTGGGGGAGAGGGGGCTGTCTGTAAAGATTGCTCAAACAAATTCCTCGCAATTAATATATTTTATTGAATTTATTTACCTAGGAAAATAAAAATGGCTATTGAAATTAAAGTTCCCATGTTACCCGAGTCTGTTGCTGATGCGACTGTTTCTGCTTGGCATAAAAAAGTAGGTGATGCAGTAAAACGCGATGAAAACCTTGTCGATTTAGAAACCGATAAAGTGGTATTAGAAGTTCCAGCAACCGATGATGGTGTGATTACAGCCATTCATTTTGAGCCAGGTTCAACCGTTACTGCCGGGCAAGTATTGGCAACGATTGAAGCCGGTGCTGCTGCTAAATCAGCAGAACCAGCAAAAACAGCAGAAAAATCAGCAGAACCAGCCAAAACAACTGCGCCAGCAAAAGCAACCACAGAAGCGGTATCAGGTCCTGCTGCTCGTCGTGTTGCGGCTGAGCATGATATTGATGTGAGTAAAGTTGAAGGCACTGGTCGTGGTGGTCGAGTGACTAAAGAAGATGTTGTTAAAGTAACAACACAGTCAACTTCATCTTCAGCTAGTGTTTCTATGGTAGCCACCGGTAATCGTCACGAACAACGCGTGCCAATGTCTCGATTACGTGCACGTATTGCGGAACGTTTAGTTGAATCACAACAAACAGCAGCGATATTAACCACGTTTAATGAAATAAACATGGGTCCAGTAATGGAATTACGTAAAAAATACAAAGATGCTTTTGAAAAACGTCATGGTGTGAGATTAGGCTTTATGTCGTTCTTTACTAAAGCCGTTGTTGAAGCATTAAAACGGTTCCCAGCTGTGAATGGTTCTATTGATGGTAATGATGTTGTTTATCATGGTTATTGCGATGTAGGTATTGCCGTATCGTCACCACGTGGTTTAGTGGTGCCAGTATTACGTAATGCTGAAAGCATGAGCTTAGCTGATATCGAACGCTCCATCGGTGAATACGGTGAAAAAGCGAAAGATGGTAAATTAACCGTTGAAGAAATGACTGGCGGTACATTCACTATTTCTAATGGCGGTGTATTTGGATCATTGCTTTCTACTCCTATTATTAATCCACCACAAAGTGCGATTTTAGGTATGCATAAAATCGAAGAACGCCCAGTCGTTGAGAATGGCCAAATCGTTATTCGTCCAATGATGTATGTTGCATTATCTTACGATCACCGCATTATTGATGGCCGTGAATCAGTCAGCTTCTTAGTGACAGTCAAAGACATGATTGAAGATCCTGCACGTTTATTGTTGGATGTGTAATCACTGATTTTGTGTATGGGCGTATTGCATACGCCCATCTACCAAATATCACGTAATTTATAATCTAAATGTCATCTGCCCAATATCAATCTATTAGCATGAAATTTAGCACTGTAGGGTGGATTAGCGCCGCAAGGCGCGTAATCCACC
>JAGVJQ010000088.1 GCA_020051015.1 Gammaproteobacteria bacterium
ACGACGCTCTTCCGATCTAATAAACGCAAACCTCCTATGCAAATTGGGGCTTTCTTTTCATTCGTCGTAGTATTGATTCTTATATTTATCCCTAGTGATAATATTTATTTATTATCTGGATTGTTATTTTTACTGGGTTTCTTTTCTAGTGCTTTATGCGTTGGATACACAGCTATTGTTGAGAATAACAAACTAGAACTAGCGGCTACAGCAACCGGCATTGCATCTTTAATCATCATGGGCGGTGGTGCAATTATGAAAATTTTCTATGGCTGGATCTTAGATTGGTCATGGCACGGCAAGATGCTGGCTGATAATGCTATTTACCCAGCACATGCATTTGATTTGGCAATGCTAATTTTGCCTGCAGCTTTTGCACTCGCATTAATTATTACCCTATTTATTCGCGAGACAAATTGTACAGCGCCTCATGACTAAACTCATTAACGATAGACTGAATATTTTGTAAAATTGAATCGCCAAATTTTTTAATGGTTTCAGCTTTGTGGAACTCAAGACTATAGCTTAAAATAATTTTTAATTGTTTTCCTATAATCATAGCATCAATATTAATTAAATGACTTCTTGTCACGGTGGAATTAGCTGAATTCGCAATAGGATAAGTGCACATTGAAAATGGATTAATTTCTTGTTGTAGATTGTCTAATTGTCCATGGTAATTAAAGGCAATCTCGGCACGATTTAATTTTTCCATTCGCTCTCTAATTGAGTCCTCTTGTACCAAGTATCGCAATATACCATACGATAATCCATTATTTGGTATGCTTTTTATTGATTTCTGTATTTTATATAGCATGTCTGCTTTACTGGTATTTTTATTAATTGCCACTACAAATGGGAATACTATTGTTAACCACCCTACCGTTCTAGATAAGTCAATTTCATTTGAATCAATATTTCGACCATGACTTCTTAAATCAACAAAAAAGCAATTGCTTGCCGCCCAATCGTGATATGCCATTGCACATGCTAATAATAAAATCTCTAAGATACCAATACCATTGAGTAAATTAGGAATATTTCTCAAACAAACATAAGTACTACTTTCACTTAAATAAAAAGTTAATTCTCTTGTTGCTGACGCCATATTAATTTTGTTATTAACAAAATCAACAGGCATTTTATAATTTCGACATACGTTTGTTTGTTCTTCCCAAAAAGAAACAACATTACGATCCATTTTACTCGCCAAATGCTGGAGGTAATTTGCCCATCTTCGGAAACTCGTGCTTCGTTTTGGAAAAATCATCGTCGCATTATTTTTTAACTGCGAATAAAAATTGGTTAAGTTCTTTACTAATACACCAATTGAGAAGCCATCAATACATAAATGATGGAAAGATATCGCTAATATACTAGATTTTTTACTAGTAATTAAAGAAAATTTGATTAGCGGACCATTTTCGAGATCAAAACGACTTTGTTCATAGGCAATTGCAACCTCCATTTCCAACTCCATATCTTTTACACCGGGTAAAGTAATATTGTTGAAAGAAATAGCCTCATAATCCACCATAAATTGATGCCAAGCACCATTTTTATGTACATAGCGTAACCGTAATGCATCATGATATTCCAACAATGCTTGGCATGCTAATTTTAAGGAAGATATATCTAAATCTTCCGGAGTATGAAGTAGTATGGTAATTAGTTTTTGTTCAGACCAATGTTTAGGTTTTTTAAAAAATCTAACTTGCAATGGCGTAAGGGGAATTTCTTCACTGTTATCAATATCATTATTTAGTAAGGTTTTTTCATTATAAAATCGGGTTAATGCAGCAATCGTTGGATTATTGAAGAAATAATTTAAATTCACTCCAAATTTATATTCATTTAACATAGCAATACACTGCATGGCAAGTAATGAATCCCCACCAAGATTAAAAAAATCATCGTAAATAGAAATATTCTTGTAATTTAAAACACGTTGGAAAATACTATAAATAATTTTTTCTTTTTCGGTTGTTGGTAAAACAATTTCGCTTTTCTTAACCGGTAACAGTTGCTTTGGTATATCATTTTTATAAGTTTCAAATGGCGATTTTGGCATAGGGCCAATTTTCGCTGCGTGTCCCTCATAGAATTTTTGCCATCTAACTTTTGCGCCATATAACCAGGCTTTACCTAGCATTAATGCCACATTAAATAATTCATTAGCAAAATCACCCGGTATTAATAATGAAGTCTCTGCAGAATCCGTCTTTATTATTTTCTTCACCACATTAGCCATGGTTGTGGCAGGACCAACCTCGACATAGAAACTATTAGGATGATTGCCGTAACAATCAGAGAATGTGGATACTAAATCCATTTTTTTACTCCATAATCCTGCCCAATAATCAGGAGAAGTAAGTTCTGATGTTAGAATGCGTCGACCAAAACAAGATGAGTAAATTGGATATTTAGTTGGATTGACATTTAAATTATTTGAAAATGGCGCTAATTTATCCGTTAACTCATGCATATGTTTTGTATGATATGCACATGGGATATTAAGCTTTTTGATGAAATATTGATTTTCTTCTAAGATCGTACTTAATGACTGAATTTTATTTTTTTTACCACCAATAAGAAATGTATCAATACTATGTATAGAGGCAATACAAACATCATCATCTAAATATTTAGCTAATTCATTTGCGGAAATTTTAACAACCAATAATGCTCCATCATCAATATGATCAGAAAATTTTGCAACTAAAGTTACTAATTGAAAAGCATCATCTAAACTCAAAGCTTCACCAAAAAGAGCAGCAACTACCTCACCTATGCTATAACCGATTAACGCATGAGGTTGAATCCCAAGATCAGTAATAAACTTAGCAATACTATACTCTATAGCTACAATCATATTATATGTAATTAAACTTCGTAATTTCCATGGTAAATCTTTTATATCAGATTCTGCGTAATAATACGCTTCCACAATATCAATTCCAGTAGTTTTCTTTATGATCTCATTGCATTCATCAAAATACTTTTTAAATCCGGGTCGAGTTTCATATAACTCTTTTCCCATTCGATGATATTCATTTCCTTGACCTGGAAACATATAAATAATTTCAGTTTGTTCAAAAGAATGGCATTCATTATAAAAAATATAATTTTGATCTGCCGTCTCAAGAATAGTCGCTAAATGTCGAGTATCATTTGCTACTGCAAAAAAACGAAATTTCTTATCTTGTTGATTAAGGTTTAATACATAAGCAATATCAAACAGATTGAGTTCAGGATATTGCTTTATAAAACGTAATATATTTGCAATATAATGCTCAAGTTCTATCGCAGTGTTCGCAGATAATATTATGATCTGCCAATCATTTTGATTATTGATATTGTTCATGACTCTATACTTTTAACAATTACTCTACTTTTTTATGCAAACTGCTTAACCTAACACAGGATGTTACAAAACTACTAACTTCAGGAAACTTCATCTTAATTATCTTATTATCAACTTCAACACTCGTTAATGTTGGATCACTATCAATCATCATTTTTACTGGTTTAATGCCGGTATAGGCACCCTCTTCAATAGTATGAAAATATTCAACATGCGTATTTTTAATCGCATTTTCTAATAACGTTTTCTCAATTCTAAACTTACCCTTTCTCGCCAAAGTTATAAATGTTTCGAAAAGACTTTTCAATTGGTACAAGTCGTCGATATAACTATCCAACTTTCGGGTTCTTGGAAAAGATTCAAATAATGTCGGTTGACTTATTGAATAATAAAGTGGTCTAGTATCTTGCATAAAGTTATAATGATGCGGCGCCATAACAGTTGGGCAATAATTTAACCCATAATAATCTAAATAAACTTTTTGAATTGCGGTAAACGGTCCAATAAAATCTTCTTGAAAAACTGGCCGAAATCCTGGTGCGGCACCTACCATGATAGAAACCATGTGTTTTAATGTATCAAATAAATGTGCGAATGTTTTTCGATTACTATCAGCTAATTCTTTAACGAAAAGTTGATACATAATATCGAGTGTAGACTTATTCCTGGTATAAGTTGAATACCTGACCATATACTCGTTTAAATAATCATTAAACATGAGCCAATGATAGTTTTTATAGTCGCGTTCAAACCATTTTTTATTCATGATCAAAATATCACACGACCAATCTTTATCTGAAAATTTTTGGCTACGGGCTAATTGCTTAAATACTTCAAAGTGCTCAAACGCTGTGTTTGGCTTAGTGATTGTTAAATTAAATTCTTTAACCAATTTATTATGTGTCTGGGTATCAGAAATTTTTGGCAACATAAATGCGGAGCGAGCACCAATTGATACTGTCCAAATATTTCTAATACAGCAAGATTCAATAGGATCTAATGTTTCAAGTAAACCGATTAAACTACCCATTGGAAACAATGCTAATGGAATGACACGTTGATTTAATTCAATAAAAACTTCTGTTGCTTTTTGAATTGAAATACTAATTGGAAATGAACTATATCCTAAGTCCTCTTTTATGCTAGCAGGAACTCTAATATCCGATAATAAGACTAAACCTTTATTATGCATCGGTAAGCATAATTCACCTTCGTCAGATAATAAATCGCCATAGCGATAAGTTGCCTTATAAAAACCAAAACTATCATCAGGATCCCATGCATCAATAATAGCGGCCAATTCTGGATTCACATTGATTATATAATCACGTGCCTTGTTCCAATTCAGGTATTCAACCGCAATTTCCGAGGATTCACTCATTACACATTTCCTTTTCATGATACTGTTCAAGACCCTTTGCTATCGCAACTCGATTAGCACGTGTTAGTGGTAGTATTGGTAATTCTGCTAGCTCAACCCAACGCAAACATTGTGCCTCTCTATTTTTAATTTCGCCTTCATAATATTTGATATTCCAAATCGCAAGCCTGACCGTTAGGCGTTCATCATAACAATAATAAATATCGGTTAAGTGACTCAGCTTTTTGGCAGAAATATCTAATTCTTCCTTGACCTCTCGAATAATAGCGTCTTCATCTGTTTCGCCTTTTTTTACCTTTCCACCAGGCAGCTCCCAATGACCACCTTGTGGCTTGCCTAACTCGCGATAGGTGAGTAGTAACTTTTCATTTTGGAATATCATAGTAACCACAACATTAAGAAAGGAACATTGCTTAATCGTTTCGATAAACTCTTGTTCTGAAAGTACTCTACTCTTATCAAGGCAAGATAAACTTTGGCTACTTTCTTCCATATGAGCCAATCCTTTTTTGATAAAAATGAAACATTAACAACCCTGCATTTCGAACGAAATATTGGCTAATATTGTACACTATTTTATCGAGCATTTTAAGCATTTCATAATAATAAGTCCCTTATTTCTTAAAAAGGAGGGATATAACTCTACCTAAAATAGAAGAAAATGTTGTTCTATTAAGAAAAATGCTTCAAGTAAGACGCCGCACACAAAAATTCATTAGCGAATGAATTTTTTATTTATAGGTGCCATTCGGCCAATACTGCTCTGGTCGATAATAAAATAACATATTGAGGGATAATGAATATAAGCCGCTTCAATAGAAGCGGCTTATGTAGATAACAACATTATGAGTGTCGTTAATTTCCAGAAAAGAAGCTATCCAATAGTTCATCTTGTGCAACTGCAACGGCTTGTTTCATTGCTGCTGTTAAATTTGGATAAGCTGGCGGTTGATCCCATTCACCATTAATTGGTTCAGAAATAGATGCATTGTAATGCCATAAAACTTTATTGGTATTTAAATCAACTAAATCACCAGTAAGTTCACAATATCCTTTCGGCTTACCCATGGGAATTGAACCATTATATTGACGTTCAGCACCATAGCCAACCAATCGAAGGATCAACACTTTATCAGTATTGATTTGACCTTTCAGGCTAGCATAATTGGAAGGACTACTAGCAAGTTTGTTGCCATAAATTTTTACGTTAATATCATGCTTTCTCATTTTGGTAGCAAAGTCATTTGGCAATGCGTTATACCATGCGAGATCAGCTTGTGCCAAATATTTATCTAGATCGCTATTTATACCGCTATTAATAGCATAATTAAGCACGCCTAACATCCCTTCTTGAGATAGTCCAGGAGTAGGTGCTTTGACGGTAACAATCGTTATTGATTGCTTATTATCCTGCCAAAATGAATCTGGCAAGGGAACATTAGATGGTGCACATCCTGTGAGAATAAATCCTATAAAAAATAAACTAAATAATTTCGCGAAAATTTTCATTAGTTAATGCCCTTGTGTATACCATTGTGTCATTCCAGCAATTACTTTATTAAGCAATTGTTGTGAAACATCAGTTTGTTGATCTTTAAAACTCTTGGTAGAAAAGACGCTACTGTCTTTGCTTTCAACCAAATATGTGCGTTTAAATGGCGGCTTATTACCGTTTTTAATGGTTAACTCAGTATCAAGTATGATTTGGTAATTTTTTTCGTGACCTAGCACTCGGGTTTCTTTAAAATTCACTGTAATCAATACATCTTGTGGCTTAGCCGCTTTAGGATCAGTAATTAACTCAACATCTTTAAAAGCATGCTGCTCTACCAATGTATTTTTAAGTGAAGTCATAAAAACTGCTTGCTGTGCTTTGCCATAGGTATAAGTAAAGTCGCCAGGGTGCGCACTACGCATTTCATTATTTACCACAGAATTTATAATCATACCGCCAATTCCATCGTTGTAATCTTGTGTAGGAGGAGCTTCGCTGGAAACTTGCGAACCAGTCTGCCAATATAGATCTGCTTTTTGTGAATCATGGAATGCAATTTGATTACTATAAGTTAAAGGTGGCATCACTTGCTGTGCTGGTGGGGTACATGCTGCTAAGGTTAACATCATGCTACATAAAAATAGATAATATACTTTTTTCATCGTTACTTTTCTCATTTAAGTGGAGGGATTTTCTATGTCATGTTGATATGACTGTTCGATAATGATTTGTTTTTGTTCTGGCGTTAACTGTTGCCAGGTAGTTGCAGGTACTCCACGAATGTTTTGTTCTGGAGTACAAGCTGTTAACAATAATGAAAACACTATTGTTAACAGCGCAAAACTTGCTTTTTTATATTTATTATTTTTTAACATTCTTAGTGCTCGAAGCAGATTGTGTAGCCTTTTTTGTATCATCAGCAACAATTCGTGTCATTTCACCATAAATCACTAATACACGTTGGTTAACATTAAATTGTAATTGCTGTTCTTGAACTACAGAAATTGTTGGGCCTGCATCAAGTTTAATAATATACTCGTAGCCTTGATGAGTATTGATAGCTTTATCGACCGCATTTCCAACAATACCGCCAACAACAACACCACCAACTGCACCAACTACATTGGTTGCCGTATTACCACCAATCATAGAACCGGCCGCACCACCCGCCGTGGCACCGCTTAACATTCCTATACCGGTATCATTATTAATGGTTATTGTGCGTTTAGAAATAATGACACCAGGTTTTACGATACTCACCACACCGACATCGTTGCCAGTATAAGTATTTGGTGAAATATTACGAGCACAACCACCTAACATAAAGGTTGATGCTAATACGCCAGCGAGCATTATTTTTGCGTTATTCTTCATTTATTTCTCTCATTAGTTATTGTGTATAATTCTTATTAATAATTAAACATTAAAGAGTCAGCTTTTTCATTTACTAAAATAAGCAAGTAAATTATATTTAACAGATATTAACAAATTCTTATTGCCTTTTTTGTTGTATTATTTTCACACTATTATGTTCTGTTTTATCAATAGTAAAGCATTGTAAATTTAGCTGTAATTGCTATGCTATACCCATCGCATCTCAAGGTGCGAAGTTTAGCATCCGACTGAACGTTCAAAGCTCGCGTTCGGGCGGGATGATAAACTCGCATTTTGAGGTGTGATGGGTATACATCATTACTTAATTCATTTGGGATGGATATGTCATTACTCAATAATATTGCTATTTTTTCAGCGACCGAACATGAACAACAAGCTCTTCTTGCGGCATTGACGCAGAAAGCAACCATCACGATCGATGGATGCACAGTTATTAAGGGATTATTGGACGGCACGCCATGTACCATTTCCCAAACCGGTGTTGGACAAGTTAATGCTGCGATTCATTGCACTTCCGTGATTAAAGCATATAGACCCAGTTTTATTATATTTTGTGCGATCGCTGGATCACTACAACCTGATGTCAAACTTAATGACGTGGTAATTTCTGATGATACTCTGTCAACTGAAATGCTGACCCTTGATCCCAATTTTAATAAAGAAGCTGCTGACATTAGTTTTGCTAGCCTGACGAAAGTTCGCCATACTTCATCACTGCAATTAGCTAAAAAAATAGTGGATCAACTAAAGGATTATTCTATTAAATTACATGCTGGTTTAATTGCTTGCAGCGATTATTTCCCCGCACCACCTTATTTACCTGATCAATATTATCAGCAACGTATTTTAGCTGTTGATATGGAATCCGCCGCGGTGGCACAAACTTGTAATAGATTTGACGTACCTTTCTTGATTGTGCGTGGCATGAGTAATTTTGTTTATCCACAACATGGCGATGCTACCGTGCCTGATGATCATATTACTAGTTCCGCCAACATGGCCACTGAAGTAACGCGGGTTATTATTAAAGATATTTTGCCCACCATATAATATTTTGTTAAGTATACCTATTTACGCTCGGGGCAATAATTTGAGCAAGATTATAATTTTTTTGTTACACTAGGTGCAAAATTTAAATTAAAACTCTTCTTAATGGTAATGAGAAATGTTAAAAACAAAATTATACCTTTTAAAGTCTTTATCCTTATTAGCGTTAGGAACGATAGCTACTTCCATATATGCCGCTTCGCCAGCTGCAAATGCCGTCAAACCATTACCCCAAGATGGGAAAGTTCATATTTATGTTTGTGGCACTGGTGTACCACAACTGTATATGCAAGAAATACATAAACCCTCTTGCCTTGCAGTAGTTGCAGATAATCAATTTTTATTGTTTGATGCGGGTGAAGGTTCTATTCAAACCTTAGCCGCCATGGGGTTACCTTATACAAAAATATCTAATATTTTTATAACCCACTGGCATTCTGATCATTTTGCTGGTTTAGGACAAGTAGCTAATGGCTCGTGGGTGGATGGTCGCAATCAACCGCTCAATGTCTATGGTCCTTATGGTGTTAAACAAGTTGTTAATGGTTTAAAAGAAAGTTATCAATTTGATACTGAGTTTCGCGCTATTGACAGTCAAAATATGCTTGATCCTTCCAATGCCATGCCTGTTCCACATTTGATAGATGTTATTCATCAAGATAAAACTGTTTATCAAAAAAATGACATTAAAATAACTGCCTTTGAAGTGGATCATCGCCCAGTCTATCCCGCAGTAGGATATCGTTTGCAATATAAAAATTGCAGCGTAACTATTAGTGGTGATACGACAGTTATTCCAAGTGAAACTGCCGAAGCTAAAAATGCTACGGTATTTATTAGTGAATCTCTTAATGCACATGACGTAAAAACCATGGCCGATATGGAGAAAAAAGCGGGCAATATGACAAAGTATGCACTTATGAATGAAATTCCTAAATACCATTCTGATACGTTGCAATTAGCAAAAATCGCTCAAAGTGCGCAAGCTAAAAATTTGGTACTTACTCATTTTGTACCGCCATTTGTTCCCACTGTACAAGCAAAGAATGATTTTATTAAAGGCATGGATCAATATTATAAAGGTAATATAATCGTTGCTAACGATAAAGATGAATTAGTGTTAACGCCTAATGCGAATGGTGATTGCCAATTGCAATATGTACCAGCAACATAATAATATACTTAAAGTTCCATAATAAATTCAAATAGGACCTATTATGTATAGTTTTTTTAAAAAAACCATTCAACGTGTATTTTATTCAAATCCAACATCACTAAATGTGGTAGCATCAACCTCATTAGACGAGAATCTTGATACACAATCTATCAATTCATTATCTGGAAATATTAAGTCATCTTCAACCGCATCAGAGCATAAGTCATCTTTTTTAAATAGCTTAGTTAAACAAGTAACTCCCTTAATACGTTATTGTGAGACTAGCCCCACTATAAAAATCATGACTGGATTAGTTATCCTTGGTGGATTTGTGGCTTTTGGTGCAGCTATGGCAGTTGTTGCCCCATTGGCAGGAAGACCAAATATAAAGAATGAGTCAGAAGATTTTTTCGAGTTAGACAATCATGAGGGATTAGAACCATTTTATCTTGACCCTAATGATGTAGCAGAAATAGCAGATTTTTTATTTACTCGAAATCATCCTGATATTAAAGAATTAGAAGCATCTTTAATTGCCAGACTTGATCCTACCAAATTTATTGATCTTGGCCGTCCTATATTTCCCAACGCCAATATAGCTGTTTATAGTGCAATACCCAAAAACCGTCACACTGGTTCGTTAATGGCAAATATTGTTACAAGTCCCACCACAGAGAAAATTATTACGCAAGAACTGGGATCAAATGAGCCGGTTTCAATTGCTGAGTTACAAGCCATGGCAGAGATATCAAAATCCCCCCCTCTTCATCCCATCTTTTTTAATGAATTTTTTAATGAAGAACTAACTGAATCAGATTGGCAACGAATTTTTCAAAATCCAAAGGCCGAAGATTTTACTATTACCAACTCAGATAATGAAACTTTATTACATTTAGCCGCAAAAAATATAACTATTGGAGCACAAGCATTTCAAAAAGGACTTGATGTTTGTAATACAATTGATTGGTTTACTGAAAACTCAGACGAACTTTCTCCTTTTGGTGTAGCTGTCAACGCAGGTAATTTAGGAGTTCTTGATTTCTATTTCCAAAACATTCCTTTTTATATTTCTCACTTACAAACTGTTGTTACTGAATTGACATCACATCGATTTGTTGGTCATGTTAATCACGGTCAATTATTTACTGCTGAATTACAATTAATAAATTATTTCGATTTAATGATAAAATCAGCTAAATTGGACATATTGAATTTGATGTTTGCTGAGGCAACACTATTTTTAGAGCCCATTCCTGACGAAATTCCAGAACCCTTATTAAAACAACTTATTGAACAAGTATCTGGTAGATTTAATGCTGATATAGATAATATTTTAAATAAAGATTTTTTTGAAACACTCATATTATCAAATCACGGACCATTATTTTGTCACTTAATTACTGATGAGAAATTTAAACATCTTTCTTCACGAGCTATTTCAGTGTGGCATAGTTTGGTAACTCGCGAAGAAACTGATGTTACAGAATTTTTGGCTGGCGCGCTTCGTTATGTTGCTGTACATCCCGAAAAAAGTGCGCAATTAGAGTTTTTATTTTATACCAACCAAGAAATTCTTGCTAATGAGATACTGTCAATCAATTCTTATAATATTACTCATGCAGAATTTCCACTTAAAGATTTCGATGAAAAAGAAATTGCTGAGTTTACCCATCGCTGGCTTGTTACTGAAAGAACGTTGTCAGAGAGATTTTTTTTACTACACACTAATATTACTGATTTTTCTGAAGAAAAAATTTTTTCTTATGCCATGCAAGCCATCGATTGTAATCTTAATTTAGTATTTAAATGTTTTTGGTTACGTCCTAATCTTTTACTTAACCAACAATATGCCAAACCAATAATAGAAAAAATGTGTCGACAAGATAAGGGGTGGTTCCCATTAATATTTAAATATATTTTTTCTGGAAAACATAAAGCTCCTTATTATAATAAGGATGGCGTTCAGGTGCATGAGCACGAGGCAGATTCTATATTTCAATCGTTATTTGAAACATTATTGGCGACGAAGAACTATGGGGGGTTCTTCCCTTCAGACAACTTACATATTTTCAAATGGCGTGATACTGTAAAATCAAAAATATTGGATAGTATAACAAGCCCATCAGAGACAGCTGAAACATTTCCAACACCAAAGCAAGGATCTGAAAATTCAAAAATTGAAGAAACTGAACTACCGAAAATTAATTTCAATTGGGCATCCCTCGGAATTATCCTTTCTGTTGTTAGTATTAAGTTTATCATAAATTATTTTTTAAACATGTATGATGACGCATTAAAACTCACTGCAGAAAATCTTTTTCATGGTTTACCCAAACGGATTGTCGACAAAGAAGATGATATTGAATTAACTTTATTATCTGAAGAAGAAATGATTGAAATCACGGCCATGGACGGTAAGAAGTTTTCATTACCTTCTCAACGTGTATCTACCATAATCGAAGACTTAATCAGTAAAAATAATTTACAATCGACTAAACAACATACTTCAAATTCTTATATGCTAGATAAGGGCAAGCTATGGAATCTTTCCGTAGCTAAACTGTTTGAACTTAATCAAAACCTACATTTAGCATTATGGAATACTTCTGGGAAAAAGAAATTAGCGAAAAACAAGTCTCCGTCTTTATCGATAACAAACAATAATGTACCATTGGCTGGTCAAGCTGGAATTACATTTAATGAGCAGCTGAAATCTTTTTCTAAAAAAATAAATGAATTATTAAGTACAATTGAAAATTCATTTATAGAGTTATTAACAATAACCAATACTAATGAGTCTGCATTGCAGAATACACCGATAGACGTTTTTTCTCACATGGCAAGTCAATTTCCTGAACATACTAATGCCAGAAAAGTTTTAACGTTTTATGGTATCTTTACTGAAGAAACAACCGACTTTTTGTCTCAAGTACAGAATTTTCTCGCTACATTACCTCCTGCGGAAGAAATGCCAACTCAATCAGCGGCACAAATTGATTCGTATAAAGCTCAATTAACGGTGTTAAAAGAAAAATGCAAACAACTTCAGAGTAGAAGTTTGTTGAATCTTGAAGCCATACCTGAAATTGATGAAGTTAGAAATCAATTTGATAAAAAACTAAATGCATTATTCTGTTCTGTTAATGATTTTCAACGCGACATTATTACGTTATATCACCATTATTATAAAATAAAACATCCTGGTATGCCTTTTCCGGAGAGTATTAACGCAGCAGTTTTTTCAGCCTTGGCAAATGAGTTTAATGCACTTAGAGATGATAGAAAAACTGCGCAAGATGTACCGAAGTATTCTGCTGTTGTTACGGCATTTGAAAAATTTAAACTGAAGTTAAACCAGTTTAAGGAAGCCTTACCTAAAGATCACGCGATAGTAACACTCACATCGCCAGAAGCTCAATATTTCATGGATACGTTAAATGCATTAGAAGATGAATTTAATAAATTAAAATCCAGTTTTCCTGAAGGAAAAGGGAAAGAGAAACTTTCGGTGGCAGATTGTATTTTCTTTCGCCATAAAGAGGCCCCCTCTGTTGGATGTAGTTCGGAAATAAGAACACCTGTAACAACAGCATATAGAGGAATAGCATGTAAATAGCTGCGGAATCACACATATTAAATTTTTTTTGTCTCAATCACCCGAAATACGGGAGCCGCTGCTTCTAGTAATTTTTCCATATCTCCATCCATTGGCGGATAGATGCGATCACGATTAATCCAATTTTTTATTTTCTTCGCCTCTTTACCTTCAGCCACAACGCGTTGCTCCCAGCCTTCGGCAAACAGTGCGCCCCATGATCCTAAATCAATGCAGACTACAAATTTTCGTTGCTCATATGGTACTAATGATTTACCTAATAAATCAGCTATCACGTTATGCCCTGCTACACGTCCTTGTGGCATCGCATGTTGACATGATTGTAAGGCGCGATGTGTTTCATCAGTCATTGCTGCTGCAACATCCCCTGCTGCAAAACAATTTGCGATACCTTTAATTCGCAAAAAGGAATCCACGGGCAAACGACCAACCTTATCGAGCTCAGTAGAAAACATTTTTGCTAATGAACTTGCCCGCATGCCGGCAGTCCATACTACCGTTTGTGTATCAATCACTTCCCCCGAATCTAACACAACATGATCTGGCTCAATTTTACTGACATGCACATTAGTTCTAGTTTCAATGTTTAAATCACGAAATGCTTTTTGAATAACCGCTTGTGGTTCATGCCCTAATGAACTAGCAATTTCATTATGATCCAACACAATAACACGCACATTTTCTTTGTTTGGAGCAATATTTCTTAAACGATCAATGAAATCTGTCGCTGCTTCAACACCCGTAAAACCACCACCGACGACAACTAACGTATATTGACCTTTTGCTGGTTTATGTGGCAATGAGTTTAAGTGAATAGCAAGATGTTCGGCTGCTGCATAAGTATCAACGTTGAATCCATACGTACTAAGTCCAAGAATAGGTGGCGTATAAAGATGACTGCCAGCCGCTAATATTAAGCGATCATACTCCATTATTTCTAACTCTGATGAGGTATTTTCTAGTTGGATTTTTTGTGCGGCATGATCAATTTGGAGCACTTCACCCAATTTATATTTTATGCCAACCGGCGTTAATATTTTTTCGAGTGGCACACGTACTTCACTCAAATCTTGCTCATAAAAACGTGGCCGCATGCCATGATAATCGTCTTTATTAATCAAGGTAATTTCAATATCACCCTCTTTATTATGGAAGCGACGTAATCTCATGGCACCCAGCGCACTCCAGACACCGGCAAATCCACCACCAATAATTATCACTTTTTTCATCTGAATCACTCGGTTTATTAAGATAATAGAGTTTATCATTTATTGATAGAGTTTTGTATTCGTAAAATTACGGATATGTAACTAGTTAATTTATAAATCTTACCAAAGCATTGGAAGGGTGATATTGGAAATATCGTATAATATGAAAGAACTATGACGTGTAGTAAATGGGCGTATGCAATACGCCCCTACTAATGATCTTTCTAATATATTAATTTCTCTGGAATGAGTATTACCGACTTATTTCATACGCATTCTAGCAACCGCAATTAATACAACACCAACCACAATTGATGTGCCACCTAGAATGGGTGGGATACGAACATGCTTTTCTGTATCTGCAGTAATTTGAATATTGCCTACTTCGGCAACTTTTTCCTGCTTTGTATAGGTAAACCCCTGATATCCAAGCGTCACAATGCCGAGAATAACCAAAATCAATCCAACGATAGTAATAGCTGATTTCATGTCAGCCTCCATTTCGAGTTAATTTTATACAACTATATTAAGGCTAGCACTTGAATCATGGATGAGCAATTGAGTTTATTTAATTAAATAAATTTACTGAAAAAAGTAAACTTATCCACAGCCAAGTGATTCATCAATATTGATGCTTGTTTTTTGTAGAGTGAATGACCACGTTTAATGTTGAATTTGTGTATACTAGTAATTCCGTATAAAACAAATAAATTTATAGCAAGATATTGAGGACTACTTGATGCGAACATTTATAATCAGAGCACGTAAAGGTACAACGCGTTGGGATAAAATTAGATCCTCTATTGGCACAAAAGAACACTTTGAAGTGGTTGCGCATTCTGTCATTAATGCTTTTTTTGTTTCGAGTGATTTTAGAGATGATGTCGAAATTTATATCATTCTTGATAGCTCAGAAGATTTTCCCCGCACTATTAAGTTATCAAGTAATGATGGTTTATCACTAGCGGGTTTCCATGAAGAGGCGGTACTTGAATTAGTAGAAAAAGCATTAAAAGATAGCCCAGGATTACGAAAAGATGAAACAAAAATAATCGCTCCCGGTCTACAAATAAGTGGTTTTGGTTTTGAAAAATTAGTCAATAATTTGCTTGAAACACGGCCCGTTTATCTACTTGATAAAAAAGGGGATGATGTTAGAACAACTAAATTCGAAGAAGATCCTGTTTTCGTCTTAAGTGATCATCTCGCTATGCCCGCAAAAAGTATTAAAGGACTCAAAAGGCATGGTCTTAAGACTATTAGCCTAGGTAAGAAAATGCTATTTGCTTCACAGTGTGTGGTGATTATTAACTACGAGTTAGATCGCGCTGGATATTAATCTAATAACGTTATTATTATCATAAATGAAATAATCAGTTTCATTTATGTCATATTGTGTTTTAAATAATATCAATATAACATTGTCATCGTTATTCAAATAGCAATAAGGCAAAATAAAAATGTGGTTTATGTATGATTCAGGCAAGCATATACAAGAACAGCAAATACTGAAAAATGTGGAAGATGGAAAAACCATATTTTCTGATTGCTGCGAAGGTAGCGATAGCTCAGATAAAACAAATGAAATTGCTCCACATCGTACACAAAGTGGGTTTTCATTTTTTAATATGGTAGCGTCTTTAGTTCCTTGTATTCCTCGATTCGAGCAAGTCAATGATGAGGATCTAAAGAAATCACCAATATACAAATAATATTTGTAACAAAATTAATTCTTTAGCGCTAACTCTTTAAAACACTATTAATATTATGCTAATAAATTAGCATCGTTCGTTCATAGAGGTGTATTGTATACGCCTCTTTATTATTTATTGTTAATATCTCTAGCACCATGAGTGCAGCAATTTCGTTTTATTTATCGTATGTTGTGTTTTAAATATAATCAATATAACATTGTTATATATTTTAATTACAATAAGGCGAAGTAACATGTTTTTTCATGATCCAACACAAAGACCATTCGAAGAACAAGCGAATAGAAATCCGAATAATGGCCGAACAATATTATCAGATTGTTGCAGCGATGGGGATGGAACTGATCCGTCTAGTTTTTCCTGGGCTCATGTATACAATACCGTGCAAATATTCTTTTGTTGTTTACCGCGATTAGAGAAAGGCCGTTTGGATGAAACCACTAATGAACAACGATTGCGTAATAATTTTTAGTTGTTTTAGATGGAAATTAATCGTATGGAAATTAGCTTTGAAAAAGTCACCCCAAAATATCAACAGGTCATTTTTAATTGGCTAGCAAAACCTCATATGCAAGAATTCTGGGATAATAGTCAAGAACATAAAGATGACATTATTAATTTTATCAATGGTCGCAAAGAACCATCAAATTATTTTAATGGCTTGATAAGTTATTGGGTTGGAATATCTGATGAACAACCATTTTGTTTTATTCTGACATCAGAAATAAAAACTGAACAACAAGATATTACTGATCTACATCGAGCTAATTTATCTAAAACAGGCCACACGATAACGCTTGATTTTGGTATTGGAAATACACATTTTTTGGGGAAAGGGTTTGCTGCACCAACATTAAAAGCATTTACTGAGTTTTTTAGTACTGAAATTGATTCTCAAGCTGATACGTTCTTTATCGACCCCAATGAAGACAATCCCAGAGCACAACATGTTTATGAAAAAGCTGGGTTTAAACGCGTAGGCGAGTTTAATGCAGATAAAGGGACATTTAAAGGTCATATCAGTTATTTAATGGTGAAAAAAATTAATCGAGTTTAATATCATCTAAAATTTTATCAATGTGATTTTTTAACAACGAGTGATGCCCTTCATTTTCAATTATGTTCAACTGCGCACCGGGTATTAAATTAGCATAAATCTTCGCATGTGATATCGGTGCTTGTGTATCGAGCGCTCCTTGCCAAATAATAACCTGACAAGTAATATTTTCTAGATTAAATTGCCATGGATTAAATAACAATTTCATTTCTTGAGCAGGACCAGCAATCCCTTGTCTAAATGCTTCGAGCGTATTGTTAATAAGAACCGGCCCATACACTGGATCGCGAAAAATAGCTTGATCTACTTCAGGTAGTTGTTTAAGCATTTGTTCCATCATTTTTTTATTAGAATTTTTTAACACTTTGCGTGTTATTTTCATCATAAGTGATGTAAGCCATGGCATAGTTTGAATTAACTTATTCGCAACTCTTTGTCCGTGAGCCATCCCTATTTTTGATTCTGGATTATCCAAAGGTGCCATACCTGAAACAATTATCACCTTATTTAATCTTTGTGGAATGACATAAGCACAAGCAGCCACAAATGCAGCACCACCTGAATGGCCAATAATTGAAAATTTTTCTATGCCTAAACAATCAGCAAAATTTGCGACATCAGTTGCCCATGAGAGAATACTTCCTTTAGGATTAATAGATGACATGCCCATGCCTGGACGGTCAAGGCCAATCAAACGATAGTGATTAGCAACAGCTACTTCATGAAAACACCCAGCCTCTAATCTACTCCCAGGAAAACCATGAAAATAAAAAATAGGAATACCATGGGGATCGCCATATTCAGCATAACCGATAAATCGACCATCTTTTAACTCAATTGTTTTTAATTCTCGATCCAGGAGTTTGCGGGATGACATTTGAGATTGGCTCCTACATTTATTCAGAGATATCTAACCGTGGTGGATTACGCGCCTGGAGGCGCTAATCCACCCTACATCGAAGTATTCACAATTATGCACTTTTTTGACGATTCTTTACAAATATTTTTACGGCTTGAAGAAAAAAATCCGCACAATCAGGGTGTAAGTCATCAAATCTTTTTCTCGATTCAGGATGCGCAATATCTAATTCAGTTAATTTAATATACGCATCATCTGAAATATCAGCAAATGGTTTAACTCGTGTTTCATCATGATACTTTATGAAATCCTGCGCAAATTCAGAATCAGGTTTAATGCCTTGTTCTAGCATCATTTTCAATACTTTCGCCATGAAAGCATTTTCTTTTTCCAGTCGTTCTAAATCTTTGATAGTAAGTTGTTTTACTGCTTCTTTACTTTTTTCAATAAGCTTAGCGCCTTCATCGCCCATATTAGCGACTATATAGTCAGCCATTTCAATTTGTTTCGGATGTTTAAATGCCAAATACATTTCTTGCTCGGTCATATTAATTTCCCCTTTGAGATGTAGGATAGTTTTATCGATTGTCTGCAATAATTGTTGTTTTTCATCTATGTGCTCGATTAAAAATCGTCGATGTTGGTATAATGCCTTCAATTTATCAAAATCATCTTTTTTGATAATCTCGTGAATGGCTTCTAACTTGATACCAAAACTGCGAAAAAACAAAATCTGCTGCAACATGAGCAGTTGCTCTTCTTGGTAATATCGATAACCATTTGCTGCATAAAAAGCGGGACTTAATAAATCAATCTCATCGTAATAACGTAATGTACGGGTACTGACCCCTGATAACTCCGCAAGTTGTTTGATTGTATAATTCATTATTGCTCCTCACTTTTCGACTCTAAGTCTAAAGCTTTACGTAGCGGCAATGTCAATAATTTTAATTGTTCTATATTATTAAAAAAATTTACTACCATTCACTTGCCATTGCTGTGACATGCAATAGTCATCATTTTCATCATCACCTTCGGGCAGCTTATTAATCTGTTCTTGGAAAAAGTTGAACTCATCTTCTGTCGCAAGGTTTGCTTCTAAGGCAGCAGGTTTAAAGTCATTTAATCCTTTGATAAGTAATGGCTTCATAGTGTTAATGGAGATAATATCTTGCGAGAAGCTTTGTTGTATGCCAGAAAATCCTGCTTGCTCAAACAAGCCAACAAGGCATGAGCCAATATCATAATTAACATTTCGATCATTACTTATATTACGAAATACACTATTCATTTCATCAAAAAAACCTGGTCTCTTTCGTAAAAAATGAGAAGTTAAAACTGGTTCTTGACAAGCAAATACACCACCTGGCTTAAGTGCAGATAATATTTTTTTGAGAACACATAGTGGCTCTTGGATATGCATTAAAACACAGCGACAATAAATGAAATCAAATGTATTTGGTTCTAAAGCGATTTCGGTAATATTAGCGCACTCGGTTTTGATATTTAATAAACCTTGCTTTTCTGCACTTGCTTTAACAGTAACAAGCATTTCTTGACTAAGATCAAGAGCCGTGACAGAACCATTGTCCCCAACTATTTTAGCCATATGCAATGATACTACACCTGTTCCACATCCTATTTCCAGTACATGCATACCTTCAGTTAAACCAGCCCGTGTGATATGTAATTCTGTTCGTTGACGCAACAAAATATTTTGATATTCCAATCTGTCTGCCGCCGCTTGATCATGACCTAACGCATAAGGTGTTTTGGCATCTGCTTTGTGCATCATTTCCATCCATCAAATAACTGCCTTACTGATGCCAGTAAAAATTCATCCTGGCCATGACCTGCAGCTAAAGATAAACCAATGGGAATATTTCTTACATTCGTCACTGGAATAGAAATCTCCGGTAATCGTGCGGCACCGGCAAATGAGGTAATAGCCATGGCGCGTCTATAAAAATCCTTGCCCTTTTCAATATTTTCTAATTCACCTTTAAGCAAGGGTAGAATCGGTACGGTTGGAAAACAAAATAAATCACCTGTTTTAGTAAATTGCGATACCTTAGTATAAATGCGTTCACATGTATATAAAGCATCATTCAATTTTGAACGATCTATATTCTTAACATCTTCAAGCACACGACGAATTTGCGGATCCATTTCTGGATTGAATGCAGTAATCCAACTTCCTAATGCATTCCATATTTCAGTACTCTGTACCACTCTTAATGCTTCTTCATTGCATGAATAAAGTGATATATCCTCGCCAACGATTTCACTTAAGGTAATTGAAGATACGGTTATATCTTGCCTATCTCTCAATTGAGCAATTTTCTCTTGCAGTGCTTTGTTGATTTCCTCATCTGCGATAGCAAAAGCATCTTCCAATAAATAAATATGTTTAACTGGTGCCGCTAGCTTATGGCTGCTGCACAATAAAACACGCATAACTTTTTCTAAAACTGTTATTTCATTCGCTAAAATACCTACCGTACTAACACTAGGCGAAAAAGGTAATATTCCTGACTCAGAAATACGAAAGGCTGTAGGTCGCATGCCTAAGATGCCACAAAAACTAGCGGGTACCCTGGTTGAACCAGCACAATCAGTGCCTATAGCAAAATCAACTAAACCACATGCAACAGCTGAGGCCGATCCACTAGAAGACCCACCGGGGATCCGCTCTGGCACTTTTGGATTAATTGGTGTTCCATAAAAATAATTTTCACCTGCCAAGCTATAGGTAAGTTCATCAGTAATAGTTTTTCCGATACAGCGAGCCCCAGCATTTAATAATTGCTCCACACAAATAGCATGACTTACCGCTGGTGGATTTGCATCAAACCATGCCTTACTACCATAAGAGGTTTTATATCCTGCCACATCAATATTATCTTTCACAGCAAATGTTAAATTATCTAATGAACCGGCTTGAGACGGTTCGATCGAAAATAAATTCATAAATGCTTTCGAAGTTTCAAAATTATAATGCTGCACTGAATCAGCTCCATATATACCGACAATCTAAATATGCCACTTAATCCTAGATTTTATCAACAACAATGGGGGAAGTATAGGAAAAGCAGATGCAAGTTTCACGAGAGAAACAACGAAATTTGCTATTGATGGCGTTCCACAATGCAAATTAATAAGAACTATTTGTTAGGATCTGTTTACAATCAAAACAACACAATCAGGCGCAATGTCCCAGCCCAAGCTGGTGGTAAATTAGCACTGGCGCCCGGCGTGGGAATATAAGAAAGCACGGGTTCTAAATAAATGCCCGTCATGATTTTTGCTTGATAATAAGCTTGATACATTAATTCTGTCGACCGTACATAAGTATTTTGATTCAGCCATGATAACGATGCACCAATACCGATGGAGTCATCAAGGCGATTATGAACCAAGCCAAAAGCGGTTAGTCCTCCGCCAACATAGCGATTAACAGGTAGTGCTTGCGAATTATTACTTCCATATTGATAAAAAGCAGAAATTCCACTTCTATTTTGAAAAGGATCTTTATACCACAAACGTTGATTACCAAAAATGTAAAAGCCTGCTGCATGATCCTCTGCAATGGTCGGTGAGGAGGTTATTGGGCCTGACTGTTCCCATGCGCCAATGCCGATATTGCCCGGCTTATTTTGCTTACCTAACAACCAAGAGACACCGGTTTCGCCAATATAAAAATAGTTGCCATTGAATGTTGGGCCTACTTTCATCCCGGTTTGGGTACCATTAGCCAAATTACCGTCATAGGCACCAAAAGAAAAATACCATTGCTTGGTTGGTAAATAACTGACGGTGACACCATAAGCCGAATTATAAAATCCTGGTATTACATCGAGCGTAGTTGGATTCACAAATAATGGCGTATAAATTAAACCACTAACGGCAGGGATATTTAAATTATTGTTGCTCAAAGCGACTGGCTTAACAACATTATCAAAATCATATGTTGGTATCGTTTTACCAACCTTAATGATTAATTTATTATTAAAAAGCCGCTGCTGATACCAAAGTTGGTACAACTCTGAACGATTTAATGGTGGTGGACCGGGTAAACTATTATAGCCTTGTACTGTCCCGGCTTGTTCATTCGTAGGCTGCCCATTAAATTGTAAAAACTCAGCCCCAAATGTTCCCCCTGGCAATCCAAACAGTTTTTGTGTATCAACAAGCATACCCAACAATAATGAGCTATTTGATGTCCATTGTTGTGCATTTGGAATTCCACCAGCAAAGAGGTCATTCGTGTCGGCAATCCAAGCACCTCCAATTCGTATTCCATGATCATTTTTGATACCAAGCAAATTTTCTATATATTGTTGTGCTGCACTGGTACCTGTTACGCTATTTACAGCGGCTGGATTTGAACTAATACTCGTAAATGTGGTGGGTTGTGTTGACGATGATGGCGGTGGTGATGATGGCGTGCTGGCCTCAGCCATAACGCTAATGCCACCACCTATGCAAATCATCATGATAGATAAAAAATGCTGCTTCAATACTTTCACATCCTAATTGTGTTATTTTTTAAACTATTTATTATAATATACGCAACTGAAAAATACACTTGAGCACGAAGATAATGACAAAAAAAAACGATAATGCCACCTTTGTAGTTATAAATATACATAACAATAAAAAATATAGCATAGATGATTTTTTCAACATCAATAAGCTTGAATCACCAACAGGTCGTTGTATTTTTGGTTATATTGACGACGATCAAGATTTAGCATATGTATGTACATTACTTAATTCTAAGCGTTGTCCAGAAAATTTAGGAATAAATTTATTTAGCTCCATTTTTAGTAATGATGCGATTACTCAATTTGCCCAAGCATTACTAAGCAATAATTGCCCACCCGATTTAGAACTCTGCTGGAGGACACCACTTCAAGAAATTTGGCTCAATGAGCTCGCAAATGTGATCAAAAGCAAAAATTGTCCAAAGGGATTGGCTCTAAACTTACACGCACTAAATATTGGTGATACGGGTGCAAGTAAATTAGCTGACGCGCTTGTGGGCGGTGCTAAAAGCATATGCCTAGATTTGTCATGTAACAATATTGACGTTAAGGGTATTAAGGCTATAGCCACGGCTCTGCAAAGCAAAAAGTGTCTTCGCGATTTAACGCTCGACTTGTCTGGTAATTCACTTACTGAAGATGCAATAATGGCATTAGCTAGTGCCATAGTAAGTGAAAAAATTCCGAAGAAATTGCGACTAACCGTTGGGGTAGATGACAATAATTACGTTACCTTTTTAAAATTCATTCAATTTTTAACAAACAAGCCTCCTCATGGTGAGTTACAACTGATAATTGATTATACCGGAGAGAGCAACTCAAATGGGGCGCAAATATTAAAAAAAGCATTAGTTGAGCTCATGGTTGTTAATACCTCTATTATCAAGCTTGAAGAAAAGAAAAAAATCTCCACTTTTTTTAACCCTAGTGAAAAAGAGAAAATCATTATTGATTTTTGCTGTCTTAGAAATCAATTAATTCAACGACACCCTCATTTAGAATCATTTATTAAAAAAATAAGTTATCAAGCAGGAATGTATCGCCCAGGGATGAAAACACCTATATTATCTTTGCAAAATATGTCTGCAAATATGATGATATATAAATTTCACTTAAATATTCTTGACAATGATAACTCTAATAAAGAAATAATTAATGATGCTTTACGTCATCGATTATATTTAGACGTACTGGATGCTGACGATATCAACGATAATTTAAAAGATTATATCCTTGAGTTGATTGATATTAGAAATGAATTTAGACTTCCGCGGGTAGATATCAATTGTCTAAAAGCAAGTAGTAGCAGTGGCTGCGGAGCTTAATCAGAATCGTGGATATTTGAGCGTGATAATTGCACCAGTAGTGAGTAATAAAATGATTTAGTTAAGCTTAGTATCATGATACTTATATAATACCATGTGTAATATGGGCCATGTTTAAATTTTAATAACTTCGCCCTTGTATAGTCCCTTACATTCTTTACTGCTCCATACACCATTTGTAATGCCATTAGGGGAAAGTTTGTAAACGTAATAACTAATTTTTGTTTGCCAATTTTGCTTATCATCTATACCACTTGCGAGCAAGGTGCCATTCATAAAAAAAATTCCCTGGTGTAGCTCTTGATGAAACGTAAAATTTGTTAGTTTAATCCCCCTATTCGTAATGGCACCATTTTTTAATTGATCATTAACATTACCAATAAAAGTTCCAGGCTCATGTGAATCACAATATTGTTGACTGACGTTGGGATTATTAGGAATGGCATTATAGTAAGTTGCTTTCCAAATTACTGGATTAGCCTCTGCAAATGCGCAATTAGTTATTAAAATAAACATCGAACTCATTAAATAGCGCAACATTTTTTCCTCAAATCTTCATTCATGTTTTCAAAGCCTTTTTTAACATTGCCATTTAATTTTTTAGCTGCAAGAGGAACGAGTAATCCTGTAAAAATTTCACCCTGTGTTAGCAAGGTTTGTTTTTCTGATATTTTTGTTAATTTAAAATAATGCTCTCCGCGAAATAGCCATGGAGAAATAAATACTCCGGCCCAACGAACTTCCTGTAATTTTTTAACTTTTAAAAGATTGGGAGAAAATTTTTCTTTTTTCCCATTTGGCGGACTAATGTGTACAATAAGTTTTTCATTCTCGACTAAGGTTCCAGAAATATTTGTAATAAAACTATTCCAGTTTTTATAATCACTAAAATTAGTAAGAACTTTCCAAATATCCTCGAGACTTGCATCAATCACTTTTTCGGTTTTGATTTCTAACATGTCTTTTCCCTTTTATTAAGAGTAGTTTGTAATAATACTATCATGAAATGAGTAATCCTTAATATCACTTCTGAATTAAGATAGTCAAAAATTTTTCATCCCTCCATTGAAATGTCATTTGTTAACCCCATATAACTTCTAATTAGACAATTAATAATAGGAGAATAAAATGTCGATTGCAATTATTGGAATGGGCCGCTTTGGAAGAGCTTTTGGTAAAGCCTTAAATCAGCATGATATTAACGTTCAGTTTGGTGTCTCAGATCTTATGAAATATAAAGATAGTCTCCTTGAATTTGGCAAGAAGGCGTCTTTAACAACCGTGAGTGATGCTATTGCTGCAGCTGAGATTGTCGTCTTAGCTGTACCTTATCATGCCGCATGTCAAATTGCAGCATCCATTCCTGATTGGAATAATCGCATATTAATTGATGTTACAACGCCATTACTGCCTGACGTCAGTGGCCTTGAAATTGGATATACCACTTCTGGCGCTGAACAAATTGCATCAAAAGCGCATAATGCCATAGTTATTAAAGCCTTTAATACTATTGGTGCAGAAACTATCGAAAAATCATCTGATATAAAGAAAAATGTTTTTCTACCGATTTGTGGTGATGATATTAGTGCAAAAAATAAAGTAATGGCATTGGCTAATAAAATTGGTTTTAATGCTGTAGACACAGGAGCATTAAATACTGCACGATTTATTGAGCCAATCGCAATGATGTGGATTCAATTAGCAGTTAATCAAGGATGGGGGAAAAGTTTTGAGTTTGGATTGCTGAAGAAATGATACTTGTATCACTCATAATTAAACGAGCATAGTCTCGTAGATCTCATTAAAGCATGCACTAATTATCGGAACTTTCCACCCATAACTATTCATTAAATTTCAATTATGTTGGTATGTATGCATAATGAGAGTTCAAGCCGCAATTCTATCATCAATGATTAATCTTACTGGTTTACCTAACTGCATCAGAATTGTAACTAAACAATCAATTGTAAATAAATGAATTTTACCACGCATTAAGTCACTAACGCGTGGTTGACTGATTTCTAATAATTCTGCTGCTGCCGTTTGAGTTAATTTCCGATGTTTTAATTCCGCTTCAATAGCTCTCATTAACGCTGCACGAATTTTAAGATTTTCTGTTTCAGCAGCATCAAAGCCTAAATCATCTAAAACACTGCCTTTTGTAGTGTGTTTTTTCATGGAATTGCCCTCCTAAAAGCTATCAACTCTGCATAGCGTTTCTTGGCTAATGCAATTTCTTTCACTGGCGTTTGCTGCGTTTTTTTGACAAAACTATTAAGTATATAAATAGCTTCATCAAATTTTGCAACATACAATACGCGATATTCATTTCGGCAATGAATTCGAATTTCTTTTACCCCGGCTCCAATAGTAGCCACAGGCTTCCAATCAGAAGGTTCAAGTCCTCGTTGCACTTTATCCAAGTTATAACCAATATCTTGTTTCACATCAAAAGGATAATTTCGTATATCATCTAGAGTTGTGCCTAACCAAACTAGGTCTTTCATTTGTTGTTATACCTCGTAATATTTAATAGGCTCGCCCTCCTTGGTGATTATTAACCTTCCTTAATTACAATAATTATATCAAATTTTATATAATTTGCAATGCTCATTTTAATAAATCGCCTCCGGATTTAATCACAAAAACTTCACATGAGGAATATCCGCAGTGTTATTGCTCTTTATCGGGCTTTTAAAGACAGGTTACAATTAATATGCTTACTTATCGCGGATTAGCTTTACCAATATGCGTACCTGCGTCAATCTTAATTAATTCTCCCGTCATGGCTGGATTATCTATAACACTGATAATGACTCTAGCAACATCATTGGGCTCGAGTACGCGGCGAAGTAAATTATTATCCCGCATAGTTTGTTTCAGGCTCTCATATTTTGCTTGATCAGAAAATTTATCTCTCCACCAAGAAGAATCAATAAATGATGGACACACTGCATTGACTCGAATTTCTGGCGAAAACGCTTGTGCTAACGCTAATGTTAATGTGTTTAATGCGCCTTTTGCAACGGCATACGGTAAAGAGCTAGATTTTCCTGTAAACCCAGCTGTCGAAGAAACATTAATTAACACACCATTACCGCTTTCTTTTAATAATTGTTGGAATGCTTTAGCAACGAAAAATGGTGCTAATGTATTAACTTGAAAAGTTTTTTCAAATAACTCTGGCGTAATTAAATCTAGTCGTTCGGTAGGAATAGCTTTACTGAAACCTAAACAATTAACTACGATATTAGCTTTACCGAATTTAGCTTGTGTCATTTCGGCTAACGCTTGACAAGAAGATTCCTGGGTTAAATCGCCAACATAAGTAATCACATCAACTGAATATTGATTACACTCTGCAGCAACTTGCTTGATTTCATCGTGGCTATTTAAGCAATTCAATACTAAGTGACATCCGCGTTGTGCAAGTTGTTTTGCTACAGCAGAACCAACTCCACCTACACGCCCTGCGCCAGTAATTACTGCAACTTGTCCTTTCATATTTATATCCATAATCTCGACCTTTTAAGAAATATTTACAAAATACTATCATGAAACTGGCAATATTTTTAGCCCTCTCCATTTAATTTCTTCAATTGGTGAGAAGGAGAGACTACATAGATTTCATAAAGAAAGTCGTCATTTATACATTACATCGTATTTTTCATTTCAGCATCTCAACAATTGGGTGCCATTTTTAAACTTCAAGCAGCTCAGACATATGATGTTGAAGGAACACATTTAAATCCGTAGCAGGTGCTTTTGATCCTATTTGTGTAAACAAATTAGCAATCATGCCGCGATGATAAGTTGTATGGTTAACAACATGCAATAAAATTTCTTGTTTTGTCATACAACCTCGGGTGCCGCTAATTAGCTTAAAATTCACCTCTTGTTGAAGAGATTCAGCAGTTGCATGATCACTCCAGTTTATATACCAATTATCAATTATTTGTTGTTTCTGCCACAATTTATCAAGTGGTGGATAGTCTTTTGGATTGCGTTCTGTAAACCCATGTTCGCGACCTTCAAGATGTGCTTGCCAGATATGATCTACAATGCCAACATGATTGAGAACACGTATTATCTTTTGAATTATGATTCTTTGCTCGTCAGTAGTTACTTCAAGAGTCAATTTAGTAACTGCTTCAAAAATTAATTGATTAACCCAAGCATTATAACGTGTTAATATTTTAGTATTACGAATTGTCATTTAACTTTAATCCTCATTCAACAAATACAAATTGGTTTATATTCCATTTTTATAATTAAGACCATTGCCCCGAAGTTTTCCATGTATTTGGAAGAGAGCTTTTCTCGTTTAACGCATGGATTAATGGTAATTTCGTCATATAAGGTGAAATTGATAAGCGATACAAAAAACGTTCCATGGCGTAATATTGAAGGATTTCATTAAAAGTTCGCTTGTTGTTTTTTGCATAATTTAACAAGCGTTGCCGAATAGATACAGCGATATTTTTTGGTTGTGATTTCATACAATAATTTCCAGATAAGGCATTATTATTTTTTCTACTCTACAAATCTTGGCGTATTTAATAATGTCATTCAGTTTGATTTTTTTTTGCGATCGATAAAGTTTGATTGCTTCCAACACGATATCCATGCCAATTTTATTTCTAAATTTAAAACAATCTACAATAGTTTTTTCGATTGAATAAATTTTTACGGTGACACCATCTATCTGATGTTGTTCTATACCTGCTTTATATGCTTGCGTTGAAAATCGATGTACCTGAATAGGAGGATAATCAATTGATGGCAACCATGCCCCTCGTACAACAGCAAAAGATATTTGATGAGGAACTTGAGTTGTTAGTCCGTGGTAAGAAAGTGCTGAAATAAGACAAAGAACTGCATTAGGAACACGACTACTAACTGTTACAAGATCGATATTACTCAATGGAGCTAGCTCGGACAAACGATAAACACCTCGACTAATTTGCTCAATAATACCTTTATCTCGGAGCGAATAAAGCATATAACGAGTAATGCCATGCTTAATAGCCTCATTCATTCGCAGTTGGCCACCATGAAGACGAAAAATTTCTTCTGGTGGATATTTGCTTATCTTATCAGACAAAACATCACCATTTGTTTATATATGGTTAGATTATGTCTGATTTTGGAATTTAAGTCAAAGAGAAGAAATAGTTGCAATAAGGGAATTTGCATTTCATTTGCAAAAAGTATCTTTTTTTGATACTTTTTGCAAATGAAATGCATAAGCTGAAACTAAAGTTTGGACTCTGACTGGACCTCTATGGCTCTTTTAATAACTATGTAATTGTTAGATAATTTATCATCTCTTGTAATGAAAGGAATGAAAATGACAAAAATGCATATTGATTATCTTGGGGATTTACATACGCAGTGCACCCATGAGCAAAGCGGTGTGATGATTGAAACGGATGCCCCTAAAGATAATGGCGGGAAAGGTGAGTCTTTTTCACCCACGGATCTTTTTGCCACAAGCCTTGGCGCATGTCTGTTAACTATCATGGGACTCGCTGCTAAAAAAATGCAAATTGAGCTTAAAGGTGTCAGTGCCGAAGTCGAGAAAATTATGGCAACACAGCCTGAACGTCGTGTTGGTAAATTGATTGTTATGATTGATTGTACTGAACGCTACACCCCAGAAATACAGGCAAAACTAGAACAAGCAGCATTACAATGCCCTGTTCATAAAAGCTTACATCCTGATATTGAGCTGGATATAAAATTTAATTGGAAGAAGTAATATTGTCACTTCCTGCATTTCTTTATAACTTTATTTTTTAAGCTCTTATATTTATGAAGAACAAACAATTTATTCAATTTTTTTTATTAATACTAACCTTAAGTTATGTGAAATTAGCCCACGCTGATTCTGCTTCGGATACCAACAAGCCGTTTCCACCATTTCACATAATAGGTAATCTCTATTATGTAGGAACGGCTTACCAAGCAGATTATTTATTTGTTACACCTCAAGGCGACATTCTCATTAATAGTGGTTTTGCTAGTGATGTTCCAAGTATTAAAGCCAATGTAGAAAAACTCGGTTTTAAATGGAGTGATATTAAGATCTTGCTAATTAGCCATGCGCATATTGATCACGCTGGAGGAAGCGCTCTTGTTAAGCAAGAAACTGGGGCAAAGTATATGGTGATGGATGCGGATGTTTCAACCATAGAATCAGGTGGAAAAACCGATTTTCAATATGGTAATGATCCAAGTATGTTGTACACCCCCACGCAAGTTGATCGCGTATTACATGATGGCGATGAAGTAAAACTCGGCAATGTCGTATTAGTTGCCCACCTTACCCCAGGCCATACCAAAGGTTGCACCACTTGGACAACAACAGAATCAGAAAATGGAAAAAATTACCATGTTGTGATTGTCGGCAGCCCTTATGTTATTCCTGAATATAAATTGGTAGGGAATACCACTTATCCTAATATTGCCCAAGATTATGAACATACCTTTCAAGTATTAAAATCATTACCATGCGATATTTTTCTTGGTGCGCACGGCTCCTATTTTAATCTTGACCAAAAATATGCGCTTTTAGATAAGAGTAAAACTAATCCATTTATCGATCCGAAAGGTTATCAAGACTTCATTGCAAGCCAAGAGCAAACATTTCGAAAGCAATTGCATGCGCAAGAAGAGAAGGAACAAAGTAAGTAGTCCGTATTAAATTTCATCCGCCTTGGGTATATTTACTTACTTAAAAAAATACTTGCATTATCCTTGGTAATAAATATCACCTCATTAGCTTGTGGATAATATTCATAGAATTTCAATAATGCTTTTTCATGACGTGATTCTGGTTTTTCCCAAGTTACTTGAAAAGGTGTTATCGTTGAACCTTGTATTGCAACAAAATCTACTTCCCCTAGACCAGGCTCTTGCCAATAATATACGTTTTCATAATTTTGTTTCAAATATAAAAACACTAATGATTCAAGACTCTTACCAAAATCACGATGTGACGTGTTAGTAATTGCATGACGTAATCCCGTATCAATCGGATAATATTTTTTTTGCCGCCCTAATTGTTTTTTTTCTGAAAAAGAAAAATAAGGACATGCAAATAATAAATAAGCATATTCAGCAGCTTCTAGGTAAGATTTAACTGTATCAACTGATAGCCCGGTGACTGCAGCAATTTTTCTAAAGCTCAACTCAGAACCACAAGTTTCAAATGCCATTTTCACTACTTGTTTAATCGAATCGGGAGAACGAGCCTTCACTCGCTTAACCACATCTCGATAAATAATGTCATTAAAATACTCTTGTAATAATTGATAAGGATACTCGAATGTCAATGAACGAGGAAACCCTCCCGCTACTAAATAATCTGCTAAGTTTTTGTCTGGACAGAATGTTTTATACTCCGCGAATGAGAATGGAAATAAATCTAACGTAATATGACGTCCAGTTAATGCTGTCGCAAATTCACCACTTAGCAGACATGAGTTAGATCCTGTTAAGACGAAGTAATTATTTTTAGGCCGCTCTAATTGCATGTGTAACCATTTTTCCCACCCTTCGACATTTTGAATTTCATCAAAGAAAAAATAACATTTTTCAGCTGGTAAATGTTGCTTTCTGGCGAATGCGATGATTTGATCGAGCAGAGTAAAATTCAGATCATTTAATAATCTTGGATCTTCAAAATTACAAAAATAACAATGTGATAAAGGTAACCCATAATGTCCTGGCAATTGAGTTAAGAGTGTTGATTTGCCTCCACGACGTACCCCTTGAATCAATAACGCCAAATCTGGTTGCAAACTCGAAGGCAATGCCACCTGCCTGGTTAACCCTGCTTTTGGAATATGGGTATGAAAACTCCAGTCTTCTATTATGGTCTTTAGGGCTTCTTGTTCAAGTAACATTTGGATTACTCAATTATGTTCCAATTTATTGTCAAGTATACTTGACGGCCTTAAATCTGTCAAGTATACTTGACAATAATAACTTAGCTATTTGTAATTTTTATCTTGGAGGGCGTCGTAAATACTTGGAGTTTCAAAATAGTGCTTAAAGTAATATACCCAAAAGTTATTGTAAATGAACATTATCCCTGCATGCCGCCAGAAATGTTTACCAGGAAAAACTGTATATTTTGGTTGCCCTTCTTTTGTGTGAATTAATGCTGACGTTGGATAATTTTTGCTAATAAGAACCTCACCGCCAAATTTATCTGTGATTTTAACTTGTACATTAGCCTTGTTTAACTTTTCTACTACTCTTGTTTGGACTACATAATCTGCCAATATAGGCCCTCCGGTCATGGACCCCACAATATGTCGATCAGAGTGATTGAAAAACTTTTCTAATGCGTTAACAGTGGCAAGATCGTTATAAAGAGGCATTTGCGATTTAAAGTACAAACAACCACAACCTTCATCGCCCGCTAAATAATAGAGATTAATAGGGAAAGGTTTTATATTAGCTGTGCTGTAATCTGAAAATACTGTAAATACATCAGTTGTGGGCATATATAAAGGGTATACCACTGAAATGGTGTAATTATTTTTTTTATTTATTATATTCATTAATAAGATGTTTAACCCTAATAAGGCAGATATTATTATACAAATAACTAATCTAAGCGGAATATTATTTTTGATAAATACATAGGCAATCGAATATGAAAGAAGCAAATTTACCAACGATGGTATCAACCAGCCAACAAGCAAAAATAGTGCGCCACCTAGAAAACCACTTATTGGATGTAATGAAACGAAATATAGGAGTGCTAATATTACTGCGAGCAATAATATTTTTTTATTAACGTGTTTATGCTTTGAGGTAGAGAGCTTCATCTCACGTTATCGATCACTTATATGAATATTAAAATTATACGTATAATACTATTATTAATATAAATTGCAATATAATTTATTTTTAAAGTAGTTCGTTACCCGCATACGTAAGCATTATTTGAATTCTACGAAATTGACCACTCTTTAGGGCAAGAGTATGCTCGAAAATAAAGAGTGAGTAACTCGAAAACAAATTCCAGCGCAATCAAATTCTGTAAAAATTCAGATATGGAGTAGATGATGGTGCAAGTTTTAGATATCGATGATCCCTTTTTAAATGCCGCGTTATCATTAGATGTTTATCGTCATCCTGATCGCCCACCATTACCTGCTGGTTGGAAAGTATATAAGGATTGTCCATCAGAATTACAAATTGATGGAATTAGAAGAGATTATAACGCACGTTACTTCGATGTATCTATATCATTGTTCAACTCAATCATATTTTTATCGTAATCATAAAAAAATATTTGCATTCTCCCTGCTGGAGAAAGCGCGGGCTCTGAAATAAACTGTACATCAGAATCTTTTAATTTTTCTAAAATCGTCATCAGTTCATTTTGCATAATGGATAATGCGAAATGTGGCTGTACTGTTTCATTTAATGGATGAAATTGTGAGGGAACTGCTTGTTCATATAGCATGAGATGAAGTTCAAATTCTCCTAAATCATACCATAAGCCTTTTATAAAAAGCTGAGGGCGCTCTATTTCTTTAAATCCAAGAATATTTCCATAAAAATGCCGTGCTTTTTCTAAATCTGTAATAAGAAGTGCAATGTGGCTTAATTTAGCTTTCTTATTTTTAATAAGTTGATCAAATGTATGTGACATAATTATTTATTCCTATAATTTTCATGCTTATTCGAACCAAGCCAAGTTAGTCATTCATTTTTTATCAAAGTCTTATTAAATATAAGCTACGGCTGTTATTTCTAAAATTAATCGTGGATCGGTAATTAGATTAGTAATACCCACAACCGTAGAAGAACAGCGATGACCATTAAAATGTTTAGAAATAATCTTGCCAATAGCATCGCCATATTTTTGTGGGTCTACGATGAAAATAAGTAATTGGACAACATCAGATAAGGAACCTCCTGCAGAAGATAAAATGGTTTTTAAGTTTTCCATCGTTTGCTCTGCTTGGGATTCTGGACTAAAGTCAATATTATCAAACTCTTTATAATTGTGCGGATGGCTATGATAAATTGGTGCAGCATTTACACCACTAATATAAAAAGGCGTGCCAGATAAAACTTTAACCCCAGGTACATAAGGCATATTCCACTGGGGATTAGCCATAATAGTCTCGTTGTTAACTGTATTTATTATATCAAATTTGTTTTTCATAATTATTTCTCAAGAAAAATGCAATTACATAACTTGTTATTTGCCAAAAAATTGCTTTAAGGCCAAAATCAATTCTTTAACTCGTTTTGAACTTAGCCGATATAACGTCCATTGGCCATGGCGATTTGATTCAACCAACCCAACATGTTCTAATTTGGTCATATAGCTCGAAATTGTTGACTGTGAATACCCTAATTTTTCCGCTATTAAACCTAAGCAAACGCCTTGAGTTTCTGGGTCGAATTTTGACGTAAGGAAGCTTTCTTTAGGTGTAGTCAGCAGCATTAAGATATCTAAACGTGCATCATTTGCGATAGCTTTTAAAATTTTTAATAACTCTTTTTTCGTCATATCTACTCTTCGAAATTTCTCGAAATATCATTTTATAACTTTCTTAGCGTCGCGTCAAAGTATATTATTTTGTTTACATCTTCTTCTGAATGTAAACAAAACTTGGCAAATCGTTTACATCTCTATAGCTATGCAATGAAGGTAGCAAGCGTTGTCCGGGACAAAGTCCCGGGGCATATTAAAGAAACCCCGGCTCTTCGAGCCGGACGACTCGCTGATCAAAAGATGACAGCAAAATACATTAAGCTAGGTACGACGAGTAAAGCCATTAGAGTGAATCTTATTAGAAAGTATGATTCATATTAGAAAACGCTCAAAAAATGAGCTTGTTGATTTTTATGTAACTTATTGATTTTTAAATGAAATTTGGAGCTGGCGATGGGAATCGAACCCGCGACCTGATGATTACAAAGGACCGACTCAACGTATGATTAATCCAATTAATTCAAATGGTTACTACTATTTTGCGTCTAATATTTTTGTCTACATTTTTGCTAAAAATACGCTTTTCCATGCATCTTTGTTTGAAATATTAGACAGGCTTATCTGTTCTAATTACTGGCGGTCATTGGACTTAAAATGCGTCTTTCATTTGCAAAAATAATCATTTTTTGATACTATTTTAATATGAAAGGCGCAAATTACAGGCTTATAGACTATATCGAACATCTTCAAAGTGAAGGCCAATATTGGTTTTTGTGTGAAGAAGCTCGTGCGCATCTCGGATTATCGCCAGCTGCCTTTAAACTTGCTGCTGCACGATTAGCCCTGAAGAATCGGTTACAGCGTATTCGTGCAGATTTTTATACCATCGTGCCATTGGAATATAGATCATCCGGCAGCTTGCCTGTTACCTGGTTTATTAATGATTTTATGGCTCATAATCAAGCTGATTACTATGTGGGGTTATTAAGTGCTGCAGCGCTTCATGGCGCAGCTCACCAACAACCTATGGCTTTTCAAGTGATTTCTAATCAACTCATGTCATCAATTAATGTTGGGCAATTGCGTATTAATTTTCATTATAAAAAATCTATTAAGCCTGAATTTTATCAACCCATCAAAACGGCTACTGGCGATATGCAAGTTTCGACGCCTGAGATGACACTTTGTGATCTGATAAGATACATGGATGCTGTCGGCCAAATAAATAATGTTGCCACTATTGCAATTGAATTAATAGATCAAATTCATCTTGATAAATTGATTTCTTTCGCTGAACATGGTGATATTGAAACTGCAACTATTCAGCGTATTGGTTATCTGTTGCAATATTTAAACTTGCCTGTTGATTTAGTACCTTTAGAAAAAATAGTTAGCAAAAAACATCCACATTACCGTGCTTTAGTTACAGGTAGTAACACGCCTATAATTGAAACGAATAAACGTTGGCGTATTTTGGTTAATGAGGCTATAGAGGCAGATATATGATTTCACAAAACGCTATTATCGCGTGGCGTAAACACGCGCCATGGTTAGGTACTGATCAAGTTGAACACGATTTAATTTTGTCACGAGCAATTTGTGAGTTGTATCAACATCCTGTGATACCTGAAAACTTAGTTTTCCGAGGCGGTACTGCATTGCACAAGTTGTTTTTCGATAACGCTGGTCGTTTTAGTGAAGATTTAGATTTTGTTCAAATCAAAGCTGGGCCTATCGGCGATGTAATTAGCGTCATTCGGGATATTTTAGATCCATGGCTTGGCCAACCTAATTGGAAGCAAAACCAGGGCCGATTTACGTTAAATTACCGATTCCAAACAGAATTTGCACCTATCACCAGCCGAAAAGTTAAAGTTGAAATCAATACTCGTGAACATTTTAATATTCAACCACATATTACAAAAACTTTTAGCATTGAGAATCCTTGGTTTACCGGTAGTACAGAAGTATTAACCTATACGCTTGAAGAGTTACTAGGGACAAAATTTCGCGCACTTTACCAGCGTAAAAAAGGTCGAGATTTATATGATTTTTGGTATGCCATGAAACACTACCCCGATCTTGATATTGCACGTGTTATAAATATTTTTCAGCAATATATGCTTTTTGATAATTTATCTGTATCAGAAGCAGAGTTAAAAAGGAATATTGAGTTAAAGAAAAATGATAAAATTTTTAATACTGATATCTCACCACTATTAACAACAGATCAAGCAAAGCAATATCAACATACGGAAGCGTTTGAGATTGTGTTGGGCAGGTTTGTTAGTAAGATGGTGAAGTAAAGACTAAGAGTTTCTAATTATTAAGGTGAAGGTATTATAGATGCTTAATTAGTAAAGTAGCCCCCATTACTTACGCAAATACTACCTCTTTTAATTATTGATTAAACATTCATCATAAAAACTTATTTTGCGTAAATGATGAGAACTACCTTACTAGAGTAGCATTAGCATTTTTTTGTAAGCTCTTATTTAATGGAATTGGTGACAGCTGCTTTCAACAACTTTGATATACTTTATCAATTAACTCTCATTAACAGTCAACTAACTCATATAATTTAATTATGTTAAATAAAGGCGCATAAAAATTTGAGAATCTTTCTTTTTCTGTTTCTGTTTGTTATTACTTTATATTTTTCGATTTCTCATGTACAAATTACACTTACAATCACACCAAACAATCCAATTATTGCTGTAATTATATTTTGAATTATTTCATTATACATAATATTCGCAACTTTCTTCTTTTACTGGTTAAAATTTCTTTATTTTAATGAACTTCCCAGACACCTTGAAAGCACATATCTTCTATTTTTATATTTAATTTCAACTCGATCTATATCGCCCGTATTACTTTGGTTTATTATTTGATATTCTTTGTCTTCAATATATTTAGGCTCATATAATGTTCTTATGTCATTGATATCAGGTCAAGGTGAAGAACTATCTCGTCTTTGCATACAAGGCCCGTTAGGGCCAACATCTAACTTATCAAAATTGAAATCATCTTCATTCATCCATACAATTAGTTTATCTTCTTTTGTTTTTATATCACTCAAAATCCAAATTTTTGGTTTCATAATTACCACTCCTTAATCGTGTAATTTTTTATAAAATAATCAAAAATTTATTTTCTTTTCTCAATAAAAATATGTTAATCTAATCCTTGTCAACAAAAAAAATCGCGTCCCATATTATAACACAATAAGCCGCACTAGCGTTTGATTAATAAAATAATTTAACAAACCAAAATATTTTATAGCTTACATTAACTAGCGTGTAATGCGCGAAAATCATCGCAAATCACAAATCTCATATTGCGCACCATTCATGAATGTCATTGTTTCTACTATTTTATAATACTAATTATTGTCAGATATCAATATGGTTTTTCCGCTTTAACACGAGCTTGCTATAATTAAAGCAAGACATTAGGCTTCACTTGCAAAGAAGATATCGAAAATGGAAAATACAAAGTGTTTTTTTTGTGGGTTGAAATTCACAAAAAAAAATTATCATGATATTTTAGGTTTCCAAGCTAACAAATGTGAAAGATGCAGATATATTTCTCATCTTCCTTTAAATAATTATTATAAATATGCTTATTACTTCGGTATCGTTCTATTTTTCATAGCCATAATTATAACTCTCAATAACATTGGCACTCACAATTGGGAGCTTGAATTTTTTATTTTCATTGCATCTCTATTTGGAATAATTTCAATTGGTATTTTAAACGAAAATAGAAAAATAAAAAAAACAATAAAAAATAACCAATATAATCAATTAACGGAACAAGGGTTTTCAGATAATAAAGATACAATGAGCTTTAAAATTAATGATGAACATTATTCAATTGATATTAGAAACTCTAAACTCATTAAAAAATGCAACAGCTGGGATATTTTATCCTTCACAAAAGAAATATTCGAATATAAAATTAATGATAATGATATATATATTAGAACTATTGAATATGATCACGCAGATGGACTCGATAAAACTTATTATATTATAAATGGTACGATTGTCCAAAGTATGATTGAAAATAACTGGAAAAAAACATCGTTATTTCATTATTTTAAAAACATGCAAGATGAGATTTCTTTTTTTCAAAAAAAAACAACTTGGGAAAAAATTGATAATTTTTATATAATATTATTTATTATGATTAATAACATTCCTCAATTTTCTGAACGCACTATTAGGAATTTTGCTGAAAGCACAATCAACAACATTGTTAATTGCACAAATCAAATGCTGGGGCTTGGGGAAAAACTTAATTGTATACTAATCGAAAATAAAGATGGCTTTCTAATACAAAAAAATGACGGTATTGCGTCAAAGAATGAATGTGAAAAAAACTTTCAGGCTGAACTTCAAAAATTAAATTTAACTTATATTAATATTCAAAATTCAAAAATGGCAATACGCATTATTACATCTTTAGCTGCTAATAGAGGGATAAATATTCATGCGATGCCACTTATTGTACCTATGTAATCTATTTTTTATTATCAAATAACTATTATGATGAAGGCGGAGATGGTAACTCCATCCAATAAGAAACACCTTTAGGCAACCCCGACGATGTTTGCCATTTACCGTTAGCAAACATCATTGGTTCGACTATATTGCCAGCTGTTAAACAAACAATATACCATCCATTTCTAGGTGGTTGTGTATCAGGATATTTATTCCATGTATTCATGATAATACGCTCCAAGTATCATATGTTATAACATATAACAACTTAACATCAATATGTTTTTACGTTTTAATACGGACTATTCTTGCTGCATATCGCAAAAAAGTCTAAGCAAATCTTCTCGTTCATATTTAAGATCGTATATCAACTTAGCATTAAATTTTATGTGCAAGTTAAAGCCTCTTTTTTGGGAAAGAGCCAAATCTTATTAGAAAGTATGATTCATATTAGAAAATGCTCAAAAAATGAGCTTGTTGATTTTAATGTAACTTGATGATTTTAATGAAAATTTGGAGCTGGCGATGGGAATCGAACCCGCGACCTGATGATTACAAATCAACTGCTCTACCAACTGAGCTACGCCAGCTTGACGTGTGATATTTGAGGTTGCGAAAAATAACATGGGTAAGTGGGTGATGTCAAGAAATTTGGTGAGGTGGTTTTAGATCGTACTACATTGTTAGTTCGAAACAGCTCTCTAGTCCGGATCAGGCAGCCCCCCTCTCCCCCAACCCCTCCCCCGCACTTCGTGGGGGGAGGGGAGCAGATCGGTGGGGCGGACAGCTGTCTCTCCCACAGCCATTAAATTAAGAGCTATCAATCTGTGTAGCCCGTATTAGCGCGGCTATAACATAAAAAAACCGGCATGTGTGCTGTGTTTAAGATATAAAAAAATGCTATCGCGCGTAATACGGGATCAGTGGTTGCCCATAGTACGATCGGATAAGCTACTTCGCCATGCCCATAATAATATCCCATTGTTCTTCGGTTACAGGTGTGATGGATAGACGATTGCCGCGGCGTAATAGTTGCATGCCGCTGAGACCAGGTTCGGCTCGTAATTCTTCGAGTGGAATGTAATGCTTAAATTTTTCGACTAGGGTGACGTCGACGACAAACCAGCGTGGATTATCCTCTGTTGCCTTAGGGTCATAATATTTACTGTGTGAGTCAAATTGGGTTGGATCAGGGTAAGCTGCGCGAGTAATGCGCATGATGCCGGCAATGCCAGGTGGGGTGGCATTGGAATGATAGAAAAAGGCCATGTCACCCACTTTCATATCATCACGTATCATGTTGCGGGCTTGGTAATTGCGAACACCATCCCAATAATGGGTTTGTTTAGGGCACTTTGCGAGGTGCTCGATACCAAAGGTTTCAGGTTCGGATTTCATTAGCCAGTAGTTCATTAGTTATTCCTTAATTTTCGTAAGTTTACAGATCAGCATAATTTTATAGTCTGCTCGGACAGCCTCCCCGTATTATGCTGTTATCTTGATTTGTCTAGATCACTTCAGCTTATAAGACCCAGCAGGCAACAATTACAGTGCTTCTTTTCCGCTTTAATACGGGCTACATTTTTATGTAGCTTTAATGCGGGCTGCGTATAACTTGTAACACCCCCTGCTCGGTCACTATCGCATCTAGCGGAATATCCCATTCATCAATCGGTAATTGTGGTACTTGTTGGCAGGCAAATGCCACCCCCATTAAGAACGGTCGCTTAGGTAGGTTCATTAATGGTGCCAGGGTTAAGTCAAAGTAGCCTTTGCCCATACCTAACCGATTGCCCTGCGCATCAAATCCAACTAATGGTATAAGTAATAAATCAAGCTGGGCGGCTGTCTTATATTCTTCTTCGGCCACACAAGGTTCAATAATATTATATTGATTTGATCGAAATTTTGAGTCTAATGTATAAGGTGCAAAGCGTAATTGAGTGTGCATCAATACCGGTAAAAATAAATGCTTTTGTTGTTGCCAGGCTTGTTGATGTAAATAGGTTAAATCCACTTCGCCTTTCATCGCGGCATAGCTGGCAATGTTCGTAGCTTGTTGCCATTTGTCATTAACCAGAAGATGGGTAATTAACTCACCTTCTGCTTGTTGTCGGGTCGATAAAGGCAAACTCGAACGCAACTGGAGTAATTGCTTTCGAATGGTTGCCTTTTGTTCTGGTATCATTAAATCTTAGCCTCGATTAAAGCGTTACTAACCACATCTTGTAATTGTTTTAAGTGTGCTTGTAATGCTTCGCTATCGCTTGTCGTACTTTGTTGTAATGTACGCAAATCATAGGTTACATTCAATGCAGCAATTACCAAAAGCTGTTCAAATTCGCTGGCTTTGCTATTCATTCGTAATGATTGTAACTGCCCATTTAACTGTTGAGCAGCTTGTTCTAATTCGTGCTTTTTATCTTCTGGGCAGCGAATTGTAAAACCCTTGCCTAGAAGTTGCACAGAAACCTGATTAGGGAGCGAACTCATATTCTTTGCTATCCTCTGACATGGTTAGTTCATCCACGATTGCTTGGGCATGTTGAATAGCTCGCAAATGACGTTGTTGTAAATGCTGATTATCCTTCTGCAAGTTATCGTACTTTTCTTGTAACGCTCGATTTTCTGTGGCCAACGTTTGGCAGGCATTAACTAATTGCTTAATATCTGTTTCAAGTCGTTGAAATAATTCAGGATCAAATAATTTGTTCATCACATCTCCTTATTCGTTATTGTCTAAAAGACTATTCCCCGGATGACGCATAAACCCGGGCTACATGTGAAACATTAGGGTTATAAAAATATTTGCACAATTGCTACTTATGATATACTTGTTCCCTTGTTGTCTCAATATTGCATAATATAAAATGATGAATATTCCTAATTACCAAGATGTAAAAAATGCGCTATCTACTGCGCACAACCTTGTTACGCCAGCTGAATTGCATGGCATTTTGTGCGGCTTGATTTGTGCAGGTTTAAATAAACTTGATGCGAACAGCGTACCCGAAACATTAATGTTGGAGTTACCAGAAAATGCCGATACTGGCGCTATTAACTCCACATTAAATACGTTATTTAATAACACACAAGAGCAAATTCAGCATTTTGAGCTGGATTTTCAATTGCTATTACCTGATGATGACACGCCATTGGATGAGCGCGCTTACGAATTTGGTAAATGGTGTGAAGGTTTTATGGCTGGCTTTGGCTTGTCAGATGTGCCGCATTCTTATCGTGATCAAGATGAAGTTGATGATATTTTATATAAATTAAATGAAGCTGCTAAAATTCAATTTCATGATTTAAGTTTCACAGAAGAAGATGAACATATTTTTATGGAAGTCACAGAATTTGTTCGCTTAGCTGTTTTCGCGATTTATCAAGAGTTATCTGATAATAATGGCGATGGGATAAATGCCCCCCATAATGCCACACTCCACTAGAGGAAAAAACCATGCCCTTAATTCCTATGCAAGAATATGCCGCTCGTCGGCAACGTGTGATCGATCAAATCGGTGCCGACTCCATTGTTATTGTTCCAGCAAACAATGAGGTAACTCGCACTGGTGATGGTTCTTATTACTTTCGCCAAAATAGTAATTTTTATTATTTAACTGGTTTTAATGAACCGGATGCTGTTTTAGTGTTAGCGCCTGGCTATGAAGATGGCAATTTTATTTTATTTAATCGTCCACGTGACCCTTTGATGGAAATTTGGAATGGTCATCGTGCCGGCCAAGAAGGTGCAGTAAAAGAATTTGGTGCCGATGCAGCTTATCCAATTGATGAATTTTACGATCACTTGCCAACATTATTAATTAATCGCAAACGCGTTTATTATCCTGTTGGTCGCGATATGTCGATTGATGAAGTATTAATGGAATCCGTTAATACATTGCGTAGTAAAGTGCGTTCCGGTGTGGCAGTCCCAGAAGAATTCCATAGCATCGAGCCTATGCTTCATGAAATGCGTTTACGCAAATCAGCTGCTGAAATTACAACCATGCGCAAAGCAGCTAACGCGTCCATCACGGCCCATAAACGTGCCATGAAAGCGTGTAAACCTGGCATGCATGAATATGAACTCGAAGCAGAATTAATGTATGAATTTTACCGCCATGGCTGTCGTACGCCTGCTTATAGCTCGATTGTTGGCGGTGGAAAAAATGGTTGTATTTTACATTACATTACCAATAATGAAGTATTAAAAGATGGTGAATTAGTGTTAATTGATGCAGGCGGCGAATATGATTATTACGCTTCTGATATCACTCGTACCTTTCCTATTAATGGAAAATTTACTGAACCACAAAAACAAATTTATGAATTAGTATTGAAGTCGCAATTAGCGGCTATCGATATGATTCGTCCTGGCGTACCATTTTTTGATATTCAAAAAACCATTCATCGTATTTTAGTCAAGGGATTAATTGAATTAGGTATTCTAAAAGGCGATCTTGAAACCTTGTTAGAGCAACAAGCTATTCGTCGTTTTTACATGCATAATTCTGGTCACTGGTTAGGATTAGATACTCATGATGCGGGTGTTTACAAGATTAATAATGAATGGCGTCCATTAGAGAAAAATTTTGTACTAACAGTTGAGCCTGGATTATATATTCAAGCGAATTCTGAAGGTGTTGATCCTAAATGGTGGAACATCGGTGTGCGTATTGAAGATGACGTTTTAGTCACCGAGAGTGGTTGTGAAGTCATTACACCCGGCATTCCCAAAACCGTCGCTGAAATTGAAGCATTTATGGCGGAAGGGAAATAATTTCTGTAGGGGCGTATCACTCTACGCCCCCCACAAAAGTTATTGGAACGCCGTAGGGTGGGCTAAATACCGCATCACGTGTTGATAGGGAATTTAACTCGAAAATGAAGCGATATGTGCCCACCATTTGTGCTAATCCACCTTACGAAAACCTCCAATTTTACAATTCGTTAGCCACGTTCTACACTAATAATGGAATATTTGGTGTTATTTTTATATGAAAAAATTGACGGAAATGTCTGAAATCACATTACCACTGCTAGTTGGCTGGCATGAATGGTTTGCTTTACCTCAATTGGGGATCAAAGCTATTAAAGCCAAAATTGATACCGGCGCCAAAACCTCATCATTACATGCATTCAATATTGAAGAATTCAAAAAAGGTCGCCAGCGTTGGGTTAAATTTGATATTCACCCATTACAAAACAATGATGCCTTTAGCATCCCTTGCACAGCTCGTGTCATTGATGAACGGATAGTTACTAGCTCGAGTGGCCAAGGTGAAATGCGTTATGTCATTAAAGCCACGCTCGATTTACACCATAAAATCAAATGGGATATTGAGCTCACGCTCACCAATCGCGATACAATGGCCTTTCGTATGTTGCTGGGTCGCGAAGCTATGCATCATCGCGTGATTGTCGACCCAGCTCATAGTTGTCTTTTAGGTCGACTGTCTAATCGACAAGTACAGAAGCGATATAAATTGATAGTTTAGTATCAATAAAATTGCGGGAGCTTGTAACAACCACTTACCCCACAATTTTCCCACGCACTTCACCAAATCCAACACGATATCCATCACCTTGACAGAATGCAGTCATGATGATTTCATCACCATCTTGAATATAAACTCGGGTTTCCCCAGTGGATAAGGTTAATGGTTGTGCACCACCAAACGTAATTTCTAATAACGAACCAAAGCTGCCAACTTCAGGACCACTGATGGTACCTGATGCTATTAAATCCATGGGTTGTGTATTACAACCAGCGACGGTGTGGTGAGCTAATTGCTGTGCCATAGTCCAATACAAATACGAGAAATTAGAACGACAAATCACTTCTGGCTTGATCATTTTAGTTGTTTTAATTGCCACTTCTAATTGAATATCTAGGCTAAAATCCTTATTAAATTGCAAATAGGATAATGGCGTGGGCTCTTGTGCTCGTGGTGTGACATGGAATGGTTCCAATGCTTCTAACGTTACAATCCAAGGTGAAATTGATGTAGCAAAAGATTTGCTTAAGAAAGGTCCTAGAGGCACATATTCCCATTTTTGAATATCACGCGCGCTCCAGTCATTTAACACCACTAAACCGAAAATATGTTCGTAGGTTTTATCAATCGTAATGGGTTCACCTAACTCATTACCTTTGCCAATAAAAAATGCCATCTCTAATTCAAAGTCCAATGCTTTTGAAGGAGAAAAAATCGGATCCGTCGCATCTTTGGGTACAACTTGTCCATGTGGTCGTTTAATAGATCGATTAGTTGGAATAACAGAACTGGCACGGCCATGATAACCCACCGGTATATGACGGTAATTAGGTAATAATGGATTATCTTTATCGCGAAATAACACTCCCGTATTTCGAGCATGATCGATCGACGAATAAAAATCGGTATAATCACCAATTTTACCCGGCATATGCATAGTTACATCAGCATAGGCATGAAAAGCCGCCTGTCGTAATGCTTCATCATCACGTAACACGGCATTATCTGCACTCAACAATTTTTGTAAGGTTTCGCGTACCTGTTTTTGTAAAGCACGGGGTTGTTCGACGAATGCATTGAGGGAAGTAGAATCAAATAACGCTAATGATGGGTCATAGCATTGTTTAAGCAAACCACGTTGCTCAATGAGCGCCAGATCCAAGACTTGATCACCAATAATCGTGCCAGCTCGTTTTGTTGAATTATTTTTAGAGCTAAATATCCCATAGGGTAAATTTTGGATGGGAAAATGACTATCAGGAGAAACAGAGATGAAGGATTTAAGTGTAGTTGGCATATTTTTCTTCCTTATTTGAAATTTTATCTCCGCGAACGGATATCCCCGTATTTCGCTGTATTGGTGAATACATATCTTTCTGTCCATCTCTCACAAAAAATGAACGTTCAGTGTCAATTATTTTTTCCCGCTTTAATACGGGCTACGTTTAATTCGAGATAATATACGGATGAGGAAAAAAAGACAAATAGGAATTCACGAAAGAATAAAATAATTTTCCGTAAAAGAGTGGTATAGAAAGAGGGGTTAAAACTCTTCCCAAATTTCGTTTTCATTTTCAGCCATTACATGATCACGTTTTTGTGCAATTACTTGATATTTCTCACGTTCTTCACGTTGAGTTTTTGATTCTGGCACAATTGCGCGTAATTCGGCTAAAAGTTGATCAATTTCGCTAACGTAATTTTGATCTTTTTTCACCAAGATTTCTCCAACTAACCCATAGAAACAATTCTATTATATACTATATGACAAATTTTGCTAACAAAGAATTATCATGCATACAATTCATTACTCGACAATCCCTGGCAATTTAGCTGAAATTGCCCCTAATAATTATAAATGGCTTACTACCTTTGTGGAAAACAAAGACCGCATTGAAGCTTGGTTAGCAGAGTCTTTTGCCGCTCACCCCCCACCATTATATGCATCCGTTGATTTACGCTTTGCCGGCTATAAACTGGCACCCGTTGATACTAATCTTTTCCCTGCTGGTTTTAATAATCTGTGCACACATGACTACCCAGCCGCAACGGCGGCCATCAAAAATATATTGACGCAATTTAATTTACCAACCAAGTGGCTATTACTTCCTGAAAATCACACCCGAAATCTGGCCTATTGGGCTAATATACGTGTAATACAACAATTATTTATCGCTGCTGGTTGCGATATTCGTGTCGGTACCTTATTGCCTGAGGTAACCGCAAAAACCACTATTAATTTAGCTCATGGTGATTATGTTGATTTATATCCCGTCATCACTGGTACGCAAGGCTTGATGTTAGACGACTTTCAACCTGATGTTATTTTATTAAATAATGATCTTGCCGAGGGCGTACCGACTATATTAAAAAATACCTCACAACCTGTTTTACCCAGTTTGCAAGCAGGTTGGTATCAACGACGTAAAAGTATGCATGCTTGTTTTTATGATAAAGTCATTGAACAATTTGCTGCTTTATTAAAAATTGATCCATGGCAACTCAAAGCCATTGGTATGGCCCAAGAAAATATTGATTTTGATCAATCCGATACCCAACAATTGCTAGCTAATAATACGGCAAATCTGTTTACTCAAATTAACCAATATTATGCAAACTATAACATTAAGCAACCAGCTTTTGTCATGTTAAAAGCTGATGCCGGCACGTATGGTCAAGCTGTCATGAGTGTTACCGCTCCCGAAGCGTTAACTCAATTAACACGTAGTCAAAAACAAAGTATGCGCTTTACTAAAGGAAAAAGAGCCGTTAATTCTGTCTTATTACAAGAAGGGGTTTACACCATTGAATCTTTTTCTGAAAATCATGCCACTGCCGAACCAGTAATTTATTTAATTAATGGTCAAGCAATTGGCGGTTTTTATCGCATTAATGCCAAACAAACTGACCACGATAATCTTAATAAACCCGGAATGCATTTTGCACCATTTTCATTAACCGAATTACTAAGAAATACCCACGCAACTGATCACGCACGCTGCTATGCTTATACGGTGATTGCTCGATTAGCGGTATTAGCCGCTGCAAAAGAAATAAAGGAATTAACTACATGAATAAAAAACTTGGCGTAGTGATGGATCCTATTCAACATATTGAAATCAGTCATGATGGGTCATTTGCTATGTTACTTGCCGCACAAGCAGTTGGGTATGAATTATATTATATCGAGCCACATGATCTTTATATTTTAAATGGTGAAGCACATGCATTCACAAGTAAATTAAATGTAACCGATGATCGGCAACATTGGTTTGATTTAACGGATAAAAAAACATTAGCATTAGCGGAGCTTGATGTCATTTTAATGCGTAAAGATCCACCCTTTACCATTGACTATGTTTACCTTACTTACATTCTTGAATTAGCAGAAAGAGCAGGCACGAAAGTAGTAAACTCCCCTGCTGCTTTGCGTGATGCCAATGAAAAAGCATTTATTACCTGGTTTCCACAATGTATTGCGCCAACATTAATGAGCAGCAAAATGCTATTAATTCGTGATTTCATTGCCGAGCAGCGTGAAGTAATTTTAAAACCGTTAGATGGTATGGGCGGTCATAGTATTTTTTACGTTACACCAAATGAAAAAAATCTGAGTGTTATTTTAGAAAATATGACTCAGCATGGCAAACGCATGATTATGGCGCAACGCTATTTGCCAGAAATTGTAGATGGGGATAAACGTATTATATTAATTAATGGCGAACCCATTCCCAATGCCTTAAAGCGTGTTCCTCCAAAAGGTGAATTACGTGGTAATTTGGCCGCTGGCGGTAGCGGACATTGTGTGCCCTTATCTGATCGAGATCATTGGTTATGCCAACAAATTGCCCCAACCCTTCGCCAAAAAGGTTTGTTTTTGGTAGGATTAGATGTTATCGGCGATTATATTACTGAAATTAACGTTACTAGCCCAACCTGTATGCGCGAAATTACACAAGCAACCGGTATTGATGTGGCTGGTTTAATTATTGAGAAGTTGGAACATTAATATGAATGCACCCTGGATTGCGCCTTCTATTTTATCTGCAGATTTTGCTCGGTTAGGGGAAGATGTTGCTGAGGTCATTACTGCAGGCGCCGATATTATTCACGTCGATGTCATGGATAATCATTATGTCCCTAATTTAACGATGGGGCCCATGATTTGTGCTGCACTGCGTAAATATGGCATTAACGCGCCACTCGATGTGCATTTGATGATTAAACCAGTTGATAGCATTATTCCCGCCTTTGTTGAAGCAGGTGCCAATTGGATCAGTTTTCACCCTGAAGCAACTGAACATGTCGATCGCACGATTCAATTAATTCATAGTTTGGACTGTAAGGCTGGGTTAGCATTGAATCCTGCCACACCATTAGATTGGTTAGATTATACGATAGATAAAATTGATTTTGTGTTATTAATGACAGTCAATCCAGGTTTTGGTGGTCAGTCCTTTATTCCAACCATGTTAGATAAAATTCGTGAAACTCATCGTCGGATTGAAGCAAGTGGTAGAACCATTCGTTTAGAAGTGGATGGTGGCATTAAAATCAATAATATCGCCGATATTGCCAAAGCAGGAGCTGATACGTTTGTGGCAGGTTCTGCTATCTTTGGCCGTGATGATTACCAACAAACTATTCAAGCAATGCGGAAAGCAATCCATGGTTAATACAAATCTAATTGATACTGGCATTAAAGTAATCGATACGAGCTTAAAAACCCTATTTAAAGTGAATCAAACCACACGTCCCTACCCTGCCGCTAATTTAACTGAGCCACGATTAACTTCATTTGAACAAAAACACGCGGCTGGTTATATGCGTGTTAATCATGCAGGTGAAATTGCTGCACAAGCGCTTTATCAAGGCCAACAAATTACCGCTCGCGATTTATCTATTAAACAAACCATGCAAGAAGCCGGTGACGAAGAAATTGATCATTTAGTCTGGTGCGAGCAACGCTTACAAGAGTTAGGCAGTCATACCAGTTATCTTGCTCCATTATGGTTTACTGGTGCATTTATAATAGGCACGATAGCGGGTATTGCCGGCGATAAGTGGAGTTTAGGTTTCCTTGCTGAAACCGAAAAACAAGTGGTTGAACATTTAGACGGCCATTTAACTGGCTTGCCAGAACACGATACGAAAAGTCGCGCTATTGTCGGTCAAATGCGTGAAGATGAACAGAAACATGCTGAAACTGCAATCGCAGAAGGTGCGGCGAAATTACCAAAACCTATCCGTCATTTAATGAAACTAACTGCAAAAATTATGACTAAAACGGCGTATTTGGTTTAAGTTAAATATTATATTCGAACATCATGTAACCTGTAACAATTAAATTGGAGGTCATTTATTATGCCACAAAATCTAACACCATCATCTTCGGATGAAATCATAACTTCGCTGAAAAATGAAATAGCGAAGCTCAAAGCTAAAAGTAGCGGCATTCAATCTGAATTAGAAAAATTAATACATCGAAGTGATTGGGCTTCTGAACGTGAGCAATTCCATAATGACATATGGGAAATATTCTTCTCATGGAAAGGATCTATGCTTGACTCAAAGGGAATGGTACAAGCTTTAGCGAATCGCGGTCAATTTTCCCATCATGAACCCACAAATAGAGAAAGGTTAAATACGTCTGTTTCTATTGAACATAGAACTCCAGCCTCTCCGAAACCTGGACACCCATAAGGTTGATATGACTATCCTTGGATAACTGATTTTAGTAAAGGGGCGTATACAATACGCCCCTACGATAAACGCCATCATTTTTGAACTAGATTGCCATTTACTGATAATTTATTCATTCTTTAATATTAAATTAATATTTAGTTCACTTTTCCATAATATTCATCTGTTAACATAACATCATGTTCAATTACTATACCTATTATTAAAGAAAGACGATGGCTACGACATTAACACAATTTTATAAACAATTAGATGCACTTGATGCGAATAATGAAGAAGCATGTTTACGCTTTGCAACTCATTTCGATAAGATTTTACGCAATGAATTTGCCCAAATGCGTTTAACAGAAGTAGATTTAAAAAAAGCAGACGTATTAGGTCCCAATGAGCAATTTAATGACGCAGAAGTTAATGCTCCCGGCTCAATTTTTGCCGTAATAAAAGTACCAAAATTTTTAGACTTTAATAAAGTAAATATTGATCGGGTAATAAAATTAGCGCAACTTAATAATACTATTGCCGTCTTATTTAGAAAAGATACTAACAATCCGGTCTTAGAAAGTTTTCAAAAGACCATAGGTAGTATATTTAGCTATGCCGCATCTATTCAACGCAAAGAACAACCAGAAGACCGTGTTATTGATGATGCAAAAACAGAATTAACTCAGCAACTGAAAAATGAAACCGATAAAGAAAAGATACGAGTTATCAATCGATCATTAGGCCAATTAAATGATTTGGATTATATGAAAGATCTAAAAAAAGAAGGCTGCTTAAATTCATTTTTATGCCCCGAAATTTCTAATGATCCAAGCTGCTATCAATTGCGAACAGAATATGTCGTCGGTAAGCACGTGGTTTTATTCGAACAAAGGGCAAAGGAACTCGATGATATAACTACCAATATTATGGCTTTGAATAGCAGTTTTTTACCTTATCAACAAAAAGAAACCAGATTACAGTTAAGCGAATTAGTAAAAAAATTCAAATCAACTGATAATTTCAATAACCGTTCTGACATTATTCAACAAGCTAAAGAAATCGAACAAGATTTAGATTTTCGTATGCAAATCAGAACCGCTAAAAAACATATTGATAATGATAAGATGTCATCTACTAAAGAAAAACAAAATGGCCATCATTATCTAAGTAGCTTGACTGAATCTTTTAGCGATGAGAAAAGCTTTGCTAAACGAGAAATAGTGCTTGATGCCGCTAAAAAAACCAATGCCTATTTAGCTGCCCCTGCTGATAAAAAAGAAGCTGCTAAACAAGATTTATTAGCCACCACAAAACAATTGAAGCACGTATCACATGGCAAAAAAGTTGTTGGGGCATTGGCTATGTTCGTTGGTGCCGTCGCATTAGTAGCTGGTATAGGTGCAGCAGTTGCAACTGGCGGTGCTAGTTTATTAGTAGCTGCCGCTGGAGTTGCTACGATGGTTCAAGGTGCTGTAACTGTTAAAGAAAGCACCTCTACTATGCAAAAGCCTGCAAAACAAGCTTTAGCTGAAAAATCCACTTTTTTCAAAGCTGCTGCAGCAGGCAATAATATCAAGCCAGCAGCTCCTAAAGGTAAGATGATTTCTGAAGACGACAAAGAAAACGTTGTTCCTGTTACAAAGATGAAAAGACCAGGTAATTAATAATTAAATTGTCTATCAATGCGCGGTTATGGTAACCCCGACTAATCGCGCAATATCTTCATAAGTTTATCTCTCGCTGGCAATTTCACCGGGTAAATCTTCGACGATTTCCTCAGCTTTACATAATGATTCAACTTTACGGTTGAAAATCAAATGCAAAATACCAAAAATAATTGTCGCAACAATCACACCCAAAAATAAATTCACAGCATTATATTTTGTGGTTAACACACCAAATTCCCCACCTAAATACGCACCTAACGCCCATGAAATTAACATATTAGCTGATACCATTGCTGCTGAAAATCGTTTTGGCGCTAACCGAGTAGCTGCAGCTAATAATACTGGTACGGTTAATAATTCACTGGAAGCAAATAATAAATAAAAACCAACCAAATACCATGAGCTTCCTTGATACGCTGGATTTAACACAATTTGATGAACTAATGGTAGTAACACCATACAACCAATTGCCACCAAGAAATAACCTGTTGCTAATTTATGGCTTAAGGTAAATTGCTTATTTGCCGCAGCGAGCTTGTGATAAAATAAGGCTAATAATGGGCATAACATTACAATAAAAACACCATACATTCCAAAATACCATGTTGCCGGCACAGTAAATCCGCCCATAGTACGTTCAATATTTTTGTCTGCATACAACGTCAATAATCCATATGGCAGTGCATAAACAATATTCCATAAAATGTTAGCCACACACATGGTGAGATAAACCCAGATACGTCTTTTTTCCAAGGCGGTTAATGGAATTTTTGGTAAATTTGCTGTTAAAATTTCTTTTGTTGGTTTTAGTCCGACATTTCGTAAACTATGCTTGTTTGCAATAGCAAAATTAATTAATGCAATCACCAAACCAACAGCGCCAAGCAGAAATGCCATATGATAACCATAGCGCTGACTAATTAAACCACCAATGAATGGCCCTAGCACGCCACCAACATTGATCGCCATATAGAAAATAGCAAAACCTGATTCTCGACGTTGATCATGCTCATCATAAAATTCACCAACCATCGCACTAATTGTTGGCTTTAATAAACCACAGCCTAAAATTAATAGTCCAATTCCAATGTACAAAGCTTTATCTGACTGAAAAGCTAAACACATTTGGCCGATACACATTAAAGCAGCACCAATATTAACTGCATTACGTCGGCCTAAAAAGCGATCGGCTAAAATCCCACCTACAATAGGACTAACATAAACTAAGGAACCGTATAATCCTGTCAATCGTAATGCTGCTGCTTCAGACCAACCAAGACCACCTTGCATGGTGGATGCACTAGCGTAAAGCACTAATAATGCTTGCATAGTATAGAAGCTGAAACGTTCCCACATTTCAACCGACGATAGGGCCAGCACCCCTTTAGGTAGATTTCTGAGCATGAATTTTCTCGGTTTTTTTTGTTACAACGGAATTGATCGTTATATCATGTGTAAAGTAATAGGGTCAATAAGATACCTATGTTTTGATCATGCCGTTTTAAATAAAGCAACACAGTAACACCGCCAACGGTGCGATCATGATCGGTAATACGATATGCATACCTGCTAAATATCCACCTAATAAGGCTGTTACGCCCCATGCTGAATAGGCAAGGAAAAAACATAATCCCATTGCTTTGCCTTGATGAGCTTTACCAATAATTTCTGACAACATTGCCACAATCAAACAATAAGCAATAACATCACCCATTGGAATCAAAATGGCTCCTGTCCATAATAAGATTTGGCATAACCAATAATGAGGTGCAATATATCCTAACATTGTCAGGAAAAAGCCCCCCAGCATGCCATAAGCACAATATCGAATTGAGGCCGCATCATTAGTAAATGATTTTAAAAAACGTACGCCATATAAACTGGCGATAGTAATCCATAAAGCAATTAAGCCAATAAACCAACCAACTGCTTGCGGTGAATAATGGTAATACTGCTTTAATACTGGCGGTGTAAATTGATAATAAGTACTCCAGGCTAATTGAAATAATAGCATCAAAGAAATTGGTTTTAATAACGCTGATGTCCATAGTGTACGTAATTGTTGTAAAACTGGAAGACGATTTTCAGTGATAGGAATATACGTTTCTTTAAATAAAAACACGGCGCCAATCGATAAAAAGGCAATAATGGCTGCTAACCAAAATGCAGTAGAATAATTTAACTGTGCAAAATGCCATTTCGTTACATAACCACCTAATACTGGACCACCAAACGCGGCAAAGGCAATGGTTGCCTGCAATATACCAATATTAACTGCTTTACGATGAGATGGTGACAGATCATTAAGTGCGGCTAATGCCGTAGGTTCTGAACGTGCACACAATCCACCAGAAAATTTCCCGATCAACATAATAACAATCATGCCAGCTAAAATACTAATGCCTGAGCATAAAGCAAAAATCAATGCCCCAAACGACGCCACAAATAAAATGGCTTTACGCCCATAACGATCCGACAAACTCGTTAAGAAAGGTGTTGCTATCATGGCGGCAAAATACGGTAATGAAATAGTAAGACCATACCAATGACTTCGGATCGCTTGTGACGTATCCGCAGGAAATAATGCCGAATTTGTATCAAAGAATACAAACACTAATGCAGGGGTAATGATATTTAAACTTAATGTGTCTAAAAAAGTAATCAGCAACAAGCTGAACATTTTGAAGTTGAATGGTTTATTAAACATTTATTATTCCCATTTGTCTTTTAAATAATGGGCCTATTATCTTGTATTTTGTGGTCTGATGGCAAATATAAATACTGCTATTGATGATAGTTGCATTATCAGTGCAAACCCAACTAAAAAAGGAAGCGATACGGTATATAAATATCCCATGAAAATACTTCCTGCAAATAACGCGATGCCAAATCCAGCATTAAAAATTCCATAAGCACGGCCGCGTTTTGTTACTTTGACCATATTGGCAATAATTGCTTTCATCAATGAGGTTTGTACACCAATTGCAATACCCCATAAAATCATACCTATAAATGCAAGTTTGTTACCTCCTAAGAATACCAGCGGTACAAATAATGCTGATATCGGCACCGCTATTAATAAAACGATGTAACCTTTTTTATCATATAGCCGCCCTAATCCTAGGGCAGAGACAGCACTCATCGCCATCGCCACTGCATAAGATATTGGAATGAGATCGGCCGGGAAAATTTTTGCGGTTTGAAAATGATAGGCGATAAGTGGAAAATCAGCAAAACCCATTGCTAATAATACTGCTCCAGCAAAATATCGCCAAAATAAAGGTTTTACTTGATTGTCTAGATGATTAAGATCGGCAAGATCATTCGCTCCATTTTCCATTTCGCGAGGCTGTGGATAAGAACGATATGTCAACAATAAAACTAATACCGCTAACACGCCGGGGATTAATAGTAACAATAAACTTTGACGATATGAGCCATGTAACCACAAGATCAATGCTACGAGTAAAGGCCCTACCATTGCTCCAATATTATCAAATGCCTCATGCAATCCAAAGCCCGCACCTTTTCCGATATTAAAACTAGCAAAAGAAATCATCGTATCACGTGCTGGTGTACGGATCGCCTTACCAATTCGCTCAATAACGACTAATAATGCAACCCATTGCCAACTATGTACCAAAGCCATTAAGGGGATAGCCACCATATTGATTACATAACCGAAGATGACAAAAGACCAATATTTTTCTGTTTTATCAACCCAATATCCCGATATTAATCGCAACGAATATCCAAGAAATTCACCGACTCCTGAAATAAATCCCACCGCAATAGCACCTGCCCCCAACGTAGCAAGATAGGGGCCAATAATGCTACGTGCTCCCTGATGTGCAGCGTCACATAAAAGACTAACTGTACCTAACATCAAGATAAAATAGATTGATTTACGTGACGGATTGAGTTTATGTGTTTTCATGCTGATAATATACATTATTTAATGTATATTATGAAAAATTATTTTGTTATACAAGTAAATATAACCTCGGACTTTGTCCGAGGTTTAAAACTTTCAACGCGTTTCACACCCCTCCTGCATTAGAGGAAAAAATCGTTACAATTATCTTGGACCGTTTCTATAGGCAACAACACCGACATCATCGCCGTCGGTATGCCTTATATCTTTTCCACTTCCCGAATTCGCAAATTTATCAGTTATGGCCTGTTTACTGGATTCAATACACGCAGATACAATTGCATTAATGAAAGTCTCTACGGGTTCACTTGGATCAATATCCTTTAAAATTGCTGCCATTTTTTCAGGATTTAATTCAACATCCTCATAAACGCGTTGTCCGTAAATTTGATTTTTAGGTTCGTTAGTGGGTAAGTGCGAAATAACAAAATCTGTAAGACCAAAAATAATAAGATCTTTTGATAACTTTGTTTGGAAAACTTGCATTTCGCCTTCATGTAACTCATTTGGAATACAGGCAGGATACTTCATCCTACCGTCTACTATAGTCCTAGCAGGAGAAAGGGTAACAAATTGATGAGTTTTTGGATTCCAGCCTACTATCATTGTATCGCCTATATTAAAGCCAGTAATATCAATATTATCATCGTCATGCAACTCAACTCTGGCACAGGCAAGAGTAGTTTTTTCACTAATAAATGGCGCAAATTTTCCTTCTTTCTTTTGCCGAAATCCCGTCTGCATATAGTCAATTACCGTCTTTATTACCATTGTTAGATGAATATATGCTTCATTATTAGATGCAAATTGACGCATAGCCTGTCCGGTTCGTTTTGCGGCATAACCGGCTAAATAAGCAATAGCCTCATCTTGCAATTCATCATCATGATGGCCAGCGCATCCATCAGCAACAACAATTACAGATCCTTTATCATCATTGAGTCTACATGCATAAATGGCATCTAGTACATGTGCAGGTTTTAACTCTCCATTTTCATAGTCTCCATTTTGATAAGCTGTCATTAAACGGCGGGGATTAGTTGTTTTATATGTATCACCTAGCATACCGGCGTAATTATGATCAGGCTCAGTAAATAATTTAAATCGGTTTGCATTTTCAATAGTTAAATCGTCTAATTCAGATACTTTAGGATTCGAGATTGTACCAACGTGATACTGAGAGAATATTTTGGCTTCTTTTCTATCAGGTGCTTTAAAGAATTTATTTTGACGATCGACAGGTTTTGCTCGTGATTGTGTATGACCCATGGTAGTTGTTACCTCTTAAAATATTAAAGTTCTAAGGTATTCCATTAGCGCTTTTAAATATTTATATTGAGAAGTTAGCCACTTCTCGTGGAATTATCAAACAGCGGTGGATTACGGACCTGACAGCTCTATAATCCACTCTATGACAGAATCCATTAAAACTAATTATCTTGGGCCTCGTCTATAACCAATGAGCCCCACGTCATCACCTTCGGTATACCATGTATCTGCGCCATATCCAGAATTTGCAAATTTATCAGTAATTGCCTGTTTATTCGATTCGATACACGCAGCCACAATGGCTTTATTATAAGCATCAATTGATGCATCAACAGGAACTGCCTTTAAAATTTCCTTCATGACGTCAGGATTTAATTCAACATCTTCGTATCCTTTACGTTCGTTAACCTGACCTTCAGTAACAATAACTGGTAAATGAGTTGTAGCAAAATCTGTAAGACCAAAAATAATAAAATCTTTTGATAAAACTTTGCGAAAAGATTGAACTTCACCTTCATATAATTCATTGGGTATACATGCAGGATACATTGCCTTACTTGATGTTACCATTGTTCTGCCAGGGGACAGCGTCACAAATTGCTTAGTTACTGGATTCCAACCAACTATCATTGTATCACCTATATTGAAGCCAGTAACATCAAGATGCTCGTCTTGTAATTCAATACGAGCACACGCAAGCGTAGTATTCTCACTAACAAATGATGCAAATTTCCCTTGCTTCTTCTGGCGAAAGCCTTGTCGTAGATAATCAGACACGGCATTGGCTACTTGACTCGTATTTGCATATGCAACTTCATTTGATTTAAACTGCGCCATTGCTTGCCCAGCACGTTTTGCTGCATAACCAGCTAAATAAGCAATCGCTTCATCTTGCCGTTCATCACCATGGTGGCCAGCACATCCATCCGCTACGGCAATCACTGACCCTTTATTATCATCGAGATTGCAAGCATAAACTGCATCAAATACATGCGCAGGATTCAATTCCCCAGTATCTGAATAAGCTTTCTTAATATTTCTCGGGTTAGTTGTTTTATAGGTATTACCTAACATACCAGCAAAATCACTCGCATCTGGGTTAGTAACAGATATGAATCTATTTTGATTTTCAATATTCAAGTCTTCTAACTTAGAAACCTCAGGAATTGAGGTTATTTCTTTGTAATAGGCCGATAGTACTTTATTTGATTTTCTGTTTTCTGCTTTAAAAAATGTGTTCTGAGCAGCAACCGCTGCTGCTGAAAAAGCGGCACGGGATGAAGAAGAAGAGACGTCTTTTGAAGAGGGATGTTGCGCTGTTTTTTTTGATTGTGATTGACCCATAATGTTTAAACACCTCTGTAAATGGGAAAAACTCCATAAAAAAAGCCCTTACAACTTCCTGTAAAGGCTCATCCATTTTGTCCAGTCTCTCATATGTTCATTTTTTTGTCAATATTGCGTATGACATGTGAGCAATACCACCGGGCTACATAGTTTCATTACATATCGATCTTTCGTAGGGGCGTATTGCATACGCCCATTTACCAGACAGTACAAACCTTTCATACTACAGGATATTTCCAACATCACTGTATAAATGTCTCGGCCAGATTAGTGATTTGGCGAGATGGGCGTATGCAATACGCCCCTACGTTAGAGCTGTGAATCATTGTGCTCAAGAGACAACGATAATTTAAATAAAAAAAAACCCTAGCTAAGGGTTAGCTAGGGCTATAAAATAAGAACCC
>JAGVJQ010000084.1 GCA_020051015.1 Gammaproteobacteria bacterium
AGCCAGATCACCTAAACCACCGCCCCCAACTGCACCGGCCATAGCTGAATAACCAATTAAGGTTACAATGGTGAGCGTCAAACCATTTACAATACCAGACAAACTTTCAGGTAATAATACTCTTGTCACAATTTGCCAGCGATTCATACCCATGGCGATACCGGCTTCAATCAAACCATATGGCACTTCTTGTAATGAATTATCGATGATGCGTGCAATAAATGGCGCAGCACCAATTGATAATGGTACGATAGCTGCAGCAGTACCAATGGAAGTACCAATTAACAAGCGTGTAAACGGCACTAATAATACCAGCAAGATAATAAAGGGAATTGACCGCACCATATTCACAATAAAAGCCAGCGTACTATACAACCATCGACAATGAATCAATGAGCCAGGGCGACATAGGAATAGTAACACCCCCATTGGCAGTCCCAATATTAAGGCAAATAACGCAGAAAGCCCCACCATCACCAACGTTTGTAAAATACTTATCCCTAATGCTGACCATAAATCAGGAGACATGAGCTAACTCCTCGACCATAACACCTTTTGCACGCAAAAATGCTAAACCCGCATCAATATGCGGATGACTTCCCGCTTGTACAATCATGGTGCCAACTAACTCTTCACCAACAAATTCAAGATTTGCTTGTAAAATATTTATTTCTAAACCAAATTCTTTTATTAAATGGGCAATTAATGGTTGTGCAGCAGATTCGCCATGAAACCGAATACGAAGTAATAACCCTGACATTTTTTCATGTCGGCAAATTGATAATAATCTATCATCCCAATCAGATTCGCCAATATAACTCATTACAGTATTATGGTCAGGATGCTCGGGATCAATAATTTGTGAGAAAAATGCCGTCACTGGTTTAATTTGTAAAATATTGCCATTTTCAAGCAAAGCAACACGATGGCAAATACTTTTTACTACATCAACTTCATGCGTGATTAATACAATCGTAATGCCTAATTGTTTATTAATATCCTGCAATAATTGCAGAATACTTTGTGTTGAATGAGGATCCAACGCAGAAGTTGCTTCATCGCATAATAAGATTTGTGGATGCGTTGCCAATGCTCTAGCAATAGCTGCGCGCTGTTTTTGTCCACCACTTAATTGAGCAGGATAATGTTTTGCCCGTTCAGATAATCCAACTAAATGCAGTAATTCATGAACACGCGTTTTAATTTTTGCTGTTGGCATACCCATAATTTGCAATGGTAATGCAATATTTTGCCACACTGTCTTTCTGGATAATAAATTGAATTGCTGGAAAATCATACCGATATTGCGGCGCGCATTATGCAACTCTACGGCTGATAATGTCATTTGATCATGATTGTTGACTATCACCTGCCCAGAGGTTGGATGCTCAAGCAAATTAATACAACGCAACAACGAACTCTTCCCAGCACCGCTTCGACCAATGACACCAAATATTTCGCCAGGATAAATAACAAAATTAATATCATTTAATGCCGTTACCATTCCATGACTGGAATGATAACGCTTACTCACATGTTTAAATTCAATGATTGGTTTTCGTTCTGTCATCTGCATTTTACCAAGCAGGAACTGCTTGCCCATTAAATAATTTTTGTGCTGCTTCCAATACTTGAGGTGAATGTAATGCAGCAACTAAATGAAGTGCATTTTCATTATATTGATCGCTTGTGCGAACAACGACTAAATTAGCATAAGGCGAATCTTTACCTTCAGCAAACAAAGCATCTCGGTTTGGATATAATCCAGCAGGAACAGCATAGTTAGTATTAATTACAGCAATCGCAACATCGGGTAAAACTCGTGGTAATTGAGCGGCATCTAATGACTTAATTTGTACTTTATATCGATTACCGATGATATCCATAGGGGTACTAGTTGCATTGCCACCATCTTTTAAGGTAATTAATTTAGCCTGTTGTAATAATAACAATGCGCGCGATTCATTGCTTGGGTCATTCGGAATGGCCACAATAGCGCCTTGTGGTAGTTGTGCTAAATTTTGGTAACGTTTGGAGTAGATTCCCATTGGATAAATGAAGGTTTTACCAATTGGCATAATCTTGTAGCCATGGGCTGCAATCGCTTGTTGTAAGTAAGGTAAATGTTGGAACATATTAGCATCAATACTACCATCACTTAAGGCTTCATTGGGTTGGTTATAATCAGTAAAAGTCACAATTTCTACGTCTAATCCATATTCATTTTTAGCGACTTCTTTTGCAACTTCCATTAATTGTGTTTCAGGACCTGCAATGGTACCAACCTTGATCACGTTCGCTTGTGATGTAGCTTTATTGCCATGACAACCTGTCACGCTTAAAGCCAAAATAGCTAATCCTATCCACGCAAATAACTGTTTCTTTACCGACATTTTCCATCTCCATTTTCTATGGGATGATTATACGCTATTTATAATAAAGAAACAGTCTAAAGAATCAATCATGTAGGGCTCTCGCATTAAAAATTTCAAAGCCAGAT
>JAGVJQ010000028.1 GCA_020051015.1 Gammaproteobacteria bacterium
ATTTTAAAACAAAAATTATTAATAATAGGATTATCATTATTAGGGTATTTAAAAACTAAGTCTTCAATTTCCAATAATAATTTTCCATTTGGCACATACGTTTCAGGTAACTCAACATTAATTCTATCAATAATTTCAATTTTTGATTGGGCTTCAGCTAGATTCTTTTGTGTTGATTCCATCATTCGCTCTTCTTTGATTGACATCTTATGTTGTGATCGCTCACTACGTCCTTTGGCAGCATTAGCAGTAAGCTTGTCAACACTTCCTTCTTTTCGTAACTTTTTCCCATAAGCAGCACGTTGAGCATGTTTTTCAATGGATTGTTGTAAGGAAATACGAGTTTTTTGCATAGCTTTTTTGGCATCTTGCAACTGCTGAAAATTAGCCGCTGTTTCAATATTTTTCTGTTCAAAATAATCATCATAATTACCACCATAAGATTGGGCGCCTAATGTGGTTAACTCAATAATTTCATCCATACAATTTAATAAATCGCGATCATGACTGATAATTAAAATACCGCGTTTATCTTTATTTATTAATTGTTGTAAGTGCTTTCTAGCTGAATGATCTAAATGATTAGTTGGCTCATCTAATAATAAAAAATCTGCATTACTTAAAAACGCTTGAATTAACAATAAGCGGGTTAATTCGCCACCACTTAGCGTATTTATTTGTCGATCTAATGTTAGATGTGCTAAGCCAAATGCAGCTAGTTGTTGTTGACAACGATTTTCAACCTCCCAATCATCATCAAGCAAAAGATAATCGTGTTCATTCAAACTGCCGGCTTGGATACGTTGTAAAGCATTAATTTTATCGGATACGTCAAGTATTGTCGCAATAGTATGGTTGGCAGGAATAATGGGATTTTGTGGCACATAGGCAATATTCCCTGTGTATTGCAACAAACCAGATTGATTGGATAATTCACCGGCAATAATTTTCATTAATGTTGATTTACCAACACCATTGCGTCCTAACAAGCCAATACAATGTTGATTTAATGTTAAATCAAGTTTATCAAAAAGTAATTTGCCAGTTGGTAGTACAAAAGAAAGCTGACGAATGATAATAGGAGTAGATATCTGCATACAAATAATTCCATCACAAGATTAAGATTCTGATTAAGAATCAAACCTATGCTTAATCGATAACATCGATAAGCGGCGAATATGGATTATTAGATGCGCATCGGCGAGTAAACTCCTAAATAAAGATGGTTACTATTTTATCAAATAAAAATATTTACGTAAAGAGTTTTATCCTATTTGGTAATAAACAGGCTGGATTATCTGGTTAATTTAGGGCAGAATAAATCATCATATATACAAGATATTATATCTGACCATGAAAATATTTTTTATCTCTCTTATTTGTTTATTTAGCTCAACAGTGACAATTAATGTTTATGCTGATACAACAAATACACAAACTCAAATACAAAAAGTTGTGGAGCAAACTAGTAAACAATTTGATATAACGGCTTTGTCGTTAGCAATATTAACACCAAATCAAACTGCGCCATTAGCCTATACTTATGGCAATAAGCAATTAAAATCGCAAAATCCAATTACTGCTGAGACTTTGTTTCAAATGGGTAGTATTACTAAAACATTTACTGCTCAATTAACAATAGCCGCAATACAGGCTAGGAAGTTAAGTCCTTCAGGTACATTAGGGGAGTACTTACCTCAATATCCAAAATGGAAAAATATAACTATCACACAATTACTCAATCAAACGAGTGGTATTTATGATTATGATCAATCCAAAAATTGGTGGGGAAATTTATCCGAAAAACCAACCAAGATTTGGACATCACCAGAGTTGGTTGATATTGCATATAGTTATCCGAATGTTTTTTTGCCTGGAACAAGTTGGGAATATTCAAATACTAATTATGTTTTATTGGGCATGATTTTGGAAAAAAAATTAAAGCAGCCATTGTTACAATCAATGCTAGCTTTGTTCCAAGATGCAAATTTAAAGAATACGTATTATTTAACAAATAACTATTCGGCGTCCATGTTAGGAAATATGGCCCATGGATATTACAATAATCAATTTGATGAAACTGATTTAAATGGTTCATGGTTGCAAGCTGCTGGAGCAATTGTTTCAACACCAACCGACATGGTTAATTGGTTTCACTATTTTATTACCAAAACTAAAGCTGGTAAGTTATTAATGACAACGATGTTATATCCTATATCAAAAGATCAAACTATGAAAAATAATATGAGCATTGAATATGGCTATGGCGTTTTTCGGCTTCATACATCACAAGGTATGGTGTATTTTGTACCTGGATTAACGTCAGGTTATACCTCTGCTATAGTGTACGTTCCTTGTTTAAATACTTATTTTGCTTATTCAGCTAGTCGTGCACCATTAAAAAATTTCCATAAGCAGATGATTACTCAAGTGTTAAATATATTGAATAATGATGAAGCATTGAAACAAACTTTGGCGAGCGAGCAATTGCCAGCATTTTGTTAATACAAAAAATAACGGCAAAATTCAGCTTGCTAACATTATCTGCTTGGCAAATACACACTGCCCAACTCATTTCCTTATGGGAGATAATAGGTAGCTATGGTTACCCATCAATCTATGCAGAATGTCGCAGGGATTTATGCTCATGCCTTTTCATTTGATACGGTGCTTGGATTGGCAATAAGCTTGATTTTATTAGCTTTATTACCAATATTGAAACGAATGCAACAATAAATTCGTTCATATATGGCAAGGATGCCTGCTATACTTTTTATAGTAATAAAGAGTGGATTAAACATCATGTTAACACTACGCAAAGCGAACGAACGTGGTCATACCCATACCGATTGGCTTGATTCTTATCATAGTTTTTCATTTGCTGAATATCATGATCCAAAATTTATGCGTTTTGGCTGTTTACGTGTGATCAATGATGACTATATTAAGCCAGCAGCTGGATTCGGAATGCATCCACATCGTGACATGGAAATCATTACTTACATGTTAGAAGGTGAATTGGCACATGAAGATTCTATGGGTAATGGTGCTGTTCTCCATCAAGGTGATGTACAGCGTATGAGTGCAGGGACTGGCATCATGCATTCTGAATTTAATCCATCTGATAAAGTTAGTACTCATTTATTACAAATTTGGATCTTTCCTGAATTTCAGGATTTAATGCCAGCTTATGAGCAAGTTCATATTAAGTCTACAGAAAAAATTAATCAATTACGTTTAATTGCCAGTCAAGAAGGTAAAAATGGTGCGCTTACTATTCATCAAGATGCATTAATTTTTGCAGGAAACTTTAATAATGAAATGAAACACGAATATGAGATAAAAAGTAATCGCCAAATTTATTTACATATGGCTGGCGGGACTCTTGAGGTAAATGGATTCCCATTAGCAAATGGCGATGGGCTTATGTTTGTTGATGAAAAAAAAGTTATTATGGAAAACGCAAAAAATGCTGAAGTGATGTTATTTGATTTACCTTATTAATAAAATAAATGACGACATTAATGAGATTTAAAAAAATTCTCTTCAGTATAATTCAAGTTTATCTTCTAGTTCTGCTAGGGGTGTTTTTCTTGCAGGATGATTTTCTTTATTATCCCTCTAAGCGGCCATTACCTGATCCAGCAATAATTGCTCCGTCTTATCAAAAAGTGCAAATAAAAACACAAGATAATTTGGATTTAGTTGCATGGTATGCCCCAGCTAAAAAAGGTAAGCCGACCTTATTAGAAATGCAAGGTAATGCCGATAGTTTATATTATCGTCTGCAGTTAGCCCAACCTTATCTTGATGCTGGGTGGGGAATATTTTTATTAGGATACCGAGGATTTTCAGGTAATCCAGGCAAGATTACTGAAAAAGGTTTATATCTTGATGCAAATGCTGCGTGGAATTATTTAATTCAACACCAGGTAAATAATCATTGTATTATTTTATATGGTACATCACTTGGTACAGGTGTTGTTGTGGAAACGGCATTGTCACATCAAGCAGCTGCATTGGTTTTGCAATCACCCTATACATCGATTCCTGCTGTAGCACAATTACACTATCCATTTTTTCCGATGCGATGGATAATGAAAGGGCAATATAATTCTTTGGCTAAGATTAAAAACGTACATACACCGGTGTTAATTTTACATGGTAAAAAAGATCAGTTAATTCCAGTACAGTATGGCGAAACGCTTTTTATAGCGGCAAATTCACCAAAACAATTTATTGCGTTTAACGATGTTGGCCACGAGAATTGGGATTTCAACCAACTAGGCGCTATTGTCATGCAATGGGTATTGCCATATACAGCTAACTGTAAGTAATTCTCAACGAAGGAATGCTCCAACTAATCTTATGGGTGCTTCTGTTCCATCAGAAATCTTGATGGGTAATGCTATAATATGTGCACCAGTTGCGGGTAATTGGCGAGCATTATTAATATTTTCAATGATATATTTACCTTCACCTAAAATTAATTGATGTACTGGATAACCATTACTTG
>JAGVJQ010000063.1 GCA_020051015.1 Gammaproteobacteria bacterium
ATATCAAAAAGTTCATAGCAAAACACATGCCCCTGGATTTAGATGGTTGCATGAATCCTTCGGTACCAATGCCCGCATGACAGAAGTACAAGCAGCGATTGGACGGTTACAATTACAAAAGCTCGATGGCTGGTTAAATCAACGAAAAAGAAATGCAGAATTGTTGCAAAAAGGGTTATCAGATATTTCTTGTGTCAGACTAGCTACACCAGAAAAATATATTGGGCATGCTAATTATAAATATTACTTTTTTATTAAACCAGAACTCTTAAAAGATGGTTGGACGCGCGATCGAATCATGGAAGAGATAAGTGCAAATGGTGTACCTTGTTTCTCTGGCGGATGTCCTGAAATTTATCGTGAAGAAGCATTTTTAAATAGTAATTATGGTTATACAAGGGATTTTAGGCTGGAAAATGCTAAACAGCTTGGCGAAACGTCGCTTATGCTTTTAGTTCATCCAACATTAACCGAACAAAATATACAACATAATATTGAAATTATCAGAGGTATATTAAAGCAGGCTTCAAGTCGCTAAGTAAGAGGGAATCGTGTTACAAAAAATTAATAACCTGGGTAAAAAAACGATTAGAGGCCTAGTATTTACACATGATGTAATCATGATTGTGGCGGCTTGGTTGTTGGCTTATTTTATGAGAGCCAATTTAGTTGGTGATTATAGTTTTCAATTAAATTATGCGCTACATGCTTTGCCCGTTGTACTCGTGATTCAGACCATGGCATGTTATGCCTTTGGTTTATATCGCGGAGTATGGCGTTTTGCATCGATCCCTGATTTAGTAAGAATCATCAAAGTTGTATTTGTCGGTATTTTAATTTCAGCTCTTGTATTATTTTTCATGAATAGACTACAAGGCATTCCGCGATCAATATTCCTCTTATATGGCATGATCTTGATTTTGTTATTCAGCGGACCACGTATTTTTTATCGATGGATTAAAAATCGAGGTTATTTTTTATCAAATGCAAAACGCGTTTTAGTTGTTGGCGCAGGTCAAGCAGGTGAAGGCTTTGTTCGTGATGCACAACGCACTCAACACGATTACCAAGTTGTTGCATTTGTTGATGATGATACATCCAAATTGAGATGTGATATTCATGGTATAAGCGTCAAAGGGCGGATTTCTGATATTCCTCAGCTTGTGAATATTTATAATGTCGATTTAATTGTTATCGCAATTCCTTCGGCTAATTCAGTTACTATGCGAAAAATTGTCGATGTTTGTGAATCGACAAATGTTCCTATCCAAACATTACCAGGTATTAAAGATATAACATCGGGTCGGGTAAATATTAATAGCTTACGAGAAATATTTCTTGAAGACTTACTTGGCAGAGAGCCTGTTGCATTAGCATGGGATGCAATTGAAGCCATTGTTTGCGGCAAAAAAGTTATGGTTACCGGAGGAGCCGGTTCAATTGGTTCTGAGCTTTGTCGCCAAATTGCTATGTTAGCTCCATCTTTTTTAATTGTTATCGATAATGGAGAGTTTAATCTTTATGAGCTAGAAATGGAGCTCAAGAAAAATTTTCCTAACTTGAGTTTTACTGCATTATTAGTTAGCGTCACTGATAGAGCAGCAATCAAATCGATTATGCAACAATACAGGCCTCATATTGTTTTTCATGCAGCAGCATATAAACATGTACCTATTCTTGAGCAGCAAGTTAGAGCTGCCATTGTTAATAATTTGTTGGGTACAGCAACGGTTGCGGAAGAGGCAATACAGTCAAATGTAGAAAAATTTGTATTAATTTCTACGGATAAAGCGGTTAACCCAACGAGTATCATGGGTGCAACTAAACGAGCAGCTGAAGTTTTTTGTCAAGATTTAAATCGACATGGAACGACACAATTTATTACTACTCGTTTTGGTAATGTTTTAGGGTCGCGCGGTAGTGTGATTCCCCTATTTAAAAAACAGTTAGAACAAGGTGGTCCTCTGACAGTAACGCACCCTGATATTACAAGATATTTCATGACTATTCCTGAGGCTGTTCAGTTAATTTTGCAAACAACAGTGATGGGAACTGGTGGTGAAATATTTGTCTTAGATATGGGCGAGCCAATAAAAATTCGTTATTTGGCTGAGCAAGTTATTCGTTTAGCAGGCAAGATTCCAGATCAAGACATTAAGATTATTTACACTGGATTGCGACCTGGTGAAAAGCTGCACGAAGAGTTATTTTATGAAAATGAAAAATTCATAGATACGCAGCATAAAAAAGTGCATCGCGCTATTTCGCAAACAATTAATAGTGATGAGCTTGCAAACATCGTTGAGAAAATAAAAGCTTCTGTTAATGAAGCGGATACAATCCAATTACAAGAGTTATTATTAAAGCTAGTGCCTGAATATTTAGGTGGCAATGCTAACCAATAAAATTTAGTTTTGCATAAATATAAATGCGAATATGTATATACCCATCGCACCTTAAGGTGCGAACCTTTATGCCATTGTAAATGGTTACGTAATTCATTGATATAGAAAGCCGTCATTGCTTCGTCGCAAGCTCCTCGCAATGACGTCAGTCTATAAAGGGCGTTCGCATCTTGAAGTGTAATGGGTATAAATAAAAAATTATAAAACTACGAATGTCTCTTATATATATACACACTGCGGATCATATTGTGCGCATCAAATGTTTTATATGGCTTCCACGTTGGTGATGTCATTAATAATGGCAGAGATTTATAATGTGCTGGGGAGCCCACATAAACAATATATTCACAGTTACTGGATTTATCCATTATCGAGACTAGTGATGAGTCAACTTTAGAATAAGAAATCTTCGGACCATCGACAGCAAATATAGGCCATGAATCAGTACTACATACGTTTGATAAATGTGCTCGATTCGTATAGAGCCACATATTGGCTTTTACAATATGTGAGGAAGTATTCTTGTAATAAACTGTTATACCTAAATAAATTAAGTCAGCGGCTGATATAAGTAAATATAATATAAATAAAGCTTTCAAATTTAAAATTGAAAATACCTTACCTTTGTTTGTGTCAACACGACGCGAGAAGAGAGTGGTAATGGCTTCTGAAGAATGTTCAATACAGTATTGTAATGCAAAAGGGACAAAGAAAAGCAAGGTAATACAACCACTAACCATATAGCGTGTACTGATAAATTGATTTTCTAAAAGGAAATTATAAGGAATTAATATAGTGATAATGAGTAACCAATAAAAAATTATTTTTTGATTATGTTTGAAAGGAATAAGTTTTTTTACGTAGCTTGCTAGTATTAAAATAACATTTAATACGCCTACATTCCATATTAGTTTATAGATAAAATATCCAGTTAATCCAATAAGTAAGATGATTTGAGCGGAACCGTGTTTGGCTGCCTTGGGTAAAACAAGATCATTAAATTGCTGTGAGACATGCTGAAATTTCGTTAGTAAAGCAGGACTTCCATGTAAATAAAACAACATGAATATTTGATGCCATAACGTAATAAATATCTGTTTTGTCTCATTGCCATAAAATAAAAATATAAGTCCCATACATGGGATCACAATAAATAAAGGTAAATAAAGTTTTATAAACGCTATTATTTTTTCTTTAATGGTGAAGTTCTTAAGAACCAACACGGCAAAAGGTGCAAACATTAATAATGAAATACCTTCTACGCGAAATAGAATGGCGATTATAGTTGAAAAAAACCATAATAATCCAACAATGATTTTGGGGGTTTCGACAAACTCAAGTAAATAGAAAAAAGATATTAGATAAAATGCCCAATAACCCTGATCGCGAAAAATATTCCCACGGTAATTGATAATAGTTTCAAATGATAGAAAAGTTAATAATGCTAGCCATTGAGTAAGTTTTACTGCGCCTAATTTGTTAATTATTTTAATAAAGAATAATGCCGAAAAACCCATAAAGATGGCTTCTAGGATATATGCTGAATTAATATAACTAAGATGAGTTATGTTATGGAAAAATGCGATAAGAATGGGATAAAAGGACCAAGAATAATGACTGAATGTAGCAGATAAGCCTTGGTTATTGACAATATAAGCCAAATGTAAATAGAGGATAC
>JAGVJQ010000111.1 GCA_020051015.1 Gammaproteobacteria bacterium
TAGGCATTGCTAATTTAGCAACCAATTCAGTCACTTTGAGTGGTGTAAAGAATTCACCGGCTTTTTTACCTGAATCAGAAGCAAAGCGTTCTATTAAATAAATGTATGTATTACCAATGACATCTTCAGAAACCCGACTTGGTCGCATATCAAGTTGTGGTTTATGAAAATCTTCTAGTAATTGTTTTAAGCGACGATTGCGATCTTTAGTTTTACCTAGATTAGCTTCACTATTAAAATCAATATTACGAAACACACCGTCAAGCTTGGCTTTATTAGATTCTTCAATATGATCAAGCACTATATTAATGAGTTCGCCAATATTAGGCTCAGAACGTCTTTCATATAAACTGTAAAATGTGGCTGGAAATTTTTCTTTATCTGATAAAGGAATAATGGGCAAAACAAAGCGCTCACGCTCCAATTTGCGACGAATGCGCTCATCATCATCGCCATATTGCTTGCGATATTCTTCATAATGATCTTGCCATACGTCAGAAATATACTTTAAAAACAACATTACCAGGATATAATCTTTATATTGTGCTGGATCAACCACACCTCTAAAAGTATCACATGCGGCCCATGCAGCATTATTGATATCCCGTTGTTCTATTTGATGGCTCACTGTTATTCTCCTTTTGCCAATTGTATTAATACATTTGAAGTATATTGATTATGCTTTTCTGCTAATGTGGTGAGTAGATTTGATTCTTTTGCCGAGAGAGCGGCTAGTTCTATAATAACTTTTTGTTTTTCCATATCAGGAATAAACACCTCCATATCATCAAGCGTTTCTTTGCTTATCATTTTCTGCGCTGTTCCTTTTGCTCGGCTAGTCAAAAATGCTTGAGCTATCGACTGATTAATAAACCAGAGTAAGTATTCCGACATAATAAGCGTATGATTTGTTATGCGTATCCGAAAAAGCGGCGCTGCAACAATAGCTCTTTCTAGATTTTCATTCAGAATTGCGGCGGTCGTAATTTCACCTCTTGATCTAAAAATAAGATCACCTTTTTGAACCAAATGATGTTCTTTTACAAAATCCATATCAATATTGGCTAACTCAGTACAGTTTACTGTATTGTCTGATGCTAGATCTTTCATTTGGATTACGGCAACATTACCATTTTCCACGGCCTCAAGACGAGAGCGGAAGGAATACCCCATTTGTATTGTTGCGAATTGTTTTAATTTTTTCACCATGGATTTAACTTAATTTTACAGCAATGTCATTACTACATTTTAATGATAGCAGCCCTACAATTACTTGTCAAGATTTTATTTCAGAAATGCCGTTACTGTAATTTTTGTTTTGGCTTTGCATTCATTTTTAGTCACTACTCAAAGAGTGATTAAAGTTAACCTATTAATTTATATAAATAAAAAGTTATTGCTAATGAGTGATTTTAATGATGTTTTTTGCTGTCGCATATTCGTATTGAATTTTCTTCCGACTCATTACTTAGTTTTTGAAATCAATGACAACATCCATCGCTTTCTCAGCAAGTATATAAGTTGTATCAACTAAATGTAATTTTTTATTCCAGTGATTAAGTACAACTTCATTTGTCAAAATCATGGGTAATTCGGTACAGCCTAAAATAATAGCATCACAGTTTTCAGTTTTTTGTATATCATTAATTATCGCAATAACTTTCTCTGTTTTCTGTTCATTCACTTCATTTTTAATTAGATGGTCTTTGATGTAATCTTCGATAAAATCAATATCACTTTCATTGGGAATGATACAAGATATATTATTTGAAGCTAATGGTTTCTTATATAGATCACCTCGCATCGTATATGAAGTACCTAATAATAATACTTTTTCATACTTATTTTTTAAGCAATACTCAACCGTGGTTGTTATTAAATTTATAAAAATGACAGGTTGTTTTAGGTTTTCATTAAGTTTATTGACACCGGCTTCAATCATTGGCCATGCATAATGTGGTGTATTAGATGGCATGATAAATAAATTTGCCCCTAATTTTTCTAATTTATAAACTGAATCCAGAATTAAGGTTGCAGTTCCTTCCCAATCCTCTTGTATATTTAAATCCAAATAATCTTGTGTAGGACGATCATGAATGAAATATTCTGGATGATTATTCCCTAACCCTTTTTGAGCTGCAATTTGAACTAAATGTTGCACACAAATAGCAGCTCCAGGCGTCGTTGCTGCAATAATGCCAATAATTGGATGTTGCATAAAATATATCCTTCTTTTATTAATTGGATTTTATCATTTTTAATCTTGAAGTAATATTGTTTTATGGGCAGAATCATATAATCAAATATAAAGTCTAAAAGAGATAGTTTTATGCAAAAATTAACTGGTAAATGTTTATGTGAAGCCATCGCTTACGAAATCACTGGCAAGCTTGGGCCAATAGTAAATTGTCATTGCTCAATGTGCCGACGTTGGCATGGGGCCGCATTTAGAACACGCTGTACTGTTGAAAGTAAAAATTTTAAATGGCTTAAAGGTGAGGAACATCTATCAAAGTATCACTCATCTAAAAACACCGTAAAAACCTTTTGCAAAATATGTGGATCCAACTTAATCAGCATGTATGACGATAGACCGGATTATATTGGACTACCCATTGGTGGGCTTGAACAAGATCCTGGTAGCCGACCCATAGCGCATATTTTTGTTGGCTCTAAATCACCATGGTATGAAATAACAGATAATTTGCCGCAATATGAAGAATTACCCAATGACGGTATTGAGTCGTTATAAGTATTATGAAGACAATGGATCCCGGACAGTAAGATCCCCGGGTTACACACGTTATGATATTGAGAGAAGTACCAATTATTATTTTTCATAAATATTAAATAGTGCTAGTTAACGTGTTAACCCGGGCTACAATACTTTTTCGCCAACTAATTCGATTTCATTATTTTCAGGATCGCGTAAATAAAAAGAAAAACCATAGCCTTGCGCGCCATAGCGATTTCCATAACGAGCGACTTCAATACCTTTTTCTTGAAAATATTGTTTCAATTTTTCATAATCAAATGGTGTAATTCGTAGACAAAAATGTTCAAGATTGCGGGCTTTTGGCTCATCTATTTTATCAGTCTGTAATAAATCAATGATGTTTTCGCCAACTCTTAGCTGAGTTAAACCAAAATCCGGTTGCTCTTTTTCTATTTTGCATCCCAGAATATCACAGTAAAACGTAATCATTTCTTTGATTTTATTTGTTCGCAAGACAATATGATCGATTGATTTGATAGTAAACATATTTTACCCCTAAATGACAATGACATTTCGATGTCCAGTGTAACATTATCTTATTTGTTATGAAATAATTCTTTGGCTTGTGAAAACCATTACTTATTGGAGTATAGGCACGATGTTACACGAAAAAATATTTACTTATTTATCAACATATTTTTGCCAATTAAATGAATTGGCAGAACGCTCACAAACAGATCCAAGCTTAATTAAATCATACATTGACCTTGGCTGTGTCCCCGATTTTTCTTATCGCCTAACTATTAATCTTGCTTTGTTTTCAGAAGTTTATGGTCATCATTCGTGCGGCGAAGATGAA
>JAGVJQ010000051.1 GCA_020051015.1 Gammaproteobacteria bacterium
ACGTGCTTGTGAAAAAGCCGGTGTATTAACAGAATTAAAACGCCGTGCTCGTCATACCAAGCCAACCACAGAACGTGCGCAGAAGAAAGCTGCTGCAGTGAAACGCTATCTTAAAAAATTAGCGAAAGAAGCTCCACAACCAGCTCGTGGTGTACGTGGTGCAGCTAAGCCTAAAGTAGTTAAAACTAGACGATAAACTGGCTATACCCATTATACCTCAACATGTGAAGCTCGCTTGGGATGATAAACTCGCATCTTGAGGTATAATGGGTATGAAGCATTAATCAAACGGCCATTAGTTTTATAAAGGTTGAATCTAGCTATGACATCACTTAAAGCAAAATTGCAAGATGATATTAAAAATGCCATGCGCGCAAAAGACCAACAATTACTTGGCACATTGCGTTTTATCTCTGCAGCAATTAAACAGCGCGAAGTCGATGAACGTATCGAAGTCTCTGATTCACAAGTCATTGAAATTTTGACTAAAATGGCTAAACAACGCCGCGAAGCCATTGAGCAATTTAAAGCAGCGGGTCGTGTTGATTTATCTGATAAAGAAACGGCAGAGTTAAAGATTATTGAGTCTTTCTTGCCACAGCCGCTGGATCCTGCTGAACTAGATAGCATTCTTGGGCATGCTATTAAAGAACAAGCTGCAACATCGATTAAAGATATGGCAAAAGTAATGGCGGCTATTAAGCCATTAGTTCAAGGCCGTGCTGATATGGCGCAAGTTAGCCAAAAAATTAAAAATCTATTAAGCTAATTTTAAAGCCAACTTGTAGGGGCATATTGCATACGCCCATCTAACCATTCCCTAATATTTGTGTCTTGATGTTGGAAATACTATCACCGTTGTAAGAAGATTCCTCATGGCCGGTCGTATCCCTAAAGAATTTATCGCCGATCTTTTAAATAAAATCGATATCGTCGATGTCGTGGATAGCCGCGTCCCTTTAAAAAAAACAGGTAGTAATTATGTTGCTTGTTGTCCATTTCATAATGAAAAATCTCCCTCCTTTACGGTGAGCCCAAGTAAACAGTTTTATCATTGTTTTGGTTGTGGCAGCCATGGTAGTGCTATTTCATTTGTGATGGAATATGACCGCATGGAATATGTCGAGGCCATTGAAGCATTAGCGGCGCAGTTAGGGTTAACGGTACCGCATGAAAATACCAGTTCATATAGTAAAGCTAAAACAGTTTCTCCCGACTTATACCAATATTTAGTACAAGCAGCCAATTACTATCAAACTCAATTAGCTACAGCAACCGAAGCACAAAATTATTTAAAAAAACGTGGTTTAAGTGCGCAAATTATCCAACGATTTGGCTTAGGGTATGCTCCAGCAGGTTGGGGTAATTTAGCGGATCAATTTGCAGTTGAATTGCATCCAACGCTAGAAAAAATTGGATTATTGATAAAAAATAAATTAGAACGATATCATGATCGTTTTCGTGAACGAATCATGTATCCCATCCGTGATCAACGTGGACGCGTATTAGGTTTTGGCGGACGGATTACCAATAGCCAAGCCAATGCTGATCAACCCAAATATTTAAACTCGCCAGAAACGCCCCTATTCCATAAAGGTAGTGTGTTATATGGACTCTATGAAGCCATGCAATCAACGCGTGACTTAAAGCGCGTGCTGGTGGTTGAGGGTTATATGGATGTTATTGCGTTGGCGCAGTACGGTATTCCCTATGCGGTAGCAGCGATGGGGACGGCAGCAACTCGCCAACATTTAGAACGACTATTCCGTCATACCTCGGCGGTGATTTTTTGTTTTGATGGCGATAATGCGGGTAAAAATGCAGCAAAACGCGCACTTGAAACGGTACTTCCATTGATGGAAGAAGGACGCCAGGTTAAATTTATGTTTTTACCTGAGTCGCATGATCCAGATAGTTTAATTCGTGAAGAAGGCTTAGAGGCTTTTCAAGTACGCATTGATACAGCAACCGGTGTGGGTGAATATTGCTTTAGTTTATTGCAACAAGATATTGATATGTCATCCATGGATGGTCGAGCTAAATTTACCAAATTAGCTAGTGATTTAATTGATACGATCCCTGTGGGTGCATTTCGTGATTTGATGATTACCGAGTTGGGTAAACGCGCCCGTATTGGCCAAGAAAACTTAGCACAATTAGCGAAAACACCATTATCACCCAGCGAAGGCAATAAACAAGCAAATGGAACAATCAAATCAATACGCGGCAGTGATGGTCGACCAACACCAATGCGCTTGGCCATTGCATTATTGTTACAACACCCCGATTTAATTCAACTTGTCCCACATCATTGGCAAACCTTGCCAGAGGCAATGCCGGGTTCCGGTATTTTACATCAAGTAATTAACTTAATTCGAGAACAACCAACGCACACGACAGCCGCCTTATTAGAATGGTGGCGCGAACATCCTGAATATAATCAAGTCAGTAAGTTAGCCGCAATGCCGATATCTATTCCCGATGGTGGGGTGAATGCCGAATTTGAAGGTGTTTTACAGCAATTGATGAAATTAGCTATTGATTACAAAATTGAGCAGTTAATGCAAAAAGCAGGCGGCGAAGGACTAACCCCTTCAGAAAAGCAGCAATTACAGCAGCTCATCAGAGGAATGAAGGAATAAACTGGCTTTTTTGGGGAAAAGGGTCTATAATTCCCCTCTTTTTGGACCGGAAGGTCTATATTTCGTAAAACTTGTGTTTAATTAGCTACATATTCTGATATTCACGTCTACAATTCAACATATGGGAAGGATTTTATTTTAGCGAGTTGCGTGGATATTCTAGTCTTTGTAGTTAATTACTATTATTAATTTAAAACGGTAACTTTATTATGTCTGTAGAAGAACAACTGAAGTTGATTATTAGCAAAGGTAAGGAACAAGGTTACCTTACACATGCTGAAATCAGTGATCAATTGCCGCCAGAAATCATCGATGACAGTGAACGTTTTGATGAATTTATCGGTATTTTACGTGCAGTTGGTATTGAAGTCGTTGAACAGGCTCCCGATCCTGATACTTTACAATGGGCTGAAGCCGTTAGCGCTGATGAAGCAGAAGAAGTTGCTGAACAAGCCGCACAAGAATTTTCAAGCTTCCATGTTGAAGTACATCGCACATCCGATCCAGTACGCATGTACATGCGTGAAATGGGATCCGTTGAATTATTAACACGTCAAGGTGAAATTGCAATTGCTCGCCGTATTGAAGAAGGGCTCAAAATGAGCTTGGCAGCATTAGCACTTCATCCACGAATCGTTTCCGATATATTACAAGAATACGATCGTATCGTCGCGGAAAATGGTCGTGTTGGCGATCTCTTAATTGGCTTCACCGATCAAGAACCAGAAATTTCAGAAATTGAAGTTCCATTGGAAGTGGCGTTAGATGATGAAGAATCAGAAGGCCCCATTGCTGATGTCGATGTCGAAGACGAAACGGCTGAAAAAGAGGGTGGTGAAAGTGGTGACGGCGGTGATGATAGTGGAAGTCCATTAGAATCAGGCCCCGATCCGGAAATGGCCCGCGAACGTTTTTCTAAATTACGTGGCTTATATGAAGATGCCTTGGCTGCTGAAAGCAAACACGGCAAAGCACATAAGACTTCCGTTGCAAAACGTCAAGCATTAGCAGAAGAATTTGTAAAATTTAAGCTTGTACCACGCCATTTCGATCGTATTTCAAGAGAGTTACGTACGTTATTGGAAAATATTCGCGTTCAAGAACGCCATATTATGGAATTGTGCTTGAAACAAGCTCGTATGCCGCGCGAAGTATTTATTAAATCATTCCGTGGTAATGAAGTGAATTTGGAATGGGTTGATAAGCATATTGCTGACGGCAAACCTTATTCCGCAGCGCTCGAAAAAGTTAAACGTGAAATTATTCGTACACAAAAGAAAATTGCAGTTATTCAAGATGAAAGCGGATTAATGATTGGAGAAATTCAAGAAATTAATCGTGGTATGTCTGTGGGTGAAGCAAAAGCACGTCGTTCCAAAAAAGAAATGATTGAAGCTAACTTGCGTTTGGTTATTTCTATTGCGAAGAAATATACCAATCGCGGTTTGCAATTCTTGGATTTAATTCAAGAAGGTAATATCGGGTTGATGAAAGCGGTAGATAAATTTGATTATCGCCGCGGTTATAAATTCTCAACCTATGCAACGTGGTGGATTCGACAAGCAATTACTCGTGCGATTGCCGATCAAGGTCGCACCATTCGAATTCCAGTTCATATGATTGAAACCATTCACAAATTGAATCGTGTACAACGACAAATTCTGCAGGAAACAGGTCTTGAACCTTCCCCTGAAGAATTAAGCCGTCGTGTTGATATGCCAGAAGATAAAGTGCGTAAGGTTCTGAAAATTGCAAAAGAACCTATTTCGATGGAAACGCCAGTGGGCGATGATGATGACACCAGTTTAGGTGAATTTATCATTGATAGCTCCGTTGTGTCGCCATTGGAAGCTGCAACGATTGAAGGTTTACGTGAAGCAATGCAACGTGTTTTATCCTCCCTAACTGCGCGTGAAGCAAAAGTATTGCGTATGCGTTTTGGTATCGATATGAATACCGATCATACGTTGGAAGAAGTGGGTAAACAATTTGATGTAACACGTGAACGTATTCGTCAAATTGAAGCGAAAGCCTTACGTAAATTACGTCATCCAAGTCGTTCGCAAGAACTGCAAGGCTTCCAAGATTTGATTGATACCGAAGAAGGGTTTTAATTAACTACTTCTATATAAAAAAGGCGTACACTGTACGCCTTTTTTTATGCCATTTATTCTAATGTTGCGGCAAAAACAATTTTCACCGCTTTTAATGCATTGGCAACTGGACATTTTCTCTTAGCTTCTTGCGCATATTCCTCAAATTTTTCTGCAGTAATATTAGGAACTTCACCCTTTGTTACCATATCAATTTCAGAAATAAAAAAGCCTGTTTCATCAGAATCAAAATGTACCCGCGCGGTAGTATGAATAGCTAACGGTGGATAACCATTTTTAGATAACACAGCGGAAAATGCCATGGAAAAACAACTTGCTAAAGCTGCACCAATTAATTCTTCTGGATTAGTTTGAGGGCTGTTATCAGTTGTTCGTCCAGTAAAACTATAAGCGCCTTCATAGGCACCACTACCTAACATGAGAGTGCCTTCACCATTTTTTAAATCGCCAATCCATTGTGCCTCTGCTCGACGTTTAATACCCATTTTTACTCTCCTTAGCTATTTATTTGTGACATTATAAGTATAGATAGTCTATTTCATGGTGGGTAATGAGTTGATTATTTTAAGCATTATGGCTGTCGCTCCCTCTCCCCACGAAGTGCGGGAGAGGGTAGAGGCATACGAGTCAAGATAAGCGAGAAGAGCCTAAAATATGCAGGAAAAGCTCCCTCGCCCCGCAGCTACACGCTCATAATTCCCGTATCACTTCTGTTGAAGCTGTGCGGGAGAGGGTTGGGGAGAGGGGCTCTCAATGGTTCACACATCTTGAAAAAGGCTTTCAATCTGCATTCAATTTAAATTCTGCCAATTTCACATAAATACTATGTCCATGTTCCATAACACTTTCCATTAAATAAATCGTATCCACTAACCATTCAACATGAGGCAACGCATCAGCAAGTTTATTCGACTCAAAATGCAAGAGCTTATGTGGCAATCTACCTAATGTTAAATGACCATTAAACGGAAAATCAGGTTCACGCAAATCACAAGCCTTTGTGACTTCATCAATCGTTGCGGCAAGTGATAATAACTCTGGCGACTCGATTACTTCAGTCGCAATGACCTTCGCATGCCACAAACTTGGAAAGACCACTACATCACCCAATGCGATGGCAAATGGCGCTTGGTTTTGCATAGCCTCAGTTAATTGATGTGATAAATCAAAAACCTGTTCTAAAGTAATTTTACCGAGAAATTGCAAGGTAATATGTAATTTTTCTGGCACATACCATTTTACCTCAGCTAAATTCAGCGAGGTTTTTAATGGCTGAATTTCCTTCAACAATTTCTTACAAATGTTTTCTGGCGGGATTATAGCCAAAAAGGTGCGTGGATAGATTTGTTTGGTCATCATTTTTCACATTAAAATTTATGAAATAGTATAAGCTATTTTTTTCTTGCAGATTTACAAGAGTAGTAACTTAGTCATTAAATTATATAACATCATAATTTAATATAATTTGTTGCAAAACGGTTGTATTTATATTAAAATGATTGCACGTGTTAACTTTTTGGTCAAGCTTATGTCTCAAAATCAAATCAATCAAGTAAGGCAATTATCCCGCAAATTGGTTCGTGAATTAGGAATATTACAATTAAATAACAATCAAGCACGAAAAACACCATCACATTGGCATGCCTTGATAGAAATTGCGAAAGAACCAGATATAACCATTTCTAAGTTAGGACAATTACTTTTACTATCAACCTCTGCTACTTCACGTATTGTGAATGCTTTATTGAAAGATGAACTAGTAAAATTTGGTGACAGTTTAGACAAACGTGAAAAGTATATTTTCCTTACTGATGAGGGCAAAAAAGTAATTGAAAATATTGATGAATTTTCTAATATTCGGGTTAAAGGTGCATTTGAGTTTCTCACTCAAACTGAGCAAGAAGAAATTATCCAAGCTATGCAAAAATATGCAAATGCACTAGAAAAAAGTCGCGTTTTACGCGAACAGGTAAAAATTCTTACTTTATCTACGTCTCGTGCCATTCGTAAACAAATTGTTACGATGATTGAAAAAATACAAATACAAGAGTTTTCATTAGTTATTCCTGCTAATGTTAATGCAGGTGTCATTAAAGCGGAAGACGAATATTACTATAATAATTCATATAATTTTTGGTATGCGGTAGATGATCAAGGTAAAGTAATAGGATGCATCGGACTAAAAAAACTTGATAATAATCATGCTGAAATAAAGAAATTTTTTGTCGATAGCACCTATCGAGGTAAAGGCGTCGCACAGAAGTTAATGATGACCTTGATGAAAGCCGCCATCAAACATAATTTTAATATTATATATTTAGGCACGGTAAATATCTTGCAAGCAGCACAACGCTTTTATGAAAAATATGGCTTTGTCAGGATTAATAAACAACAATTACCGAAAGAGTTTGTCCTTTGTCCATTAGACACAGAGTTTTTTCAGGGTAAGGTCGAGGTAGTGCATGATAGACTTACACAAGGACTGAAATAAAATGCTCAATACGTTAATAGATTTCATCTAATAACAACCACCTAAACCATTAATTAAATAATCACAGGGGTTTATCTACTATAATCATTGTGATAATATTACCCTCCCTTCGGGCCCATAGCTCAGTTGGTTAGAGCAGAGGACTCATAATCCTTTGGTCCTAGGTTCAAGTCCTAGTGGGCCCACCAACATCCTATATTAAGCAATCCAAGAAATTCCTAAAACCCCTAGAAAACACAGGCTTTGTGCGGTATTATCGTCTTAGAATAGTTCAATAAATACCCCATAAGCTTGCAGCAAATGGGGGTATAAGTGGGGGTTGTTCAGCACCCCTGACAGGAGATACCCCGATGGCATTAACTGACACTAAGATTAAAGCAGCAAAACCACGTGAAAAGGCATATAAGTTAGCCGATGAAAGAGGATTATTCTTATTGGTTAATCCAAATGGCTCTAAATACTGGCGATTTAAATACCGGTTCGGCGGCAAAGAGAAGCTATTAGCAATCGGCGTATATCCTGACGTTTCGTTAGCAGAGGCGCGAGAAAAGCGGGACGCTGCGCGTAAAATGCTAACCAATGAGGTAGATCCTAGTCTAAATAAACAAATCACCAAACGGGCAATTAAGCAGGCAACAGAAAATTCATTTCAAGCAATTGCCGTAGAATGGTTTACCAAGTTTTCTCCGAAATGGGCACCTACGTATAGCTGTAAGGTTATTGGTCGTTTTGAAAAGAACGTATTTCCATGGTTAGGTACTCGTCCTATTCATGAGATAAATGCTCCAGAGTTACTATTAGTATTACGACGTATTGAAAGTCGAGGCGCAATTGAAACTGCACATCGAGTTAATCAGATTTGTGGACAAGTATTTCGATATGCTATTGCAACTGGTAGAGCAGAGCGAGACGTCTCTGCTGACTTACGCGGAGCATTAGCACCTGTTGTACCAAAGCATCATGCATCAATAATTGATCCGTTGGAGATAGGCAAGTTGTTAAATGCCATCAATAATTATCAAGGTTATTTTGCTACGAAATGCGCATTACAATTAGCACCATTGTTGTTTGTCCGACCTGGGGAGTTGCGTCATGCAGAGTGGTCGGAATTTAATTTTGAAACAGCAGAATGGCGTATTCCAGCTGAAAAGATGAAAATGAGAAAAATACATATTGTGCCGCTTGCGAAACAAGTGGTTAGCATCTTACAAGAATTGTATCCGCTTACTGGTAATGGTAAGTATGTATTTCCCAGTTTATTAAGTAATTCGCGACCAATGTCAGAAAGTACAGTTAATACCGCACTTAGAAGAATGGGCTATACCAAAGAAGAAATGACAGGTCATGGTTTTCGTAGCATGGCATCGACGCTGTTAAACGAACAAGGCTGGCATTTTGATGCTATAGAACGTCAACTTGCACATACTGAACGTAATAGTATACGTGCGGCTTATAATTACGCTGAGTATCTTCCAGAACGTAGGAAGATGATGCAGCATTGGGCTGATTATTTAGAAAAGTTGACTCGAGGTTCATTTATCGCTAAGAGCGTAATTTTTGAATAGTTTATACATATTGATCTCATTAAGTTCGGTAAGATTTTTTTCAATATCGGTATTAAGAACGCACTGATATAATTGTTCGCAATTAAGAATTTTATCTAACTCAGGGAGTTTATTAAATAGAGCGGATTCGTTTTCATGAGCAGCACCGATATATATAGCCAGTATCTTTATTAACTTTTGTGGTTTCTCTCTAATTTCAGCATAAATTTTTGTCTTACTGTCTTCATCTAAATTTGTCCAAGCAATTACAGCGACAAAATCATAGAAATCCTCATCATTTAACAACGGTGTATTTTGTTTATAAACATTAAATTTATTCTCAATTGCCGCACTTACTTTTTTAATATCTTCATCGTCAAAACTTATTTTTTTCTGCAATTGAAAATATTCTGGTGTTATACTTACTTTTGCTAAATAAGCCGCTAGCCCATAAGAAGTTGCTTCAGTAATACATGCTATAAGAATATTAATTATTACTTCTTTATTTGAAAGATTATTATTAGAGTCAATTTGTTGGTAATTGTATAAAATATCATATACTCTATATGAAAATGATGATCGAATTGAAAAACCATCTTTATATGACTGGCCCCCATCAAGTTTATCTGAAACTTTTGCAATAGCTAAACATAGAATTTCTTGGCCAACATTCTTAATAATTAAATTTAAAAAAATCTTCCAGAATATTGGTTCTATTAAAATGTTATTGTATTTGTTAATTGTATCTTGAATTTGTGTGCCCACACTCTCTTTGATTGTTATACTAATAATTTTATTGGCCTGTTCAAGAATTCGCTCTAAATTTATTTGTTCCAAGGAGTTAAAGGTATAATCAAAATAGCTGGAATAAACGCTTGGATTTTTGAATTTTTTCTCAGTCAGTGTTGTACTGTATACATAATTTGATTCTATTATTAAGCTATTCATTAAGACTTTAGTAGTCTCTCTGTCTTCTTTGGGAACATGCGCTAATGATTGATTAATTATCCATTCGCCCCCTTTCTCTTTATTTTTCTCAATACTCCAAGATACATCTCTATTCATGAGAGGTAAACCATGTAAGCAGGTTAAACGACATTTTATCTCTTCTTCATTGTGATTTAGCCATTTATATAATAAAGGAAGCCGGTATTGAAATATAACCAAGATAAATAAATCTTTAGGAAAATAACTATTTTTCTTATAATCCATCAAAGAGCATGCTGCAGCTATAACTCTTTTAATTTCTCTTGTGGTGGGTAGTAACCGAAATATATGATATTGTTCTTCTTCAGTAAATGTGTTTTCAAAAGGTTGTGCAATGTTTAAGAATGTATCTTTAATTTCATCAAGTAAAATTTCTCTTTTAACGTTATCATTTGGAATGGAAAGATTAAATTCATGCTGGATAATTTTTGCCAAGTAATCTGTGGCTCGACTAATATCCTTTCCAAATAAATTTCTTGACAATAACGCTCTATCGTAAGCCAAGATGAATTTTATTTTTGGAAGTGAAGAAAGTAGCCTAATTGTGCGTAAAACGGCTTGTAGTTCATTTCGCTCTATCCGATCTAAATCGTCAATGAAGACAATCAACTGTGATGAGAACTCTTCTTTTAATATTTTTGCCATTTCTTCAATGTTTTTCTCTTCATTGGAAAATATGCTAGCCATATTTAAAGAAAGTCCCCAAAAAGAAATAGAAGAAAAATGGCGTGTAATATTACGCATTCTTTTTTTAAAATCACTAGCATTATTAATGTGTGGTATTATTTTCTGTTGTATTTCAAGTAAGAATTGTTGAGTGATTTTTTGTGGAGTACGATAATGCCAACTATTGAATGATAATGAGATATATTGGCAAGGATATTTTTTGCCAAGGCAATCAAAAACCATATTCATTAAACTAGTTTTTCCGACTCCCCATATCCCGTTTATACCATACACCATTGGTAAAATAGGCTTTGAAATAATCATATTTGCTATATGTTCAGCATACTCAACTCTATTTAAACGGTTATCGCTTTCGTCACAAGAATTAATTGGACGATATTCACCTTGCTTCTCAAAGTAGATATTTGTATTAGATATATTAATTTTACCGATGTCACTTGCTGAAATACATGGTATGTTTTTTATTATTTCAATAATGGAATCATAAAAGAATAAACAAATTGAGATAGCGATCAAGATAAGTGGCAAAAAAAGCACTTTCGGAATCAAAAGAAATATTGCAATTCCAAAAATCACTATAGATACCGCTCGTATGAAATATTTTTCTATATTAAATCTGCTTAGCATATTTAGTTATATCCGTTAAAACGCACAATCATCATTAATTGGTTTAAATATATCTCCAACATTAATTTCCTCACATATTGGGTACAAATATTCTTAGCTAGCGTCCAGAATAAAGCTGAATTATTTAAAATAACTTACTGTGCTATATTTAAAAACAGCGAAAAGCTTGCAACTAATATCAATATTATTCCAATATATAAAAATTCAGTAATGCTATTTTCAAGTTTTTTTAGATCCAGACGAATATCATTCATGCCATATCGGATATCTGCGGACAGGTCGTTAAAGCTCTTACTTAACTGAGACGAAAAACGATTGTGCTCCATTTCTTTCCGCATTTGCATGGTACGTTCGTCAAAACGTTTAAGGGCATCTTCAAACATGTTAGTTATCCCATTTATATTTTGGATAAAACAAATTAATGCAGCAGCAGCTTAATCAAGCTGGTAGCCATAAGTCATAATGTAGCATAGTATATTTAAAAATCACGTCTTTTTCTACTTTATTTCTAGCAATCGCGCCCTGTGGCTTTGTTTAGTGTTAGTTGAGCGTTCCTAAAGACCACTATACTTTAGGATACAATGTGGAAACATCCATAGGCTCAAAGTAAGGGGGCGTTTCTCGATTACTCTAATCCCTCCTTTTATTGGTTAAAAATCAAAAAAATTAAGCATTACTAAATGTAATGAATAGATAAGGTTACCCTTGATAACAAAATTACATTGTTATTAATTGATTTAAGCTAACATGATCAGTTGTCATTATTAGCTATTTCTGATGGAAAAAATCGGTTATCCGATTATTTGGCGATCCTCGTCTAAACGACCCATTGCTTGAGGTTGGAGGATATGAACAACTATACATAAGACCTTGATGAAGGTTTCACCGGAATTGCACCAGCTCGTCAGTTATGCTTAGAATCAGAATAACAAATTTGTAAAAAAATACAAATAGATTGATATAAATAAAGCTATTTTATACTTAATATTTTAGTAGATAGCCACGAACTTGTGTGATACGTTGGTGTTCCAAATAGTAACTATGAGGTATTAAAACATCTCATGGTATTTACAGATATACACTAACTATGGAACATGTTATGACTGATCCAAACATAACTCAGCTCTGCCCGTTAATAAACCATCAAATTGATTTGCAAGAAAATTTAAATGAACATTTAGCTAAAGCAATAGCATTAACAACTGTTAGCTTAAATGATACTTTCATGGACAATCATATAAGTACTATTAATCATTATTTATGGACATTACACGACATGATTAATGCAGCCCAAAAAATGAATGAATTGACATTAAATGAGTTACTAAAATTGAAACGACATCTATCGTAACCAGTTACATATCTAGCTTTCCCTTCTTTAAATTATCCACGGTTTTTTGTGGATAATGATCCGAATAATTTGCTCTAAAACATCGTTATGTGAAATTTCATATAACGAAATACAAAATTTTTTGTCAGTATCTTTTTGAATATTAATAATATTTTATTTTGATTTTTTC
>JAGVJQ010000067.1 GCA_020051015.1 Gammaproteobacteria bacterium
AACTGGTCGCACCACAATTGGTTGTAAAATACCTTGTGCTTTAATAGAACTCGCTAATTCTTCCAATGCGGCTGGATTCATATCTTTTCGTGGTTGATATTTACCGCGTTGCAAAACACTCAACGGCACTAAATTAATATACTCACCTTTATCATGTTCGGGTGTAGCGCTCGTTGGCTCGACCACGGAGGCTGGATTAACACTTAATAATGCTTCTAAATTACGGCCTAAGCCTCGACGTTTGGTTGCCATTACAATAATTCTCCTTTTAGGCAGTTACCGCTTTTTTATTGGTTTTTGCTTTTTGTTTTTGTCGTGCTAATAATTCACTCGCTAATACCAAATACGCTTGCGCTCCTGGCGAACGTTTATCATATTGTAATGCTGGCAAACCGAAGCTTGGCGCTTCAGCTAACCGAATATTACGTGGAATAACTGCTTTATATAATTTATCACCAAAATGTGTTTTTAGCTGTTGGGATACATCCGCAGATAAGCAACTACGACCATCAAACATAGTACGCAATACACCTTCAACATGTAATTCAGGATTAACTGATTGGCGAATTTGTTCAATGGTGTTTAATAAAGCCGATAAACCTTCTAAAGCATAATACTCGCATTGCATAGGAATAATAACGCTATCAGCCGCAACCAATGAATTGACCGTCAGCATATTTAGTGATGGCGGGCAGTCAATAAAAATAAAATCAAAATCTGCCGCAACGGCTGTGAGGATTTCTTTAAGTCTAAATTCCCGTTTAGGTAAATTAATTAATGCAACTTCAGCGCGTGTTAAATCACCATTTGCTGGTAATACATGAAAACCTGCTTGTTGTGAAAAAATCATCGTATCTTTAATTGCTGCCTCTGCCAATAAAACCTCCGTCACTGTTGTTTCAGCACTGGCTTTATCACACCCTGAACCCATCGTGGCATTACCCTGTGGATCCAAGTCAATTAATAATACTCGTTTTTTAGCAGCTGCCACTGATGCAGCCAAATTTACACAGGTCGTCGTTTTTCCGACGCCACCTTTTTGATTAGCAATAGCAATGATTCTTGTCACGATACATCCTTTGTCCTGATCTTTAAGTGAGCCAATTATAAACTATCCCTGACATGGCCACAAATTAGCATGATAAGCACTAGGGTTTGTTGACAATTGATTCGGGCCTTCGGCCCTCACCCCTACGGGGCGGCTTTCAGCCGTCCAAATTGGCTAGCGCCAATTTGTCGCAAGGCTTTGTGTCCAGCATAGTAGAATTGTCAACAGACCCTAAATACATACCATGATATTAAATCGACTGTTAATTAACCATTAATAATTGCATTAAAAAATTAATCGCTTTAATGATTGGTTAATTTTTGGGCTGTATTATCTGCTTATTGAAAATAACTACTATTGTTAAATGCCCATGCCAGTGACTTATTATAAAACTCAGCTCGAAAATCTTTGCCATGCTTTTGTCGCTAATATTAGCGTAGATGAAAAAATCGGTGTCTTGCATACGATTATTAATCTCTTAAAAGATAGCAAGAACCCGGCTTTATTAAGCGAACCATTTGTTAGTTTTCCATCTAATGGCCAACCAGTTGTAAAACATTCTGTTTTATCTGTACTGTTAAATAGTAATCTCTCACGCTTAGAGCAGAATCAGCTTTTTCCATTACAAAAAGAAATGTTGACGCTGATGTTTGAATTAGACTTAGTATCACACAATATCAACTTTACTGATCGCGAAATGATGCTAATGAGTTTCAAAAAATTAAGTACCAAATATTTGGTTAACTTATTTAGTAGCGTTTCACAGCAAGACCAAATTTTTGATCTAATCAAAATATATCGCCAGAAAAAAAAGCAACAGTTGATTAACTTAAAACCTACACTGTCCCAAAATATCAATAGTCGTCACGCCGTAGATATTTTAATGCAGGTTTGTTACGTTGAAGACGGTGAACGCTATGATGAAATAAAGCATAGTTTGCATGAATTATATAGCAATTCATTCTTCCAAGTTATGATTGATTTCTTAGCAGTTTCAGCGCTAGGAAAATTGAAAAAAAATGATTTTTTCAGCTCTTTACATCTTCATGCAACTAAACCTGATTTTAAAGTTTTTGCTTTTCGTGATTCAATCGCTACTTTATTTTTTACCGATATTACAACAAGTAACGGTATACAAGGTCTTTATAACCATAATAAATCTATTTATTTAACAACAGCTAATGTTAATTTATTAGAAATAATTCTAGCTATAATGCATGAAGCAACGCACTATGTTTGTTTAAATTTATTTGATAATCTCAGTGACCCTTTTACTGCAGATGATGTAAATAGCAAAGAAGAACTCGCTAATATATTTAAGCATGAAGTTGCAAGAGAACCTTATCTGAGACGTTATACCGAAGATGATTTTAAGATCTTACCGCGCTTCGATGCTATTACTGACTCTTATGAACCCGATGAATACTTACGTGAATTTATCGTTCGTGTGCCGGAGGTCATGGTTTTACTTGGTCCGCAACGTGGATATGCATGGTTAGAAAAAAATAGGCCTGGTTTGTTAAAATTCTTTGAGCAACATGTTGTTAGTAAAATGAAGGACGTATTACAACAACATCAAGCCAATCTTTATCTTGATAGCCCTATTAATTATGAACCTAATGCAAAAGCCGTATCGCAAGAAAGTATATATGCCCAACAAAAAAATACCTTCTTTTCTAAAATGTTAAGCATAAACCAACCGTCTTTCAAAGATTGGGCAGCATCCTTGCCTTACGATGATGGCAATAAAGAAAATATATTACCCGCCAGCGTTAGCTGCATGGCTTAAATTAGGCCTTTAACCAGCCAGCTACCGCTTTCGCGAAATAAGTAATAATAAAATCTGCACCGGCACGCTTAATACTTAATAGTGATTCCATTACTACGCGTTGTTCATCAACCCAGCCATTAGCGGCAGCAGCTTTGATCATGGCGTACTCACCACTAACTTGATAAGCACCTAGTGGTACATCTGGAAAGGCTTGTTTTACCCGATGAATAACATCCAGATAAAATGACGCTGGTTTCACCATTAACATATCGGTGCCTTCCGCCACATCTAATTCCGCTTCGCGTAAAGCTTCTGCAGCATTAGCTGGATCCATTTGATAAGTAAGACGATTACCCGTCTTTAATTGACATTCAACGGCTTCACGGAAAGGGCCATAAAGCGCCGAAGCATATTTCACGGCATAACTTAAAATGGGAATATGATCAAAACCGGCATTATCTAAACCATGTCTGATTGCAGCCACCATGCCATCCATCATCCCGCTTGGTGCCACAATATCAGCCCCAGCATGGGCAAAACTTTCAGCTTGCTCGGCTAAAATTTGCAGCGTTTCATCGTTATCAACATCCATTTGGCCCGTTTCGTCGTTAACGACACCACAATGACCATGTTCTAGATATTCACATAAGCAAACATCAGCAATAACTAACATTTCTGATGCGAGCGCTTTAATAACTCGAATAGCCGTTTGTACCACCCCATCATCACGGCAAGACTCATGCCCCAAGCTATCTTTAAATGCAGGAATCCCAAATAAAATCACACCACCGATCCCAAGCTCCACCAGACTCTTGACTTCGTCTTCCAGTTTATCAATTGAAATCTGAAAGCAACCTGGCATCGCTGAAATTGGGTTACATATTCCCTCTCCAGAGGCAATAAATAAAGGCATAATCAGGTCATTTTTATTAATTACTGTTTCTTGAACTAACGCTCGTAGAGCTGGAGTTCGGCGCATACGGCGCATGCGAAGAGGTAACTGAGGACTGAATTGGAACATTTTTAGCTCACATAAATTTTGCACATCTGCAATTATATGAGAAAATAGGCAACTGTGTATACTTTTGTGATATCCCAATGACAGAACAAACTGAATACCCGCGCCGCTTTGTGGCAGGGGCAACTTGTGCAAAGTGCAAACAAATAGATAGTACTGTCATCTTTAGTATTAAAACAAAGTATCACATTGAGTGCATTAAGTGCGGATTTACCCAGAGTCAGGACGACCTTCCATCAATGGCTGCAGGAAAGCAACCACTTGAGCAACCTTTATTACGACTTAAACGTCGTGAACAAGATTAGTTCACCGCGCACATTATTGTCTTCGATTTCATCTGTGACTTGATAAATCTTTATCAGTTTTGTGATCGAAACGAGTAAATCAACCTACCCCGCTTATTGGAGTTCTGGTTGAACATTTTTCTGGGAACTTAGTTATGAATTTAGAACAAACCGTCGCAGCAAATACAACAATTGATGCTGCAAAACAACCTAAAGGTTTATACGTCCTGTTTTTTACAGAATTATGGGAGCGTTACGGTTTTTATACTGTTCAAGCATTACTCGTTCTCTTTCTTACAAAACATTTTCTGCTTTCAGATGAGCGCGCCTATAGTATCTTTGGTGCCTATGGCGCCATGATTTACGCAACACCCGTTATTGGTGGTTATATCGCGGATAAAATATTAGGCTTTCGTCGCGCCATTTATTTTGGCGGTATTTTATTTGTTTGTGGTTATGGTTTGCTTACCTTTCTTGATCGCGGAATATGGTTTTACTTATCACTTTCGTTATTAATTTGTGGTAATGGATTCTTTAAAAGTAATGTTTCCAGCTTGCTTGGGCGTTTTTATTCTGAAAACGATGTCCGTCGTGATTCGGGCTTCACCTTATTTTATATGGGCATTAATATCGGTTCCTTTTTAGCGAGTTTGGTTGGTGCAGCTGTTGCAGCAAAATATGGCTGGAATGTTGCATTCGGCATTGCCGCTCTGGGCATGATTGTGGGTATGATATTATTCACTTTGGGTCAAAAACACATTGGCCATCGTGGCGATCCCCCCAATCCAGCATTATTAAATGCAAAAAAATTCGGCATTCCTAATTATTTTTGGGTTTACATCGGTACATTCGTAGCTGTTGGGGTGATGAGTTTTTTACTTGAGTTTGCTACCGCAGTGCGTTGGGGATTATTATTTTTCGGTATCGCGACAATTTTTTATGTGTTAACTGTCAGCATACAACTAGATCGTTACCAACATCGTCGTATGGTGGCATTATTAATTTTGATCGTATTTTCAGTTATTTTTTGGGCTTTGTATTATCAAACTTTTTCTTCCATCATGTTATTTATTGATCGGGTAGTAAATCGTCATGTTTTAGGTACGACCATTCCAACTGCTATGTTCCAAGCCATCGGCCCTACTGTAATTATTCTTTTCTCCCCACTATTAAGCTGGCTTTGGTTAACATTAGCTAAGCGAGGCATGGGTGTATCTGCGCCGATGAAATTTGCGCTAGGGATCTTACAAATGGCATTAGGATTTTTAATCCTAACTTTTGCAGTGAATATTGATAGTGATTTAGGCAAAATTGCCGCCGCTTGGATGGTGTTAATTTTCTTTGTGCAAACGATGGGCGAATTATTTTTATCCCCAATGGGTTTATCCATTGTTACAACGCTTGCTCCATCTAAATTAACAGGGATGATGATGGGAGTGTGGTTCTTATCATTAGCCGCTGCTAATGCTGTTGCTGGATGGATTGCTGACTTTACAGCTATCCCCGAAACACTAACTGATCCAGTACAAATATCACAACATTACTCACATGCTTATAAAATATTTGGGTTGTGGGGCGTGGCCTTTGCCTTGCTTTTAATGGCATTGACCCCCATTCTGAAACGTATGATGGGTACAGCAAGATAATTATTGTTCCTTTTATAGGTGGATTAGTGCCGTAGGATGGGCTAAAATCGGCTTTTCAAAATAACTATCCACTTTTGCTTTGCTTGCTTTATCTAATGATGCAGGCAACCATTGTGGATTTTTATCTTTATCAATCAATAAAGCTCGAACACCTTCATAAAAATCATGGTCGCGCATGAAATGGTAACAAAGATTGAATTCCATTTGTTGGCAATGCTTTAAATCCATGGTGACGCCACGACGTAATGCTTCTAATGTCACTTTTAAACTCAATGGTGATTTTTTCTTTAAACTTTCTAATGCTTGTTGGTACCACGTTGCTTGATGCTTTTTAAGCGTGTCCATAATCGCCTCTATCGTATCTTTTGCAAAACACTCTTCGATAATATCGCGGTGGCAATACAATTCTGATGCCTCAGTTGGCGTATTAAATTTTGCTAATAACTCATTAACGATTTCTAAATCACTGCTTGCAAATTCCGTTTCTACAAGTAAATTTAATAATTCTGGTAAGCGATATGATGGCACAACATGATCAATCAAATTCACATACAATGCATCTGCCGCATTAATGCGTGCACCAGTTAATCCTAAATAAGTTCCCATTTCATCTGGACATCGTGGTAAAAAATACGTGCCGCCAATATCAGGAAAAAAACCAATCCCCGTTTCTGGCATTGCCATCGACAACCGTTCAGTACCAATACGAAACGCACCATGAATGGATAAACCCATACCACCCCCCATCGTAATACCATCCATAAAAGCAATATAAGGTTTTGAATAATGCGAGATTCGATAATTTAATCGATACTCATCGTTAAAAAACTGCATTGCCTCATCATAGCGTTGCTGTTTTCCCAAGTCATACAACGAGCGGATATCACCACCAGCACAAAATGCTTTTTCACCAACTCCCTGGGTAACGACAGCCTTAATATGCTGATCTTCTTCCCAAAATTGTAATGTCTCATCGATTTTAAGACACATGGTATGAGTTAATGCATTCAATGCTTGTGGTCGATTTAACGTTATTAAACCAATTCCACCACCATTTCCTTGTATAACTTCAAATAACACATCTTGCATTGGTTGTTCTGTCATATTTCTTGCTCACTGCGATAATTGTTAGGCGTTGTTGACAATTCTACTATGCTGGGCACAAAGCCTCGATTTTCTGTGTTCCGCTGCTCAAATACTACTATGTATGCTGCGCTGCGGTACTCGAAAATCATGTCTT
>JAGVJQ010000069.1 GCA_020051015.1 Gammaproteobacteria bacterium
AATTCAATATTCGATTTAAATCAAGCATCAACACGGTCTTGCTACTGAAAGAAAGCATAATAATATAAGTAATGTCTATTCTTAAAATTTATTAAGTTTTTGCGCTGTTAATATAATTCTATGTAACTCTATAAATCCAGCCTCTGCAATGACAGCAGCAAATGAATGCTTTACTCTTACAAAGAAACACATATCGACCGATTGTTATCGAACTTATAGCAGTGTAAAATTAAAGCGCAATCCGTAGTTTAATTTAAAACGAGCGTTCTATCGTATTGAATGCAATGACAAGGCGAACGAGATAATTTAACCCGTTTGGCAAAAGATGAAGATGCTATCGTGGGTTTCTATCAATCTTGTCAAGTACGAGGAGTAAAACCATGACATGCGCTAATGCGATAACATGGGCACAACATATCTTACATGATAACGGCTATTCATTGCATCAATCGACGCCTAAGTGTATTCAAAATACAGCCTGGTCGTCGGTCTATCATTTTGACACTGACAACGGCGCCTTTTTCCTCAAGATAGTGCCTCTCGCATTGTCATTAGAAGCAAACATCATTACTATGCTGCAAAATGAATTTAGTGCGCCTGTGCCACAACTGATTGCAAGCAAACCAGAAAACTATTGTTTTTTAATGAAAGATGCGGGCATTCGTTTGTATGATTATTCCAAAGACAAATTCCAAACAGATTGCTTGACACAAACTCTTCACAGCTATATCACGCTTCAACTCGCCGCCAGTGAGAAAGTAAACATGTTTTTCAATCATGGTGTACCCGATTGGCGATGCGAAAAATTATCCGCTCTGTATCAAGCATTAATTTCACAGGAAAATCTTTTACTCGAGGATGGACTCACTCAAGATGAACTCACACGATTGCAGCAATTAACGCCCAAATTAAGCACTATTTGCAAAAAATTATCGGATTATGAAATTCAAGACACCTTTGGTCATGCCGATTTTCATGATAAAAATATCTTAATTGATGTTACGACAGGCAAAACCACTCTCATTGATTTCGGCGAAGTCGTGATTACTCACCCTTTCTTCTCATTATTGAATTGCTTATATCGCGTAAAAGAAAATTTTTCCTTATCGAATGAACAATATCAGCAACTTCAAGTCCATAGTCTGAAACCGTGGTTTGCACTCGAAACAGAAGAAAATGTATTCGCTATTTTAACACTGGTTCAACAATGCTGGTCTATCCATGCTGTGCTTGGGGAATTACGTTCGCTGAATAGCGTTGCGCATTCTGACTTTGAAACACTACATCGTCAAGGCCGATTAGCAAAAAATTTACGTGTCTGGCTGAATCAATAAAAAAAAATAGAAAGCAACAGATGAAAAAATTAACATCCTTGCAAAAAAGAAAAATCAAACTATCTCTTGTCAAAGCAATATTTTCAAAAACAAATAGCACGACTATTTCTTTAGAAACAGAACGGTTAATCTTGAAAAAACTTGAATTATCGGATATCAGTAATTTAGTGCCTTTACGAGCAGATATTGAAGTCATGCACTATACAGGCGAAGGTGCTGTTCAAACAAGAAAGCAGGTAGAAGAATACTTGAATTTTATTATTTCTTATTTTGAGAAATATGGCCTGGGATTTTATTTGGTTTTTGAAAAAGAAAGCGGGAGTTTTATCGGAGAAGCTGGTTTGTTCCATTTGCTCTTTGATGATACCCAGTCAGAAATTGAAATCAACTACCATTTAAAACTAGCTTACAAAGCGAGAAATAATAAGTATTTAAATGAATCATTAATTACCTTACCCGGGATTTGCCGGCATAACGAGGGTTACGCTTGCTAAAATTACTTTTATTGCGCCACGCGCGCTGACTCGAATTGATCTTAATAATCTATTATGATATCCTGCGATCTGCACAGGATTTGTACTAATGAAATCATCTCTTCAACATATTTACCACGCCAGCATTGATGTATTAGAAATAGCTGAAATTTTTCTCCAGCAATACGGCTTAATGCATTTCTCCCTCATTCGATTCCTAAGTGATTATGAATATTACGCATTAACGACTCACCCACAGATGTCAGTGGATTATTTAAAAAAGAAATTTTACCTATTAGATAAAGGACAAGATCCTCATTTAAGTTTACATAATGAAGCATTTTTATGGATAGCCCAAGAAGATGATCCTACGCACGGCACTATCTTAAGTCATGCTAGAGAATACTATAACCTAAGCAATGGTATCACTATTCCTTTTCAACATCCTGATTATCTAGATTTATGTGTTTTCGCCACCACGCCTACTTTTACACAAGCTAATAGCTTGTATCTAAATCAATTTGATATTTTTAAAACTTTTTACCAACAATTTATTGAAGCAGCCGATAAAATAATGAAAAAAGCCAATCAGCATCGAATCATCTTCCCAGAAATATATAATAAACACCATGCAAATACAGCAACTGCCTCAAAAATTATAATTCCAGATACCGACTTGTTTCTTAGTTCACGCGAAAGAGATTGCCTAAAATGGGTGGCCAGAGGCAAAACCAGTAACGAAATCGGTATCATTCTTGGTATATCACCACGCACAGTAGAAGAACATATCTCCAACTGTAAAACGAAATTCAAATGCAGCAAGTTGACCAGCTTGATATATAAAGCTGCTAAGTTAGGCCTTATCTAACAAAGCATAATTTATTCACTATTAATTACCCCGTATTTTTACGTATTGTAAAAAATTAACAACGCTTTAAGATCGCTTCCTTAAATAAAGCGCATAAATAGCTTAATTCTGCTTACTTTACATAATTAAATAAATATTGGATAAAAAATCATGCCACAAACACAAAAATCTCCCCCACAAATAAAGGGCTTAACTTTTAAAAGAATAGAAAATGGCGAATCAGGTGACTGTTTTTACAATGCCGTAGATGCGTCAGTTAAGCTGGGAATGCAAACCTTACGCAATTTAACTGCTAAAGAAATTGAAGATAATTATGACCAATATTTCACTTCTATTACTGATTGGAGTCAGAAATCAGAAGATACGCCAGAAAACATTTGCAAACCACGCACCTGGGCTTCTAATGTAGCAGTTAAAGCATTAAAGAATGCTTTTCGCCGAAAAAATTTAGGCTCTATAGTAATAATTGGTTACGATGGTAAACTAGCCGATCTGGATGAAGAATATGATCACAATTTAAGTTCGCCTATCTTCATACTTTATAATGGCAACAATCATTATGAGCCAATGCTCCTAGATGGCTCTGTTGATGCGCGTACAGTACTGGCTACATTGATAGCCAAGAGCAAACCTGCTCATGTCAAAGGCTCCGTTATCAAAACTATACCAAAGCAAGAACAGCCATCGTCAAGCTATGAAGAAAATATTGATAGTGATAACGATGATGTTATTGATCATGAGAGTTATCAGACGGAAAAAGCTGATATTGAAGAAGTTGCCGTTGATAATGTAAATTTAGAAGATAGTGATCTCCCCACCTTTGTCTCATTAACAGAAGAATTTAACACGCTATTAGCAGCAGCACAAAGCTCAAACGATCCACTCCTGCATTATACTTTAGCTTGCAAATATAGAGATGGAATAGGAACAGAGAAAAATGCCGATCAAGCACAAACTTGGTTCGATAAAGTTATCAACAGAACACAAGAAATTAAAACCAAAGCAAATTTAAATCACGCACGGGCACAATACGTTTATGGGCTTATGCTTCGTGATGGATTCGCTGATATCAAAAAAAACATTTTCGACGCGCAAGAATATCTTTTATCTGCTGCTGAGTTAGGCGATCGAGATGCGCAGTATGAACTTGCGATGTTGTTAGGTAGCGATGACTTATCTAAGTCTTATTTAAAAAAAGCCATCATGCAAGGTAATACACTGGCAGTTTTTAAGTCATTAGAAGAATACTGGGTTACATCCAATGATAATCTTCTTCAATTGGCGATAACATTAGGTTATACAATAAAACAATTTCGTTCATCTTATCTCAATAAAGATAAGAAAAATAAATACTGGTCTGCAGCGGAAAAATCAAAAACCAAGACACTTACAGATTTAATTAGTCAAGTGATGAAATCATACAAAAAAAAGCATGATACAGAGTCTCTTGCACAGTTACCGAAAGAAGCTGTGACAATATCGTTGCCAAAATCAAAAGTGAACAGTTTTATCATCGAGGATTTTGTGTTACCTAATAAAAAAATAAAATTTGTTAGTACTAACAGTAAAGAGCCAGCTCCAAAGCTGTCAAATCCCCAAAAAACTGATTTGCTAGAACAAGATAGTGTAAAAGAAATATCTGAAGAAGACATAGGTAAAGAGTTTGATCAGGAAGAAATAAAGAAATACCGTTTGGCCGCAAAACAAGGAATAGCAAGTGCGCAATATAGTCTTGGCATGATCTATGAGATGGGTCTTGGGGTTCAAGAAGACATCAACATTGCTGCTAGATGGTACCATAAAGCGGCAAAACAAAATCACGATAAAGCACAACATCGCTTAGAGAAACTATTTGATAAAGCAAGAATAGAAGAGTATCGCCTCGCAGCAGAGCATAATGGACATTCGCAAGAAGATGCGCAATATAGTCTCGGCTTGATTTATGAACTTGGTCTTGGTGTGGAACAAAACAAAGATATCGCTGTTAAATGGTATAAAAAAGCAGCGAAAAAAAATCACCGTGAAGCACAATATCGTTTAGGAAAATTATTTGATATTGAGCAAACCAGAGATATCGCTGCCAAATGGTATAAAAAAGCAGCAAAGTATGAAGACAAAGCAAAATATCGCTTAGAGGAACTATTTAATGAAAAAGAAATAAAAAAATATCGTCTCGCAGCAGAGCAAGGCATAGCAAGTGCGCAATATACTCTCGGCGTGATCTATGAACTCGGTCTTGGTGTTGACCAAAACATGGGTATTGCTGTCAGATGGTATAATAAAGCAGCAAAACAAAATCATAGTAAAGCACAATATCGTTTAGGGAAAATATTTACTGATAAGAATGGTGAATACTATTCATTAGCTCGATCTATATTGTTGTTGCGACAATCTGCAGCACAACAGATAGAAGAAAGTTTAAAGTATTTGAAGAAAAACACTTTAACTGACGACTTAACCAATAAAATTCAACTAATAGAAGCGTTAGAATCTAGTTCACCCTCTCCATTTTTGCCTAGAACGACTAGAAAAAAAGTATTATTAACTTTAGATGAAAAATTTAACCTTGCCATACAGAAAGCAAAACTGGCCAATGATCCTTTAGATCAATTTGAAGTAGGCGTTATGTATGGCGCAGGATTAGGCGTTGCTGAAAACAAAGAAACTTCAGAACGGTTGATTAAAAAAGCTTATATACAATTAGGTAACATTAAAGAACGAGCAAAACATGACGATCCACGAGCCTTCTATGTTTGGGGGTTTTATCTTATCACTGCAGAAGACGCAGAAGGCAATATCCCTGAAATAATTAAATACCTACGTAAGGCTGCTGCAGGGGGGGATGTGCTTGCCCAATATATATTGGGTTCGCTTTTTACAAAGCAATTAGGTGATTCAAAAATGGCCATGAAATATATGCTGGTTGCCGCTAAAAATGGCTATGCCCCCGCACAATACAAACTGGCTAAACTTTATCGTGATGAGCTGAAGGATGAAAGCCAAGCAAAAAAATGGATCCATAGAGCCGCACAGCAAGGATTAATAGACGCTATTGTGGAAATGAAAAATTTCTCATCTAATCATTACTTTTGGGAAAACTATCAACGTGCCATAGAAAGCGGTACGTCAGTTGTTATACAGGTTAAAAATAATGGCTCTTATCGGCAAAAAGAAACCTTGCAAGTAGCTAAACAAGAATTCTCTGACATGGCCAAAAAAGGTTATCGTAAAGGCATGTATGAGTTAGGACAGTTATACCATCATCGCGAAAATAGCACCCAAAAAGATAAAGTAAAAGCGGTCAAATGGTACTGTGAAGCAGCAAAAAGAGGTTGTCCTAAATCATTATATGAAATTGCTCGAATTTATGATGTTAACTTATATGATAATAACGGTTTAGGACATATTCCTACCCAAGAGCTTGGCTGGTATGAGCTAGCAGCAGAGCAAGGACATCAAGAGTCACAATATCGACTAGGCTCTCTTTACTATAGTTACTGCAGTAGTTTACCCGGCGATGCACAGAAAAATAAAGCGGCTGGCCTATATTGGTTAATAAGAGCTGCCGCACAAGAGCATACAGAAGCTAAAAAGTTTTTAGAAACAATAGAGTTTCAGTCAAATTCGCAAGAGAATAAACAATTACAATCATTAGTTGGTAATAACAACATCACGTTAGCTGATTTGCCGGCGCAATCATATTTTACTGTACGTAAAAATAATGAGTCTAAGCAAACTACAGCACCACCAGTAAATAAAATCGTATCTGCTACTAGTGACGTATCGTTACCTGAGTTATCAACCTCTAACGTTGAGCCTGATGATGCAATGAAACCTGACGGAACTGTTGATACAAAAGTTATACTTGATAATTTACTTGCCAATACCAATGAAATGGATGAAGAAGATGCCTCATTACCTGAAGTATTGCTGCAGCAAAATAATTCTCCCGCGCTTCCCGCAAAAAACGTTGATGATGCAAGTTCTTTACAGGACAGGAACCCTATCGAAAAAGAAGATGCTAGTATACCGCTTGAACAGAAATTACTGCCTGATGTTTCAATCGATGCAGAGACAGACAAAAAAGTTGCCGCTGACATTGTCTTTAACCACCCAAAAGACGAACCACAGCCAAAAGTACAAGACCAAATTAGCTTTGGCCTCTTCCAAGGTTTTAAACAGACATTAACTAATATCTCGACCGTACTGAGTAAGTCTAATGTCATACACTATATGCCGCATGGATTTTAGGATGAGATGTAATAGTAGGATTTGCTCTATTATATATACCACTTGTTAATGTGGTGCGAAGGTATGGTGCCCGGATCGTTAGTGCTGCCCATCTTGCTTAACTAACTCTCCAAAAAATCGGTTCAAGATCACTGCTTGCTCAGTAAAGAAATTTATGTATAATGCCTTCGCAACTACTACGTCAGATTATTAGGGGCAGTTGACAATTCTACATTGTCAACTGCCCCTACTTAATAAGTAAAAAAACATTAACCATCCAACCTACCTTTAGGACAAGTTACAAAGAGGGAATAAATTTATGAACTATTTACTGAAATTTGATCTATTTAAAACTGACAAGAAGTGGCGAAGAGCAGTAGACGCTTATGGCAAAATAACCCCTCTTGTTTTAGGTGGCATTGAGTTTGTAGAAAGAGAAATAATAGACCGCGGTTTTTTAAACAAGTATATTAAAGATACCACAGGATCTTTGATCCAATTTTATATTGATGAAAAAGCATTTTATACGTCTGTTATGCGCTATGCTGATGCAGCTGCTCTGACAAAACGTTTTCGTGATGGTGCAGAAGCGGGATTAACAGAATTTGAGCTCTTAAAATTTGTTTTTGAAAATGTTGGCAACATAAAATTTTATGAGGTATCCATTGAAAATGGCCATAAAGTTATAGAGAAATTAGGTAAGTTTACGGCGGTCCTCGATAGATTTCCGGCGGCAGTTACCTCCATTATTCCTTCTCCAGATTCATTAGCTAATAATGCCGCATTAATAACAGCATCTGCTGCATCTGTTGTATCTGCGTCAGCCGCGGCTGTTGCATCTACTACTACCGCCGTGGTCTCTTTTACTGCTAAAGAGGCAAGTCAGTTAGGTAACTGGGCAGAATCTTATGTTTCTAATGCCTATAATGCCGCAGCTGAAATTTTCTCACGTTATGTCTTTAAAATATGGGATATCTTAAGAAGAAATCCTAAGATGACTATGTTTGGTGGTATAACTGGCGCGGCACTTATGTTATACGTATTTTCTCGCTACTTCGCAGGGACTGCTGCTGGTAGTGTACAGGTATATAATGATGATAATTCGGAACAACTTCGTGTAGAAGAAGTTAACGAAATTCCAGATTCAGATTTATCTGCTGAAGACTCAGATAACTCACTGTCTGATGATGACTCAGATAGATCATTTGGAGAAGACTCAGGTAGTTCGCGAACTGATGATGACTCAGAGATTGGATCATTGGGGGAAGACTCAAATAGTTCGCGATCTGATGATGATTCAGAGATTGGATCATTGGGGGAAGACTCAGATAGTTCGCGATCTGATGATGATTCAGTGATAGAATCATTTGAGGAAGATTTAAATAGCGAACTATCAGAAGATGACTTAGAGATAGGGCAACTTTGGGAAGAAGCAGATAGTGCACTATCCGGAAATGACTCAGATAAAGCTCCAGCTAGTGAAAGTATTATTAAAGAAAGTGATTCAAGTGTGCAAGAAAAAACTATCGATGCTGTCTGTAATGCAATTGCTGCTAAAAATATTGATGAGGCTAAATTATTATTAAATGCAATAAAAGAACAATATAGTCCTGACGAACTAGAAGATGCATATAGCATTGTTGCTCGACATGCTATTTTTTATTCTTCGCAAGAAATTTTACAAGATTTAGTGAAAGAACCGCAGTTCAACCCGAGAGATTATCTATCTGATGTTTCTGCAGCAAAATATAATACCCCTTTAATTAAATTTGCAGCACATCTTGGCCAGTTAGATGCTTTCAAATTATTATTTGAAGGTATCCAAAGTTCTAAAAATGATAAACATTCTGACAATGATCGTGATCAGATCACAGGTGTTATAAAAATTGCGGCTGAGAATAAAGATATGGCCCTTATAGGGTATTTACAAAGCAAACAGGAAAACTTAACTACAGAGCAACAAAAACTTATTGACGAATACGCCAAGCGTTTATCTACATATCTTTCCGCAGGAATTTCTGAGGCATCTTCTAGCAGTAGCAGCAGCTCTAACTCGGTAGGTTTTAAGATTAAAGAAGTATTACGTCATAAATTCCTTAATTCTTCTGTTCAAGAGAGCATGAGAGGTAATGTATCAAACGTAAAAGAACAAGATACATCCAGCCACAAGGAACGTAAGCGCCTTGCTTGATAAACCTAATTATTGATCTTGATCCGCTTTTCTTTGTCTCCAGTAAAGCGGATCAAGATCATTTATAAAAAGTGAATATAGATATAATAATCTAAACAAGCTTTCTTAATTCAACTTTTACTTGTTCCAAAATATTTTTTTGAGCTGGATCTAAATTTTTTCCTGCTCGATTGATATAAAAATTTAACATTGACATCGCTGACTGATACGGTGTTCCTTTACGTTGTGTACTGTTGAGTGCCGATTGCATCAGCGAGTGGGCAATTTTTTTAGGATCCTGCCAAGTAAATACGCCCTCCTCAAGCTCAAGAGCATGACTATGTTCAGTAACTTGCTGCGACCATTTTTGTGTTATTTTTTTATAATTCATCATTGCATTTCCTCTGTAGAAGAAGGAAGAATGTACTACAATTAATACATGGACAAAAAATACGCAGATACCAAAATTTTAGCCCCTTTCTTATTACTACTGGTAATTAGTTTAACTGGGTGTGGAACTACAACCTATTCAACAGGTTACAATAGTGGCTATCCTTATGGATGGAATCGTTCCCAATATGGATATAATGTTGTTGGATATAATGTTTCAGGGTATCCGTACTATTACTCAAGTCGCTATTCTTATCCCAGTTATTATGTTTCTCCTTGGGCATATGGCAGTTATCACACTAATTATCCGAAAAATGCCTTTACTTCATATTACCATGCGCCTTATACCATTTATCCCAATTATTCGCCCTATTATAAATATAGAAATTACAATTATCCTGTTTATTACAATAAATCGGTATATAGCCATCCAGTTGTGACGCCGTCTTACTATCATGGGGGATATAAGGGATATCACCATTAGAGGTTGTCAACAGCCCCTAGCAAGCCTACTTATTATGAAGGATTGATATCATGAATAAGAAATTGGCTTTTATTGCGTTATTTACGACATTACTAGTTGGTTGTACTGCTATACAAAAATATAATGCACCTACTACCAGCAAAGCCTATATCATGCCAACCTGTTGTAACAATTGTCAGTCTGGTGCATGTGCTTCACTAACCAATGCTTGTTCGTCTACTAATAATGTAACGTATGATCGATATAAAAATGCTTCCTATAATTATTACGGCCCGAACCCTCCTACCTATACTAATTATTATTATTCGTATGAAAATTAGCAGCAGTTGCTAATGCCTTAAATGCACAAATAACCGATGAAAATACATCAACTAAAAACATGTTAAATTTGCTGTTTTTATACTATTATCATTATTGATAATTTCATTTGAAACAATATTTTATCTATTGATATAAAGAGTCTTGTAAAAGGAATTAATATGAAACATGCAAAATTGCAATTTGAAAATGGTAAGCCTTATCTTGAAGTCAATATCACGGATTTTGATTTAATTTCGAACTCATTACTCAATAAAGGCACGGGATTTCCCGAAGATGAGCGTATTGCATTTAATTTATTTGGGGTCTTGCCACCACAACAAGCAACATTATCAATCCAATTAGCACGTTCATATGAAATGTTTAAAAGTAAGCCGAATGATTTGGCCAAATACCTCTATCTACGAGACTTACAAGATTCTAATGAAACATTATATTATCGGCTCATTGTGGAACATGTTGAAGAAACGATGCCTATTGTCTATACACCAACTGTCGGCGCAGGTTGTCAACAGTATAGCCATATCTATCGACGTCCACGTGGTATTTATATTGCCTATCCTTACAAAGATCGTATTGATGAAATTTTGGCAAACCCACGCTTTAATCATGTCGAAGCCATTGTGGTTTCCGATGGTGAGCGTATTTTAGGATTAGGTGATCAAGGTGCAGGCGGCATGGGAATTCCCGTTGGAAAATTGGCATTATACAGTGCCTGTGCTGGCATTCACCCCGCTACTACTCTGCCAATTTTATTGGATTGTGGAACGAATAATCCTGAGTTGATAAATGATCCACTCTATATCGGTTGGCAGCATGAACGTATTCGTGGCAAAGAATATGATGATTTTATAGATGCTTTTGTTACCGCATTAAAAAAACGTTATCCACATGTATTATTGCAATGGGAAGATTTCGCCCAACAAAATGCCAATCCCATATTAGCCCGTTACCGTAACCAGCTTTGTACGTTTAATGATGACATTCAAGGTACGGCAGCTGTTGCAACAGGAACCTTATTAGCCGCCATTCAAGTAACTGGAGTTCCATTAAAAGATCAACGCATTGTCATTGTCGGTGCCGGCTCTGCAGGTTGCGGTATTAGCAGTTTGATAATGCGAGCAATGATAGATGAGGGATTGTCTGAATCAGAAGCACGTTCACGTTTTTATTTAATTGACAGACCAGGTTTATTGCTTGAAGGCATGCCTAATATCATGTCATTTCAACAACCTTTTTTACAGCAAAAAACAGCATTGGCCAATTGGAAATTAGCTAATGATAGTACCATTTCATTGGAAGATGTCGTAAAAAACGCAAAACCTACCGTATTAGTTGGTGTGTCAGGACAACCAGGAATTTTCACTGAAACTATTATTCGTGAAATGGCAAAAAATGTTGAGCGACCAGTTATTTTTCCTTTATCAAATCCAACCAGTCGATGTGAAGCGGTACCGACTGATTTAATGAAATGGACCGATGAACGCGCTGTTATCGGTACAGGTAGCCCTTTTGACAATATTACCAAAAAAGGGAAATCATTCCGCGTTGATCAAACCAATAATTGTTATATTTTTCCTGGTATGGGGTTAGGATTAATTGCTGTAAAAGCTAAATTAGTTACCGATAAAATGTTTATGGCGGCAGCAAAAGCCTTAGCTGCTGCTTCTCCAGCCAAATCCGATCCAGAAGCAAATTTATTACCACCGTTACACACTATTCGTGATGTTTCATATCAAGTTGCATTTGCAGTGGCAAAAGAAGCAGTTAACGCTGGTTTAGCGAATAAGCTCAGTGATCAAGAAATTGAAACAGCGGTTCGTAAAAAAATGTGGTTCCCTGAATATTTGCCTTATAAGCGAGTGGAATGAGAAAATGTAGCCCGTATTAGCGAAAGAAATGGTTAGGTTTTAAATTTTCATTACTCTAAAAAAATGAAAATAACAAAATCATTCACCATAAGAGC
>JAGVJQ010000073.1 GCA_020051015.1 Gammaproteobacteria bacterium
ACCAAATTTAACAAAAATGGGACCTAACTCTTCGAGTGTTAAACGTAATCGTACTGCACGTTCCAGATGACGATTGCGAGTCCAATACCAAGGATTAAAATAGGTTAAAAACCGAAAGGGGGCAAACCACCGGGTTGCAAGAATTATTTCATCTAAACCATTTTTTGCTAAAACATAATTAATATGAAATAAACGTCCAAGCTGTGATAATTTATTCATGATGGCTTTCCAAGCGTTGGATACGTGCTGTCAGTCTATCAACATCGGCGCGCAATAAATCAACGTCATTCATAAAATCAGCGATTTCTTCACGTGGTGGTAAAAATCGCAGTTCTTCCTGCACATATTCACTTAAATTATTGGTAACAGTTTGTCTAGCTTGTTGTAAAGCACGATTAATTATTTTTCTGCCGCGACCAAATAAAACAGCGAAGGGGTCGCCTGCAATTTTAGCGACGACTTCTTCCCAATCAATATAAATACTATCCCAAAATCGTTGAAATTGGTGGGCGCTATCGGTATCACCTTCAATACGAATTTGTAATTCAGACATGGCTGCGGTTTTATTTTCACGTTGGGTAAGACGTGCCATATTAAATAAAGAACCATGAATGGTTGCGTGTGGATTATCACAGTGTTTTTGTAATACTACTTTTTCATAAGTAAAATGAAAGAATAGTGGAAATGGTAATTCTCGTGCATCAACCGCAATAGTTTTACCCAATAATGGTTGTCGTAAATTGGCTGCGTAAGGGTCCAGGCTAAGATAGCCATTTATTAATGTTTGTAATGATGATAGTAAATAGGTTTTCATTCCATGCTCAATATTTCAAACCAATGTGTAAAGCGACGATACCACCAGAAAAGTTATGTAAGCGACAATCATCAAATCCTGCGTCTAAGATCATTTGTTTTAATGTTGCTTGATCAGGGTGCATGCGAATTGATTCAGCTAAATAGCGATAACTGTCAGCGTCATTAGCAACTAGTTTACCTAATCGCGGCAAAACTGAAAATGAATAAGTATCATAAATTTTTTCTAATGGTTTAAATAAGGGCTTAGAAAATTCTAATACCATTAATTTACCCCCAGGTTTCACTATTCTATACATCGATGCTATGGCACGATCTTTGTGTGTCACGTTACGCAAACCAAAAGCAATAGTCACACAATCAAAGTAATTATCAGGAAAAGGGAGGGTCTCTGCATTAGCTTGGACATAATGAACATTATTGACAATACCTTCATCTAATAATCGATCACGGCCACAAGCAAGCATGGAGGCATTAATATCTGCCAAGATAACCAAACCAGTATCACCTACGCGTTGGCTAAATTGCTTAGTCAAATCACCCGTCCCGCCAGCAATATCTAATACTGTTTGGCCAGTGCGTACACCACTTAATTCGATAGTGGTTTTTTTCCATAGACGATGAATTCCCAATGACATTAAATCATTCATGACATCATAACTATCAGCCACAGAATGAAATACATCAGCCACTTTACTCGCTTTCTCATTTACAGGAACTTCTTGAAAACCAAAATGGGTGGTTTTATCGTCATTTGATTTGGGTGGGCTCACGACTTGCTCCTGCTTCCGCCAAACGCTTTAAATAATCTTGCCAATATTTTTCTTGGTTGACACCTAATTCATATAGCCAATCCCACGTATATATGCCGCTACTATGACCATCATTAAATATCAGCTTAATGGCATAATTGCCGACGGGCTCTATGCTGATGATGTTGACACAGAGTTTGCCTGTTTGCAATTTACCGGGTCCTGCACCATGACCACGAACTTCAGCCGAAGGAGAATAAACGCGCAAATACTCACACGGCAGTGAAAAGTGCTGACCATCGTCAAAGTGCACATCGAGCTGCCGTGTTTTTTGATGTAAATGTAATTCTATCGGTGTTGCCATAATCATTACAGTATATAGTGGCTTAAATCTTGATCTTTTAATAAGTGCCCCAGTTGCTTATTAACATATTCTGCATCAATGCTAACCGTCATACTTGGATGATCAGATGCCTCGAATGATGCCGTTTCAAGTAAGCGTTCCAATACCGTATGTAAGCGACGCGCACCAATATTCTCTGTCGTTTCATTCACGTGCCACGCAATTTCAGCAATACGTCGAATGGAGGTATCATCAAAGGATAATGCTACATTTTCAGTCGTCATCAATGCAATGTACTGCTTCGTTAATGAAGCCTGTGGCTCCGTTAAAATTCTGACGAAGTCTTCTACAGTCAATGCTTTTAATTCCACGCGAATTGGTAAACGACCTTGTAGCTCAGCAATTAAATCAGAAGGTTTGACGTGGTGAAAAGCCCCAGAGGTAATAAATAAAATATGATCAGTTTTAATAGGACCATATTTGGTAGTGACGGTACAGCCTTCAATTAAAGGTAATAAGTCACGTTGTACACCTTCACGTGAAACATCAATACCGCTACTTTGATCGGAACGTTTAGCAATCTTGTCAAGTTCATCAATAAATACAATGCCTTGCTCTTCAACCGCACGGACGGCTTTTTCGCGCAAGTCATCTTCATTGATGAGTTTAGATGCTTCTTCTTCACGCAAGATTTTGAAGGCATCTTTTATCTTCATGCGACGTGTTTTGGTGCGTTCAGTATTAAGATTTTGAAACATACTTTGCAATTGGCTGGTCATTTCTTCCATACCAGGTGGTGCCATGATTTCTACACCAATGGTGCTGGAGGCAACTTCGATTTCAATTTCTTGTTCATCTAACTCACCTTCGCGTAATTTTTTACGAAACCGTTGGCGAGCAGCACTTTCTTTACGTCGTTTGGGTTTGGCAATGATAACTTCATCTTCAGATGTAGCATTATATTGGGTATCGGTAACGTTTTCGGTATTATTTGCCGGTGGTAATAATGCATCAAGGATGCGCTCTTCTGCAGCTTCATCCGCTTGTGAATGTAATTTAACCATTTCCAGTTCGCGCGTGCTTTTCATAGCTGCTTCAGCAAGTTCGCGGATAATGGATTCAACATCACGGCCGACATATCCCACTTCAGTAAATTTAGTCGCTTCAACTTTAATGAAAGGCGCATTGGCTAACTTAGCCAGACGACGAGCAATTTCAGTTTTACCCACGCCTGTTGGCCCAATCATCATAATATTTTTTGGGGTAATTTCTGCACGCATGCTTTCATCTTCAATTTGCATTCGACGCCAACGACTTCGAAACGCAATTGCTACCGCACGTTTTGCTTCTTGTTGACCGACAATGTGTCTATCCAACTCGGCCACGATTTCACGTGGTGTCATAGGCGTTAATGATTCCTGGGGATCAGGACTAATAGAAGTATTTGCCATGTCTAAAATATCTCTCTTATGAATAGGGTCTAAGGGTTATTGCTTGCTATCAAGTTCTTCAATGGTGTGATTTTGATTAGTGTAAATGCAGATGTCGCCGGCAATTTGTAAGCTCTTTTCTACAATTGCGCGTGCATTCAAATCAGTATTTTCCATCAATGCTCGAGCGGCAGATTCGGCATAGGGGCCACCAGAACCAATAGCAATTAAATTATGCTCAGGTTCAACGACATCCCCATTTCCGGTAATAATTAATGAGACTTTGCTATCAGCAACAGCCAATAATGCCTCCAATCGACGCAATGAGCGATCGGTTCGCCAATCTTTGGCTAATTCAACTGCGGCACGGGTTAAGTTACCCTGATAGGTTTCTAATTTCGCTTCAAAGCGTTCAAATAGTGTAAATGCATCGGCGGTTCCGCCGGCAAATCCGGCAATAACATTGTTATTGTATAAGCGACGAACTTTACGGGCGTTGCCTTTTAATACAATGTTACCGAGACTAACTTGGCCGTCGCCACCAATTACTACTTTATCGTTGCGACGTACGCAAACAATGGTTGTGCCATGAAATTGTTCCAACCGATTCTCCTCAACTAATAATTGCTATTGTACTTGATATAGGGATGATTTGTCAGAAATCAAGGTATATATACCCAAAGTGAATGAAATTTAATTTTTTTTCGCCCATCTTACCGTCATCTTTAAACGTTCGTCAATTGAAAAACCTCGAAAGACAGACGAGTATTCCTGCGGTTTCTCTCAATCCGAACGTTTAAATCTAACGGCAATCTGGGCAAAAAAATTCCTAAAAATCATTCATTTTGGGTATAGGTAAGAAAGTTTAGCTTTCTACAATTATTAATGCAATGGGGAATGATAATTTAATAATGTTAATAAGTAGCTCTCATTAATTGCACTAACGAGTGCTATTCATCATTTGATTAATGCTGGTATAAGTGGATGTCAAAAGGATATGGTGCCATTAATGAGGGCTATCAGGTTAATCGCCATGAGAAATATAAAAGTTTTCAGACTCTATCCTTTCATTTTTTTAACGGGTAATATCATTAACATTATCTATGTTACGTCCGGTTTTTAGGTTAAGAAGTCCGGCATAAAACGATGTTTACCAGTTAGAAAAATAAAATTTAAGGAATAAATACGATGACATTCCAACGTTCTATTAGCCCATTAGGCTTATTGTTTGCTGGCGTCGGTAGCGTGATTGGATCAGGCTGGTTGTTTGGGCCACTTTATGCTGCGCAAATTGCGGGACCCGCTGCGATACTGTCATGGGTCATTGGTGGTTTGTTGATGATTATCATCGCATTAACCTTTGCTGAGCTGGGTACTGCTTTTCCTGTGGCGGGTGGCATGGTGCAATATGCACAATATAGCCATGGCCCGTTGGTCAGTTTTATGACCGGGTGGATGGTGTGGGTGTCGAGCATTGCGGTGGCGCCCGTTGAAACAATGGGGTTACTGCAATATGCCGGTAATTATATTCCAGGTTTGGTGACTAAAGTAGAAAATACCACCGTCTTAACGCATGTCGGTATTTTAGTTGGTGCAGTTGTCATGTTTTTGATGTGCTTTTTAAATTATCATGGCGCTAAATTTTTCAGTCGCTCAAATACTGTGATTACTATTATCAAGTTAATTGTACCAATAGCGACGATATGCGTATTAATTCTAATGGATTTTCATGCAACTAATTTTACGTCACCGGTTAGCGGTGGATTTATGCCCGATGGTTGGCATGGCATCTTAGCAGCATTGCCATTAGGTGGTGTAGTCTATTCATTTATTGGCTCAAATACAGTCTTACAATTAGCTGGAGAAACTAAACGACCACAATTCAGTATTCCAATGGCATTAATTGGCTCAGTCTTATTCTGTATTATTTTGTATGTTTTGCTACAAGTTGTTTTTGTTGGTGCATTACAACCAGCGGCATTAGCTGAAGGGTGGACAAAGCTACATTATATTGGTGACAGTGGTCCCTTTGCCGGGATATTAGGGTCATTTGGATTGGCGTGGTTTGTCATTGTTATTTATGGTGATGCAATTATATCGCCATTTGGCACAGGATATATTTATACTGCAGCTACAGCACGAGTCACATATGGGTTAAGTAAAATTAGCTTTTTCCCTGAGTTTTTTCAAAAGCTTAATAAAAAAGCAGTACCCACACGAGCAATTATTGCAAATTATCTGGTTGGATTATTATTATTTTTACCATTCCCTGGTTGGCAAGCTATGGTGGGTTTTATTATTTCTTGCTTTATTATTTCTTATATTATTGGACCCATTGCGTTAATTGGTTTACGCAAAATGCAACCTGATCAAGCTCGCCCGTTTCGTTTGCCATGTGCCACTTTAATTGCATTATTAGCCTTTTATGCGTGTAATTTATTAATTTTCTGGACCGGTTGGTGGACGATTTACCATATGATGATTGCTATGGGTATTGGCTTGGCGTGGTTTATTGTGCATTGTTATCGCCAAGGTGGTGGATTATTAAGAAAACAATGGCGTAGTTCCTGGTGGATGTTCCCTTATTTAATTGGTATGTGCATTATTTCTTATTTTGGAACATTTGGACACGGCACAGGCGCTATCCCATTCGGTCTGGATTTCGCTGTAGTAGGCGCATTAACTTTGGCTACGTTTTATTGTGCATTAGCATCGTTAAAACCAACTGAAGAGATTGCGACAGCACCTACTTCAACTGCAACTTAATCGATTGAAAATGCAGCGTATTGAGTTGAGCTTGCGCTGCATTTAAACTAGCTAAATCATGGTATGGCCCGACCACGACGCGGTACCATTCTTTACCATTAATCATAGATTTTTCGGTATTGGCATTGAAATTATCAAGTAATAATTGTGCTTTTAATCGATCGGCATCTGCATATTGTGGAAAAGATGCTACTTGCAAAAAGTAGTTGGTAATAGTGGCGGTTGGTGCTGTTGTTTTAGTCGTGGCAACAGGTGCCACGGATGCTTGTGTCGTGGGGTTAATTTTAGTTGTTTCTGACGCTGTGGCATTGGTGGTTGATGTTGTTTGGCTAGATGGCATCATAGCTAATTTGCCTGATGGTAATGCAGTATAAAAGTCAAAACTCGGGGCTTTACCAGTTTCCGTGGTGGTATGTTTATGCTGTAAAATTTGATGAATGAATGCGGTAGGGGTATCTTTACGATGACTATCAAGAAAACCAACGCCGCCAGCAAAAACAACCACTAATAGAACCGCAATAATCCATGCACGGGGTGATGGTTTAGATGAGGCGGGTGGTCGTTTGTATGAAGAGCGATTATTCGCGCGTTGATTCCTTTGTTTTGCCATGTTATTTCCTTTAGATTTACATCTTTTCTAACACGTTAATACCCAATAAATTCAATCCTAATTGCAATGTACGAGCAGTAAGCGCGCACAATAAAATGCGGCTATCACGTATCTTCGTATTTTCATCCGTTAATACAGGGCAGTGTTCGTAAAAACGATGAAATGTACTAGCCAAATCATATAAATAATCGCATAACGTATGGATTTGTAAATGATTAGCTACTGCATGTACCACATCAGGTAAGGCGCTAAGTTTAATAGCTAATACATGTTCAAATGGTGTGGTAATAGTAATGGAATTATGTTGAATTTTTGCTAAATCAATATTTCCCTTACGGAAAATAGCATAGATACGGACATAAGCATTTTGCAAATAAGGTCCAGTATTTCCTTCAAATGCCAACATCTTTTCCCAACTAAAGACATAGTCTTTAATTTTATCAGCACGTAAATCAGCATATTTTAATGCACCAATCCCAACACTGCGCGCAATATCGCTTAGCTCTTCGGGTGTTAAATTGGGATGCTTTTGCAAAACGACTTCTGATGCACGTTTTTCTGCTTCATTTAATAAATCAATTAACTTTACTGACTCACCGCTACGCGTTTTAAGTGGTTTGTGATCTTCGCCTAATACGGCGCCATAAGCTGTGTGCTCTAATTTTACGTTTTCAGGTAAATCAAATGCCTTTCTAGCGGCAGCAAATAACATATCAAAATGTTGTTTTTGCCTTGCATCGACAACATAAAGAATTTCTGTGGCACCAAGATTTTTTGTACGATATTTCATGGCGGCAAGATCGGTAGTCGCATATAAAAAACCGCCATCTTTTTTACGAATTAAAAAGGGCACAGGTTTGCCATTTGGATCAACAAAACCATCTAATGCAATCACTAAGGCACCATCATCAAGTTGGGCATGGCCATTTTTTTCTAATTCTTGTGTAAGCGGTTGCAACATATCATTATAAAAACTTTCGCCGGCAGCATCGTTTTCAGTTAATAAAACGCCAAGTTTGTCATAAATTTCTTGGAAATGATGCAAGCTTTCGTCAACCAATTGTTTCCAAATGGCACGTGAGGTTGGGTCGCCGCTTTGTAGTGCCACAACGCGATTACGGGCTTTTTCAGCAAAAACCTCGTCAATATCAAAGCGTTGTTTGGATTGTTTGTATAAAGCATTTAAATCGCTATAGGCATGTGCTTTATCTGCTTGCCAGCCAGTGTCGAGCAGATATTCGATCAACATCCCAAATTGGGTACCCCAATCGCCAAGATGATTTTGACGAATGACGTTATGCCCCACGAAGCTTAATATTCTAACAAAAGCATCTCCGATAATAGCGGAACGTAAATGACCGACGTGCATTTCTTTGGCGACGTTAGCACCACCATAATCTACTACTACCGTTCTAGGTTTTGCTTCTATTTCAATGCCTAAACGAGGGTCTTGGGCCATGTGTTGTAAATGAGAGGCCAAGAATGCATCAGCAAGTGTGATATTAATAAATCCAGGGCCCGATGACTCTAATTTTTTGAACATGGCTTCATCAGTTAGTTTTGCAATGACCTCTTTTGCGATATCAACAGGTTTTAGCTGTAACCGCTTAGCCAAGCCTAGCGCAAAATTTGCCTGAAAATCACCAAATTCTGGGCGATTAGCATACTGAATCACCGGATCAACGTCCAAGCCATAAGAGGTTTGAATGGCGTTTTTAAATAAATTAATTAAGGTTTCTTTAATACTTGGCATCTTTTTTTCATGTTAAAGTTGAACATGTTAAAGTACCATATTTTACCGTAGACAGCTAGAATTTACAGGCGCTGTAATGAAGAAAAATTTGTCATTTTAATTGTCCTGAGTTAGACTTGCGCGGTTGCTAAGGATGGTCAGAGACAAGAATGGATGCGGGTTATTGGCACTATTGCTAACTTTAAAAATAATAATTTAATTTGGGGCAGTTAACAATTCGCTATGCTGCGGCAGAAAGCCTTGATTTTTGAGCACCGCAGCGGAGCATACTTTGGCCGTCTGTGAGCAGCGGAGCGCAAGAAATCGAGGCTTAATGCCCAGCATAGTAGAATTGTCAATTGCCCCTTATGTTCTGGAGCCCATCATAATATGGCTATAGTAGATCCTCAAAGCAAATCCCATTTATCACAAGATAATGAACAGGCCACATTAAAAAGAACACGAAGCGATATTGAGATTGAGCTTCATGCATTGCGGCAAGAGCTTATCTCATCTTCCCCAGAAGTATCGCTGAATCATGCTGCGAATTTTACTGGGAGAGCTACAACTAATGAAATAGATAGTTTGCTTGATTTAAATAATTTGGCGCGAGCAACATTGATTTTAATTGAAGCATGTGAAGTGCAAGCGGAAAAAAATGTTCAAATTTATGCAAAAGAATATGAGCAAGCTGAAAAGGAGTATTACAAAGACGACGGAGCGTTGCTTGTTAAAGATGTTGCTGTAAAAGATGCAGAATTAAAGCTGTTTGAAGCTAATATTATACTTGTACAACAAATTCCACTTTGGCGACATAAAGTAGCTATCTTGTTAGATGAAGTATTAGCCATGTTGACGATAGCGATGCATTCTTTAGAATCTGCCGCAGCCCCAGTAAGCGGGTCACAATCTGTTAGAAAGCAACAATCAAATGAAACTAATGACGAAAGTGTTTCCTATGATCAATGGGCCGTTCATCAACATACAAAACAATCACATGCAGAGAAATTAACTCGTGATGCTGCGCACCGCGCACAATATAAAAAACAACACGGTAGTTTTTTTCACAAAGTACAATCCCCAAAAGTCCCTTATGAAGAAGCCAAGCGAGTACACCCAAGTTTGCCAGATATTTCGACTAGCAGTTTAAGAAAGTAACAACAAGGAATTCATCATGGATGACATTATTGATATCAACCAAGTCAAAAAGATGTTGCAAGATTTTGCTGATGCCAGGGATTGGGGCAAGTACCACAACCCTAAAAATCTTGCAATGTCTTTGACTTGTGAAGCAGCAGAGTTGTTAGAAATATTTAAATGGCATACTGAGGCGGAAGCTACGGCCGCCAAACATGATGCGACATTGAAAGAACAAACCGAACACGAGCTGGCCGATATTTTAATGAATTTAATTCGTGTTGCTGACTTGATGGATATTAATTTAAGTCAAGCTGTTATAAAAAAGAATGAAATTAATAATCAACGTTATCCGGCTGATAAAGTGCGAGGCAGCGCAAAGAAATATACGGAATATTCTAAAGCTGGTTCGTGATTATTTTCTTATTGTAAACAGAGTCTATACATTTCATAATTTTTGACTAAGCTTGGCAGGGCGAGCAGTAGCGCATGTGCTGGTGATTTCTTTAATACAATGCCAGAAAGAACAAGATCCAATCGACTTATTAGCTTGTTCCATTGTACCCTGAGCAAGAACGAATCCTTCATGATCTTTTTCATCCGCATTAGCTTGAGCAGAAACTGAAATCAATCGAGCATATTGTTTTTCCGCAACGATTTGAAAAAGATCAGCGGGGGCATCAATATTATTTTGTTGTAGAAATTTTTGTGCTAATAACTGATTGAATTTCGGAGATAATTGTAAGTTTTGACTTTTGCCCTGTTGGATGATGTTTGTAATAATCGCACAATCGCTTACTAAATCTAATCGTTCGTCAGCCAATAAACATTCTAATTTTTCGACATTGCAATTATGTTTAAGTGCGATGACAAATGGAGAATCTACGCCTTGTTTACGATTAACATCAATCTTTGGTATGGTTAAGAGATATTGTAATGTCTCAAGTGTCACTTGTTCATTAGTTAGGGCAACAATGAGTGGCGTTACTAAATTGGGAGCTTGTTGATTAACATCGGCGTTTGGATTCTTTAAAAGTAACGTTAATAAATCAATAGCATTATTCAACACAAGATAATGAACGGTAAAAAAACCGGCTATATTACCCTTCGAAAAACCCCAAGTAAGCGAAACATCTTGAGAAAGCAAATGAGCGATGATCGCTTGTTCATTGTGCCGTGCAGCAAATAATAAAACAAAACCTAGGTCAGCAGCTGTTGCGGTAGGTGCTAAAATATTAACTATTTCCCACTTTTTTGTCCTAGCAGCTATCATCACTGCTGAATTCGCTAATTTGTTTTTAATTCTTCCCATGTCAGGGAAATCATGAATAATTTTTGCAACCATAATGGTATCATTAGCGGTTACTGCAAAATGCAAGATAGTATCGTCATGTGGACCTAATTTTTTTTCAACATCATTGGCGTCTCGTAATAGTAAATAATACTGAGCGACCGTTATCTTGCCTTGAAGAAAATTCTTGGTATCATCATTAGCATCATCCATTAACGTATTTAAATACTTGTTTAGTGATACATATTCAGTGGTTACAAACGGCATTAAGCCAGATAAAATGTATCGTTGAATTGCTGGTGATAAGTGAGCAATTTTGTCTAACACGGATTGAAATCCAGGAAGCGGCGGATTATAAATAGACTCTGTCAGTAGCTCCGCACCTCGAATAAAAGCTTCAACATTTTTTTGCTCAATTTTATCATAAGGAAACGCGAGTGTTGGTGTGACAGTTTTACCATTATGTTGAGCTACTATTAATTTAGTTAACCCAGGATAGTCTTGGATAATTCCAACAGTACTCAAAAGAACATCGGCAAGTTGATAATATTCTTGTATTACTATATCACTGGATGGATCAGGCATTTTTTCTAGATCGGCTGCCCACTCTAATGCGGTTTTCATACCATATTCTACACAGCCATCGATTCTAATTTTTCCTATAAAGATGTTTAGCTGTTTTAGTTTTAGTGCTTGATTCCAACGAAAGACAATTTCGTCTTCTAGGTATTGTAATCTATTTTTTGCAGCATCATCGTTCTTAAAGAATTCTCGATGGAAATAAGTAGTATACCCTTCACAAGTAAAGGTATACATTTTTTTACCAGGAAATTCTTTCATTTTTCGCAGCTGTTTAATTGCCGCAATGACTTTGCGTGCTGTTGCTTTCTGAGATATGGTGACTACATCAAATTTTGGATCTTTAAGTTGGTCATAGATATTTTGTAGGCTTTTTACTGAAGTACCATGGCTATTTATTTTAGTTTTCACTTTCATGAGCAAATTTTTTAACGTATAACTGGGCTCATTTTTTAGATCGATTTCTATTGTTGCACGCAATATCCGTATTAACTCTCCATCGAGCGTTGATGCAAATTGTTGGTTTGCGTACGGTTTCTTAGTCATAAGTAATAAACAGATAGTATACGAGAATGGTAGTTGTCGAGTTTTTTTAACTAATTTTTCTGCTCCGATCGCAAATTCAAATAAATTTTGGTAAGTAAATGGCATGGATTATGATGACCTTATAATTCTAGTTGTTGCACATAATATTAACAAAAAGAGGATGGTTGAGCAAATTTTGTATAACAAGTAAAATAATCTAAATGATACTTTCAATCCATCTCTTGAAAGGCTGACTAGGGTTTGCTTACATTTTATCTAGTTTTTTATAAATCAATAATTAAATCAAATGGTTAAGTATTTCAACCAAAATAAAAATAAAGTTACTGACTAGCCAATAACCTTGTATCTTTAGCGAACAAATGATACATTGTCTATCATCAAAACGAGATTGGATCGGCGCGGATGGAAAGAGAACAAGCAGTTGCCATTGAGCAAGAGCAGGATGCGTTCTCGGCTGCTTTTATTACCAGCCAAGCCACGTCTTTGCTTATTAAAAATGGCATATCCGTCCAATCATTTTATCCTTCTAAAACCTTTATTGCGCGTTCGGGTGTTAATCCCATGGCGGCCTCAGCCGCGGCGTTATTTTCTTTGATTGCTAAATTACGCCATGCAGAGCAATATGAAAATGTTGAACAATTACGTCAAGACTTGGTTTATGAAGTAAAAGCGTTTGAGTGCGCAGCCATTGGTCGTCATTATCAAGCGGACCAAATTGTAGCCGCACGATATGTCATTTGTGCAACCTTGGATGAAACTATTTTACGTACCAATTGGGGCATGAATAGTGATTGGTCGCACAATTCATTGGTAAAAGCATTTCAAGATGATGAAATTACTGGCGAACGAGTATTTGCATTATTAGAACGTTTACGAAGTAAACCTCTCGATTATATTGATTTGCTCGAATTCTTTTATTTATGTTTAAGTTTAGGTTTTGAAGGAAAATACCGTTATATTGATAATGGACGCCAATCGTTGGATGCGCTATTGGATGATTTGTATCGCATCATCAGACGTGAACGCGGTGATAGTAAAGCACCCTTAGCGGTGATGACGGGTAATCGATTCTTGCCAGCAATAAAAAAGCCAGCTATGTTGCCATTGCGCCGTATTTTAATTGGCACAGGTATTGTATTAGGCGTTGTTTACGTTAGTTTTATTATGATGTTACATATTGAAATACAGCCAATCTATCAATTATTAACGGCTGTAACTGCAGGTTCCATAACATAGTATGAAGAATAAAAATTCGGAAAAGCTCGATGATTTAATTCATAAACTTCATCAACGATTTGAGGGCGCAATCCGTTTTTTAAAAGAAACACCAATCTCTACGGCTGATGGCCGTACCAAATTATTTACCTTGCCTTGGTTTCTTATGCTAGGCTTTCATCAAGCAGGCAAAACATCATTACTGTCACATGCCAATCTTGATTTTGTGTTAAGTAAAAAAAACCATCCAGAAAAACAACGTGCTAGCCATTGTGAGTGGTGGGCAACAAGAGATGCTATTTTTCTTGATATCAATAATGTTTATATGTTGCAAAACCGTAAATCACGTCGCCAAAGAAAACTATGGTTTGATTTGCTTGAACTATTGCGCGAACATCGTCGTCACCAACCTTTTGAAGGTGTTTTATTTTGCATTGATATTGAGAAGTTATGCTCGACGCATAAAAATGAACGAAATGCTTATTTTCACAGTATTCGTGGTCGTTTAAAAGATTTAATGGGATATACCAAGCAGGCCTTCCCACTTTATTTTATTATCACTAAAGCAGATAAATTAGCTGGATTTAACGAATTTTTTGATAATTTAACTAAGCAAGAAGCAGAGCAATTATGGGGTATGACGTTTAGTCAAATGCAGATTCAATCTGGGCAATCATTGGCTGATGCATTTGATCTTGAATTTGACCGCTTATTAGAGCGTATTAATCAACGATTAATACAACGTTTACATCACGAACGAAACTTGGACAAGCGAGCGGTTATTAAAGATTTCCCATTGCAAGTTGAAAGTATCAAAAAGCCTTTGGCAGCATTTTTACAGAATGTAGCAGATATTGCTGCAGCAAATCAGGCTTGTCAGTTACGAGGTGTTTATATTTGTTCAGCTCAGCCACAACCTGATGCAGCAGTTGATAGATTACATCAACCATTATCGCAGGCATTTTCCCTGCAAACATGGATTCCTTCATTAGAATTGGCAAGTCACCGGCCTTACTTTACTGTTGATATTTTTAAACAGTTAATTAAAGATCGAACAATGACTTTAACCTATATTAAACATAGTAAAGCTAAATTCAATGTATTTATGCAATGGGGAATTGTTGCAGCGTGTGCGGTGTTGGTTATTAGTTTAATCACTAATTGGGTAAAAGATTTCTCAGGAAATATTGCAGAATTAAATTCAATAGAACAAGCATTGGCGCAATATCAAATGGTATCAACGAGTCAAACTACCTTTGATATGCAGCAATCATTATCACAATTAAATAAATTAGCTGATGCCAATACAAATGCAGAACATGCAAAAATTCCTTGGGCAATTCGAACTTTTTTACCAAAAGACGTAGCAATTTATAACAAGGCAAGTGAGGCGTTTCAGCAAACGGTGCAATTAACAGTGGCAAAACAATTGCATCAAGCATTAGTAATGCAACTACAAAATCCAGATAAAATTAATGCTAGTCAACTTTATAATACGCTATGTGCTTATTTAATGTTGAGCAATACACAGCAATTTGACTCAACCTATGTTATCACTATGATGGATAACATCTGGGGTTCTGAACTTAATGCAAGTCAACTTGCGCAAATGAATAATTATATGGCGCAAGCTTTTATGGCACCTTTTGTTTTATCTTTGGATGATTCATTAATCAATCAAGCTAGATTAGTATTAAATGCTATGCCAAAAGCCGCATTGGCTGAGGCGCTCATTTCAGCTAGCTTATCAACGAGCCAAGATTTGCTTCTCAACTTGCCGACAATCAACAATACACCTATTTTTAACAGCAATATTACGAAATTAATGATTCCTGCTGCATTTACGACGCAAGAGTTTGCGGATGTATATGAAAAAATTGCGCCTCAAATTGCAAATAGCTTAATTAATGGCGACTGGGTCATGACTGATAGACCATCAACCAATACGGTGACTGAAAACGCAATAGAACAAGTACGTGATTTTTATATGTCGAGCTATATTGCAACATGGCAAAGCGTATTAGCTAATTTACAATTACAACCATTTACCTCATATAACCAAGCAATACAAGTTATCTCGTCATTCACACAGCCAAATTCAGCAATAATGCAATTGATCTATCAAGTATCAATTAATACTAATGTTTATTATCGCAATACACCAACGCCAATTAGCATGGCATTTAGTGGGTTTAATCAATCAACTAATCAAGTTTTAGCAGCGAATCATGATAATTTACTACAGCTAGCCAGTTATTTAATGGAGATCGAGCAAGATAAAAATCCTGCCGCCGCAGCATTTGAATTAGCAAAAGCACATACATTATTACCACAACAAGAAACGGATGCGTTTAATGCATTAAATGCTCAAATCGCACAAATCCCAGCACCTTATAATAATTGGTTTAATGATATGGCTAAATATAGCTGGCAACTCATTTTGCATGATGCGCAAGCGGAAATTAGCCAAGTATGGCAAGATAATGTTTATCCCGAATTTGCTAATAATTTAGCTGGGTTTTATCCATTTAATCAGGCCTCTAAGCAAGATTTGGCCTTAAATGATTTTGATCATTTCTTTTCGCCAGACGGAACATTAAATAATTTCGTTAGTTATTATATTGCACCTTTTGTCGATATGAGCCAAACGCCATGGCAATTGAAATCATTTAATGGTAGCGGCTTACCGATTGCACAAGCGTCACTAACAATGTTGCAACAAGTAAGTAGTGTCTCGCAAGCATTTTTCCCAAATTCTGATGGTAAAATTTCTTTGGAATTTTTGTTAAAACCAGTACAATTATCTCCGAATATAAAACAAGTTGACTTAAGTATTGATAATCAATCGGCAGAATATTCTCCCGATTTTATGGTGGCCACTAGATTTGATTGGCCTGGAAAAAATGACACACAGTATATTGCCATGGTTTTATCTGATAAAGATGGACAACAAGCAAATAATACCTTAAGTGGTCCATGGTCGTTATTTCATTGGTTTGATGCAATGAATCCACAATTTACCAATAATAAATTTGAATTAAATTATCAGAATCCGCCTTATACATTTGCATTTGAAATTACAGATGATCAAGGCACAAATCCATTTACATTTAATTTGTTACATGGATTTAATTTGCCAGCGACATTATAAATAATTAACTATTCTAACAATCTTTAACAAAATAAGCTTTTAAGTAATCAACTTACCAGGTGACATATGAACAAAAATTCACGAAAAATTATTTTCCTATCCAGCGTTGGCGGGGCATTAGAGTTTTTTGATTTTACCATTTACGCTTTATTTGCTCCTTATATCAGTGTGGCTTTTTTCCCATCTGAAAATAAATTTATTTCGTTAATTGCTACGTTTGCCGTATTTGCAGTAGGTTATTTTGCAAGACCATTGGGTGGTGTTGTCTTCGGTCATATTGGTGATAAAAAAGGGCGTCGTTTTGCATTTTCATTGTCAGTATTATTAATGGCGCTAGCAACATTATTGATTGGTTGTTTGCCAACTTATCAAACATGGGGTTTATTAGCGCCAATGTTATTAATTTTATTGCGTCTTATGCAAGGTTTTTCAGTCGGTGGTGAAATTCCCGGGGCGACTATTTTTACTGCCGAGCATATTCCAATGGCACAACGTGGATTTGCGGTTGGTACGGTTTTTATGTTTGTAACATTAGGGAATGCAATAGCAAGCTCTATTGGTTTAACACTCGTAAAATTATTATCACACCAAGCCATGCAAGCGTGGGGATGGCGTATACCATTTGTCATTGGATTTTTATTAGGTTTGGTTGGTTATATCATTCGCAAAAAAGCATTAGAAACGCCATTATTTACTGAATTAGAAGTCAAAAAAATGCTATTAAGAATTCCAGTTTTGGAGTCATTAAAACATGCCAAACAACAATTAATGGTTGGTTTTTTATTGACAGCGTTATCCGCCGCTACCATTTTTATTTTCCTTTATTTACCGACTTATCTTACTACCATTTTGCATTACCAAATTGCCTATAGTTATTTATTGAGTACTATTAGCTTTATAACGTTGGCTCTTTGTGGTCCTCTATGTGGATTTTTATCTGATAAAATTGGGCGAAAAAAAGTTTTAATATGGGGCTCCATTCTCTGTATTGTAGTGGGCTATGTTTTATTTAAACAACTCATTGCCCATGGCTTTTTAATGCCGTGGTTGTTTGTCATTGGTATGGGAATCATCGTCGCATTAGTAAATGGCACTTATGGTATTGCTATTTGCGAGCAGTTTTCGCCGGCATTTAGGGCGTCTGGTATGGGATTAAGCTACAATTTAGGCTTTGCTATATTTGGTGGATTGGCACCATTGGCATCAACTTATTTTATTCACGTATCAGGTAGTGCTATGGCGCCATATTATTACTTGTTAGTTTGTGGGTTACTAACGTTGTTTGCTAGTTTATGTTTTAACAACGTTGTTCATAAGCATCCCAGCCTAACTGACGAAAAGTCTTTGCCACTTTCACAGGATCATTCGCTTCAGTGATGGCACGTCCGACAATCATAATATCACTGCCATTTTTCGCAATGACAGTATAAGGATCATTATAGGTCTGTCCTAAACTATCGCCAGATTGAGCTAAACTCACACCTGGTGTCATGTAAAGAAAATCATGATTATTCGTTAAGCGTTGTTGTGCAATAAAACCAATGACAAAATCACGGTTTTCTTCCGCCATGTTTACTGTTTTTTTCGTATATTCTTCTGTAAATAATGTTTCACTACCACTCATTTGCGCGAGTAATAAGCAAGCGCGTTGTTTCGATAGCCCTACCTTTTTCAAGCCATTCATAATGCCTTGACCAGGTAAACTATGGGCATTGATGAGATCAGCCCACTCTACAATTTTATAAATTCCATCACGATATTGATGCATCACTGTATTACCGATATCAGCAAATTTTCGATCTTCAAAAATTAAAAATTGATGTTTTTTCGCCAATTTCTGTAACGCATTAACCATGTCTATAGAAAAATCATCGATAATATCAATATGCGTTTTAAAGACACATATTTCTGGCCCTAATTTATCAGCTAAGGTGAGTAATTCATCCGCGCTGGTTACATCAGCCGCTAAAGCTAAATTTGTTTTTTTATGCGACATTAATTGTAATAGTTGTTTCGCTAATGGATGTTGCATCTGAGTAATGCGTTGTTCATAAGTCAGCTTTGTTATCATGCCGTTTTCCCCCAAGCGGTAAGTTCGCTTAACGTAAATAAAGAAAAAACTTGATAGCCGGCTTGTTCTAGGGTTTGTTTGCCACCTTGTTCGCGATCTACAATCACGGCGACGGCAGTCGTTTTTAAATCAGCATCTGCTAAATCTTTAATGGTCTCCATGACACTGCCCGCTGTGGTAATAACATCTTCTATAATTAAACAATGTTGTTGTGGTTGGAAATGACCTTCAATTAATTGCTTTGTACCATGACTTTTTGCTTCTTTACGTCGCATGAGCATGGGCTTTTTGTTATCAATACTCATACAGGTTGCAATAGGTAATGCGGTATAAGGCACACCACAAAGATGGTCGAATTTTAACGCTGATACTTTCTCCCATAACGCCAATGAAATTTCACGTAATGTTTCTGGATAAGAAACTAAAACGCGTAAATCTATATAAATAGATGATTTCGCACCGCTTTTTAAGGTGAAATCACCATATTTAATGGCCCCTAAATGGTGTAATTGTTTAAGCAAATGCTGTTTCTGCATGGGTATAATACTCCTGTAAGTATTGTTGCGAAAGTAAGGGGTTCCACATCACGGCAGTTGCGGACAACGCAATGTCTGCACCTGCTTCTAGTAACAAATTAAAATCTTGTACTTGTGTTACACCACCGACACCTAAAATACTAAAGTCTAATTTTTCTTCGATATTAATTTGATTAATCATTTGAATAAATGACATTGCCAATGCACGTACGGGGAATCCGGAAATACCACTTAGCGGACGATCTTGGCCAAAAATTGGGGCTTGATTATGATTCACGACGTGAGCAGGAATCGTATTAATTCCACTAATTGCACGTACACCAGCACGAGCTAATTTTTTCATTAGCGTACGGACACGAGTTGGATCATTGTCATAACCTAATTTGGCAATAACAGGTAAAGGATTGGCAATTTGTACAATGCGTTTGGCAATAGTACTCATATTATCAATATCAAAAGTCAGCATTTCTTTTTTGAGATTAGGACACGAAAAATTAATTTCAATTGTATCCGCCCCAACATTTTTAGCTAAGCTTGCTGCTTTAGCAAATGATTCTATACGTGATTCAGTAGCTGATTTCTCACCAAAAATGGAAACATTGAGTATTTGTCCGGGCATTAACACTTTTTTTGTATGCTCAATATCTTGCTCTAGCCATGTGGCACCAAAATTGGCATTGCCAAAGGAATTGGTTAATCCTAAATACATATTATTTAGTGGTTTTTCTGCTGTTGCAGTCAATGGTTGTAATAAATCCTCATCGGATAATAAATTGGTTGCGGTTAAATAAAAAACATTAGGTGCCGCATAGGCATCATGTTGATGATACCGAATAGTTTTATATGTTAATAAACTATAACCATAACGTGCTAAATGTCTAATCCCCTCACCAATTGCAATTGGGCAGGCAGAAACTCCAATGGGTACTGCTAGACGATAACCTAAAAAATCACGCCATTTTTCTGGCGCTGGCCAGTGCTCGCGAAGATCGAGCGCTGGCCATTGATTATATGTTGAAAGATTATCGTTAAAACTTTTTTCTATATCGTAGTACATGCTATGCCCATACGGTTGTTGATGTTAGATGAGATTTAATATTAGCAAATTTTGGCGTATCCCAAATTAATTGTGATAATTCCATCGCTCGCTCTAGTCGTGTTAATCCTATACCACCGCCAAAGCGAGGGAAAAAATCTAATGCAAGATATTCATTTAATTCGTTTATGACACGTTCTCTGCCAAAGTGTTTGAACAATAACTCTGCATAATTGCCGCCAGAAATACTGAAAAATCGTTCACGCATACGTTCTGGACAAACTTCACGTTCGGCAGAGCCAATCGTTTCCATGCCATGTAATATAACATCAATTTTATGATAACGACCATCATCACTGCCTTTCATATTCCAAAATGGTTGTGTGCGTTCAGGAAATCTTTCTAAGCTAATGACATTGCCAAATTCTTGTTGCATTAAAAGTTCGTGTTCAGCACTTAGTTCCTGTGTTTTATAATATTCACACATGGCTTCATAGTCGAGCATTTGTGCTTCAGTAAATCCTAAATGCTTGAGTAAATCAGCTTCCAAATTGCGTAAATCATCCATGTTTCCAGCAGCTTCAAATTCAAACATCGGGAAAATACGTTTGTGTCGTCCTTCAACTGGATTTTTTTCATCACGATAACTAGTGGTGATACAAAAAACCCCAGGCAAACTGGGGTTTTTTAGCAACTCAACTTCGAGCCACATCTGTCCAGTTTGCGGTAATGGAAAACACGTTTGATTAATTTGAAAGGGTGTGATGGTTGAGGGATCTTCACAGGCAGCTAAGATGGATAAACGAGATTGAGCAGGGACTTCAGCAAAATTTAATTTAGTTTGGAAGAATTCACGACATTGACGAATCATTTGAGTGTAGGTGTAGAGATTATGCATGAAATTAGTCTCCTGTGGTTGGGCTAGTTTTTTCGAAAATCTTCCCCTATACCAAAAGCGATGGCTTTTTTCTATTCGGAATCTTTTCATAACCAGCCAGAACAAAGTTAAGGCTTACTAATTTGCGCGCAAACGGACAGACTATGCCATATTAAATTTAGAAAGACAAGATGAGTTTGAAAATTAATTTAACTTTATCACTGATCTTTCGTAGGGGCGTATTGCATACTGAGAGATCCTCGCGAATTTTTGTACAATCAATAAAGTGCTGAACATACAAAATTGCACAATATGCTCCCCTCCCCCCA
>JAGVJQ010000001.1 GCA_020051015.1 Gammaproteobacteria bacterium
AATCCACCATTAAATGATCTTTCATATGCATAATATGAATTATCCAGCAGTGGTGGATTACGAGCCTCGCGGCTCAAATCCACCCTACATAATATGAGAGAAGGAATAATATGTTAGTTTGGCTTAGCAGTTTATTACAACAATATTTTCATTCATTTGATGTATTCCACTATATTACATTGCGCTCCATTCTTGCGGCTTTAACTAGTTTTGTCGTCAGTTTATTTTGTGGTCCGTCAGTTATTGCAAGATTACGTCGATATAAAGTGGGGCAGCATGTTCGTGATGATGGCCCCCAATCACATCTTTCTAAAGCCGGCACCCCAACCATGGGTGGCTTATTGATACTGATTGCCATGTCAATTGGTATTTTATTGTGGGGTGATTTATCGAATCGTTATTTATGGTTAGTATTATTAATGACATTAGGCTATGGCATCATCGGCGGTGTCGATGATTATCGAAAATTAGTGTTAAAAAATAGCAAAGGTTTATCCGCTCGTTGGAAGTATTTTTGGCAATCAGTACTAGCGTTAGTCGCTGCGTTTTATTTATTTTACACATCGACTACACCAGCTGAAACGCAATTAATCATGCCATTTTTCAAGCATATTGATATCAATATGGGGTGGTTTTTTGTGCCATTTGTTTATTTTGTGATTGTCGGCACCAGCAATGCAGTTAATTTAACCGATGGGCTTGATGGCTTGGCTATTTTACCCACTGTTTTAGTTGCAGCAGCCTTGGGTATTTTTGCTTATTTAACCGGTAATAGTTTATTTGCCAAATATTTGATTATTCCGTATATCCCGGGAGTGGGAGAAGTTGCTGTTGTCTGTTCGGCTTTAGTTGGGGCCGGGTTGGGATTCTTGTGGTTTAATACTTATCCCGCACAGGTATTTATGGGTGATATTGGTTCTTTAGCGCTTGGCGCTGCCTTAGGCGTTATCGCCGTTGTTGTTCGTCAAGAATTAGTATTATTTGTTATGGGCGGTATTTTTGTGGCAGAAACGGTGTCTGTTATTTTGCAAGTTGGCTCATATAAACTAACGCGCAAACGCATTTTCCGTATGGCGCCGTTACACCATCATTTTGAGTTAAAAGGCTGGGCTGAGCCCAAAGTCATTGTGCGTTTTTGGATTATTACTTTTGTATTAGTTTTGCTGGGACTAGCAACACTGAAATTGCGATGATATACCAAGGCAAAACTAGCTAATTTATTTAGATCTTTCGTAGGGGCGTATTGCATACGCCCATTTATCAAATATCACACATCAACCCCATTATATAATCAGTAAATATCACCTACACTAGTGACAGATCAAGCCAGGAGCGGTATCATTCTTGCTATTATTTGGCAAAAATGAGAAATATTTAAATGACTTATGATTACGTTATTGTTGGGTTAGGGAAGACCGGAATTTCGTGCGCAAAGCATTTGGCTAAAATTAACGCAACTTTTGCTGTGACTGATAGTCGTGAGCAACCGCCAGGATTAGATGAATTTAAAGCATTATTTCCCGATATTACACTGTCACTCGGGAAGTTTGACGAAAAACTAATGTTAACTGCTCGTGAGCTAGTTGTCAGTCAAGGCGTGTCTTATACTGAGCCTGCAATCCTTACTTGTATTAAACAAGGCATCACCATGATTGGTGATATTGAATTATTTGCACGCCATGTTAAAGCGCCCATTATCGCGATAACGGGTTCTAATGCTAAAAGTACGGTCACTACTTTAGTTGGTGAAATGGTTAAAGCTGCGGGTAAAAATGGTAAAGTTGGCGGCAATTTAGGGACTCCGGCATTAGATTTAATTACCGAAAGTGAGCCGGATTTTTATATATTAGAAATTTCAAATTTTCAGCTAGAGACAACTTATTCATTGAACGCTGTGGTGGCTTGTGTCTTGAATATTACCCCAGATCATTTAGATCGTTATGCTTCATTTGATGATTATATCGCAGCTAAGCAGCGTGTTTACCATGGTTGCCATAAGGCAGTCGTCAATCGTGATGACAAATTAACTTGGTTGCCTGCCAATCATCAAGCGGAGGCGGTCAGTTTTGGCGCCGATCAACCACAAGCAAAACATTTTGGCTTAATTTCAACAAGTCAAAAAATGAGTGATGATAGCGAGTCAATTACCCATACTTATCTCGCTTTTGGCGATGAAAAAGTAATGGATGTCAATGACCTTAAAATTAAAGGTAAGCATAATTGGTTAAATGCATTGGCTGCATTAGCTATTGGTTATCAAGCAGGTTTACCATTAAAACCCATGTTGCAGGTATTGCAAAATTTTACTGGCTTACCACATCGTTGTGAATGGGTGCGTGAACTAAATGGCGTTACTTGGTATAACGATTCAAAAGGAACTAATATCGGCGCGACAGTAGCCGCAATTGTTGGTTTAGGAAGTGCAATCAACGGTAGAATTATTTTATTGGCTGGCGGTTTAGGAAAAGGGGCTGATTTTAATGATTTGCAACCTGCCGCTTTACATTATGCGCGATACGTTATTTTATATGGAAAAGATGCTCAATTAATTGCAAATGGTCTTGGTGGCAGAGTTTCAAAAGTATTTGTTGAAACGTTTGATGACGCGGTTAAGCATGCCGCGAAATTAGCGCAACCAGGCGATATTGTATTATTGTCACCCGCATGCGCTAGTTTTGATATGTTTAAGAATTTTGAACATCGTGGACAAGTGTTTTGTGAGTTAGTAAAAGGACTTTAACCATGGCACATGCTGATGAGTCATCTTTTAGGGCTGGATATGTCAATCAGCGCGAATCACGTTCTGTTGGCGAGCACGTTAGTTTTTTTAATAAAACGGATACGTGGTTAGTGTTAGCGGCCGCTGGCTTAATTTTACTGGGCTTGTTGATGGTTGCTTCAGCATCAATCGTGATTTCTGAGCGACAATATGGTGATGCATTTCATTATTTATGGCGACAAGTCATCTTTCTTGGTTTCGGTGTCATCTGTGGTTATGTCGTATTGCGCATTCCGACTGAAAAACTTGAACATTACAGCCCTATATTGTTAATGTTTGCAGTGGTTGCTTTAGTGTTAGTTTTAATTCCTGGGCTTGGCCGCGAAGTTAATGGTAGTAGTCGTTGGTTGGGAGTAGGCTTTTTAGGCATACAAGTCTCAGAGGTTGCCAAGTTATTTGCCGTATTATATGTCGCTGGATACTTGAATCGTCATTTTGAAGAAGTTCGCAAGCAGTTGACTGGTTTTATAAAACCAATGGGAATTCTTGCTGTTTTAGCCGTATTATTATTATTAGAGCCAGATTTTGGATCAACCGTTGTATTATCAACAACGATATTAGGAATGTTATTTTTAGCTGGAGTGCGATTACGTATTTTTGTCGTAGTAGCAATTGGCGCGCTTGCTTTATTTGCGTTATTGGCAATTTCCTCACCTTATCGATTAGCGCGACTCACGACATTTGTTAATCCATGGCAACATCAATATGGTAGTGGTTATCAATTAACACAATCATTGATTGCTTTTGGTCGCGGTGGTTTAACCGGTGTTGGGTTAGGTAATAGTATTCAAAAATGGTTTTATTTGCCTGAAGCACATACCGATTTTTTATTTGCTGTATTGGCTGAAGAGCTGGGTTTAATTGGTATTTTATTAGTATTAGTTCTTTTTAGTTTATTAGTCTATCGTGGATTTATGATTGGGCGGGCGGCATTTAAAAAAGACCGCTTTTTTAATGCTTATGTAGCGTATGGCTTTAGCATATGGATTGGATTTCAAGCACTTATTAATATGGGTGTTAATGCTGGATTATTACCAACAAAGGGATTAACCTTGCCTTTTATGAGTTATGGTGGCAGCAGTTTATTAGTGATGTGCATCGTCTTAGCAATTTTATTTCGTATTGATTTTGAGAATAGATTTCAATGAAAAAAATTATGATTACTGCCGGGGGAACTGGCGGCCACATTTTCCCGGGACTCGCTGTCGCACAATCTTTTTTGCAGCAAGGTGATGCTGTAGTATGGGTTGGTACTCAACAGGGGTTAGAAACAAAATTAGTGCCAACTGAAAATATCCCTTTATTAACTATCGCAATGCAAGGTGTGCGTGGTAAAGGTGTGGTGCGTTTGTTAAAAGCACCTTGGCTAATTGCTCGTTCTGTGTTGGCTGCACGCAAACTTATCAAACAAGAATCGCCCGATGTTGTATTAGGTATGGGTGGTTATGTGAGTGGTCCAGTTGGTATTGCGGCGCGACTCTGCAACGTGCCATTAGTTATTCATGAACAAAATGCTATTGCCGGGATGGCAAATAAAATGTTATCGCATGTAGCGAGCAGTGTTTGTGAATCTTTTCCACAAACTTTTCCAATCTCACCTAAAGTTGTGTGCTCGGGTAATCCGTTGCGCCCAGCTATTCTTTCATTAGCGGGTAAAAAAGTGGGTAATTTATTAAATGCGAATAGACCATTAAATTTATTAATTTTAGGTGGTAGTCAAGGTGCCCGTGCGATTAATCAAATTATTCCGCCAATGGCTGCACGTTTTCAATCAACAGACAAGCTGCAAATATGGCATCAAACGGGCGCAGCAGACTTTGAAACGATCAAATCAGCTTATCAAAATTTAAATAGTAATCCATATCGAGTTGAGCCATTTATCAATGATATAGCAACAGCCTATACGTGGGCAGATTTAGTTGTCTGCCGTGCTGGCGCAACAACAGTCGCTGAGTTAGCCGCAATTGGGTTGCCAGCCATTTTTATTCCAGCACCGCAAGCGGTTGATGATCATCAAACCGCCAATGCTAAAAGTCTGCAAAAGCATGGTGCGGCTGTTATATTACAGCAAAGTGAGCTATCATGTGACCGTTTATTTAATGAGATTAATCAATTTTGCATGAAGCCAGAACAATTAATGCAGATGGCAATTAATGCCTCTGGCTTGGGTAGTCTGAATGCGACTTCAAATGTGGTAAATGTGTGTAGGAGTGTGATGAAGTGAGTAAACCGCAATTACAAAAAATCGGTATGGAGCGTATTTCGCATATCCATTTTATCGGGATAGGCGGAGCAGGTATGGGTGGTATTGCGGAAGTGCTACTTAATCAAGGCTTTAAGGTTTCTGGTTCTGATATTAAAGAAAATAATTTAACACAACGCTTACGCGGCTTAGGTGCAACTGTGTATATAGGCCATCATCCAGAAAACGTATTACATGCTAATGCAGTGGTTGTATCGAGTGCGATTCACGCAGAAAATCCAGAATTATTAGCGGCACGAGAAATGCGTTTACCTATCGTGCCACGTGCAGAAATGTTAGCTGAACTAATGCGATTCAAGCATGGTATTGCCGTTGCCGGGACACATGGTAAAACTACTACAACTAGTTTAATAACCAGTATTTTGGCAGAAGATGGTTTAGATCCAACATTTGTGATTGGCGGTTTATTAAATAGTGCTGGTACCAATGCACGGTTGGGAGCTAGTCAATATTTTGTTGCAGAAGCAGATGAAAGTGACGCTTCATTTTTATTTTTGATGCCAATGATGTCAGTGGTAACGAATATTGATGCTGATCATATGGGCACTTATCATAATGATTTTAATCAATTAAAAGATGCCTTTTTACGTTTTATTCAGCATTTACCTTTTTATGGTTTAGCGGTGTTATGTGTTGATGATCCGGTTGTCCGTGAAATTGTCGCACAAGTATCACGACCCGTTTTAACCTATGGTTTTGAGCATGATGCTGATATTTATGCGGTAGATATTGAGTATGTTGGTACATCAACACACTTTAAAGTCATTCGTAAAAATCGCAATGACGCGTTAGCTATTACCTTAAATATTCCAGGCCGACATAATGTTTTAAATTCATTAGCGGCTATTGGGATAGCAACTGAAATAGGCGTATCTGACGCAGCTATTCAGCGTGCATTAAATAGTTTCGGTGGGGTTGGCCGCCGTATGCAAATCATGGGGCAATTTCAGCTACCGCAAGGTGAAGTGTTAATGGTTGATGATTATGGTCATCATCCTCGTGAAGTGGCTGCCACCATGGATGCCATTCGTAAAGCTTGGCCAGATAAACGCCTGGTAATGGCTTATCAACCACATCGTTATACTCGTACCCATGATTTATTCGATGATTTTGCCCAAGTATTATCTGAAGTCGATGTGTTGTTGATGCTGGATGTTTATTCCGCTGGAGAACAACCTATTGCCGGGGCTGATAGCAAAAACTTATGTCGTACTATTCGTCAACGAGGCAAAGTGGATCCCATTTACGTTGGTAAAAGTGATAATTTGCCTGAAGTATTGAAAACGGTTTTGCAACATGGTGATTTATTATTAACGCAAGGTGCGGGTGATATTGGAGGTATGGCAGCTAAATTGGCTGAGCAAAAATTGAACTAATTGGTGGAATGACGTATAGTAGTGAGATTGTCAATAGACCCTGAATAGGCAGATTAATTGGATTTATTATTAACATGACTGAAGAGCAACTTTATAAAGGTCAATTACAGCATAATATCTCGCTAGCTGAGTTTACTTCTTGGCGAGTTGGCGGCTGCGCTGAACGTTTTTATCAACCAGTTAATATTGATGATTTAGCTCATTTTTTAGCGTCGTTACCTACGAATGAACCTTTAACATGGCTAGGTTTAGGTAGTAATGTTCTTATTCATGATGCAGGGATTGCTGGAACTGTCATTCATACGCAAGGTAATTTAACTGGACTTTCTCAGCCAGAAAATTTAATTATTCGAGCTGAAGCAGGTATTGCCTGTGGTCAGTTGGCAAGACATACCGCCCGTCTTAATTTAGCCGGTTTAGAGTTTATGGCGGGTATTCCTGGTTCTGTTGGTGGCGCATTGGCAATGAATGCGGGTTGTCATGGTGGTGAAACGTGGCAATTTGTGACTGCTGTTGAAACCATTGATCGAGCCGGTAAAGTGCGAATACGCAATGTAAATGATTTCAATGTTGGTTATCGGTTTGTTGAACGGGCAGCAGATGAATGGTTTGTGGCTGGCTATTTTTTATTGAAAGCGGGTGACAAACAAGTTTCTTTACAAAAAATAAGAGAATTATTAGATCATCGAGCTGCTACACAGCCCACCAATGAACCTAATTGTGGTTCAGTATTTCGTAATCCACCTGGCAATTATGCCGCACGCTTAATTGAACAGAGTGGTTTAAAAGGCGTAAGCGTAGGCGGGGCGCAAGTATCTGAAAAACATGCTAATTTCATCATTAATACCGGACAAGCGACGGCAAAAAATATTGAAGATTTGATTCAATTAGTACATTCCGAAGTCGCTGCCAAGCATCAAATTACGCTGATTCGAGAAGTGCACTTCTTAGGTAATCGTTAAATTTACCCTTCGTGCATTTTAAATTCATTTAAAAATTAAATAAAAATAGGTTAATTGCTATTTGATATTATTTGTGAAAATAATGACAAAAAAATGCATTTCGTTCTTTTATTAAGCAATTATTAGGCGTATAATCGCCGGTAAAAGAAAAGCATGGTAGCTAGCTTCGCTAATAATAAGGATGGGCCATTATGTTTGGGATATTTGCTGCAAAACGTTCACGTATTTCGGCAACGAAAGTTGAGCATCAGCCTTTATCACAAAAAATTTGGCGTATTATCAAATACTACCTATTCCTTCCTGTTTTTTTGCTAGCGATACTCTATGCTTGGCAGTATTTGCAACACCATCAGCTTTTTCCAGTAGAAAATGTAACGGTAATTGATACTGCGGCGCATGTTGATCCTAAAACGGTAAAAGCAATTGCGTTACCTGATGTAGAATCAGGTTTTTTTCGATTTAGTGTGGAAAGTTTACAAGAGCAATTAACCAATATTCCTTGGGTGCAACAAGCATCAGTAACGCGCGAATGGCCGAATAAACTAGTGATTGAGTTCACGGAATATAAACCGGTCGCTCGTTGGGATAATACAGCATTAATAGCTGCAAATGGGACTGTCTTTTCACCTGGTTCTTACGCTAAAATGCCAACTAATTTACCGGTACTTAATGGACCTAATGCTGAAGCAAGCAATGTATTGGCTCACTATGAGATCATGCAGCATATGTTGGCACCGTTGCATTTGCAGATTAAAGAAATTGATGTCAGTAATCGATTAGCTTGGAATTTATTGTTAAGTAATGGCATGCGTATCAATTTAGGTGAGCAACATCCGATAGATCGCTTGCAAGCATTTATTGCGGTATATCCACAAATTTTTGCACAATCTAGTGAAATTGCTGATTATGTGGATATGCGATATGACCATGGAATGGCAGTGCATTGGGAAAAGCAGGGTAAAGAACCATCGTAGGGACGCAACGTAGTGTGTCCGCATACTTAAAACGCTATTGGGACGAGGATATACAGAAATGGCGAAAAAACGCGAGAAAAATTTGATTGTTGGATTAGACATCGGAACGTCTAAAGTTGTCGCACTTGTTGGCGAAATTGCAATGGACGGTGAAATTGATTTGATTGGTTATGGCTCACATCCTTCGATGGGATTGAAACGCGGTGTGGTGGTTGATATTGATAGCACCGTGCAATCCATCCAGCGCGCAGTTGAAGAAGCTGAGTTAATGGCTGGTTGTCAGATTCATTCTGCTTTTACTGGCATTGCCGGTAATCATATTCGCAGTATGAATTCCCATGGTATTGTGGCAATTCGCAGCAATAATGAAGTCATGCAATATGATGTCGATCGCGTTATTGATGCGGCAAAAGCAGTAGCAATTCCTGCCGATCAACAAATCATTCATGTGTTACCCCAAGAATTTATTATTGATACGCAAGAAGGCATTCGCCAACCAGTTGGCATGTCAGGTGTGCGTTTAGAATCGCGCGTGCACATGGTAATTGGCTCGGTGAGTGCAGCACAAAATATTGTAAAATGCGTACGCCGTTGTGGTTTAGAAGTTTCTAATATGATTCTTGAACAATTGGCATCAAGTTATGCTGTGCTGACGGCAGATGAAAAAGAGTTAGGCGTTTGTATGATCGATATTGGTGGTGGTACTACTGATATTGCCATTTTTACTGATGGTGCAATTCGTCATACTGCAGTGATTCCCATTGCTGGCGATCAAGTTACCAATGATATTGCTATTGCATTACGTACGCCAACACCAGCAGCAGAAGAAATCAAGCTGAAATATGCCTGCGCGTTAAGCAGTATGGCAAATAGCAATGACATGGTTGACGTGCCCGGTACCAGCGAACGTCCGGGTAAGAAAATTTCACGCAAAATGTTAGCTGATGTGGTTGAGCCACGTTATGAAGAACTATTTAGTTTAGTGCAAGCAGAATTGCGTCGAAGTGGTTTTGAAGAATTAGTTGCTGCCGGTATTGTTTTAACTGGTGGTGCATCAAAAGTTTTAGGCGGTGTTGAGTTAGCCGAAAAAGTTTTCCGTATGCCAGTGCGTTTAGGTACACCACAACATGTGCGTGGCATGCCTGATATCGTTGAAAACTCAGCTTATTCAACCGCCATCGGTTTATTATTATTTGGTCTGGAACAGCAGAACATGCCACGCGCTGATCTACCTGCTGGCCAGGGAGTGCGTGGGGCTCTGGGACGTGTGCGCAGCTGGTTCCAGGGAAATTTTTAGTGTTGGGAGAAAATAACAATGTTTGAATTAATGGATAATCAAATGCCTTCCGCGATTATTAAAGTAATCGGTGTTGGCGGCGGCGGCGGTAATGCCGTTGAGCATATGATGGGTGAACAATTTGATGGCGTACAATTTTTAGTTGCCAACACTGACGCACAAGTATTGAAAAAATCATCAGCCCCAACCATGCAATTAGGTGAACAAGTAACTAAAGGATTAGGTGCAGGCGCCAATCCAGAAGTCGGCCGCAAAGCAGCTGAAGAAGATCTCGAAAAATTACGTGATTTCTTGCTTGGTACCGATATGTTATTTGTTACTGCCGGTATGGGTGGTGGTACCGGTACAGGTGCTGCGCCAGTCGTAGCTAAATTAGCGAAAGAAATGGGTATTTTAACCGTTGCTATCGTTACTAAGCCATTCTCTTTCGAAGGCAAAATGCGCTTACATATTGCAGACGAAGGTATTAGTGAATTGAGTCAATATGTTGATTCATTAATTACTATTCCTAACAATAAATTATTGAGCGTGTTAGGCAAAAACATGACATTGTTAAATGCATTTAAAGCAGCAAACAATGTATTGTCTGGTGCCGTACAAGGTATTTCTGAATTAATTACCCGACCCGGTTTAATTAACGTTGACTTTGCTGACGTGCGTACTGTGATGTCAGAAATGGGTATGGCAATGATGGGAACCGGTATTGCTTCTGGTGAAAATCGTGCACGTGATGCAGCTGAAGCGGCAATTTCTAGCCCATTATTAGAAGATATTAATTTAAGTGGTGCGAAAGGTGTATTAGTTAACATCACTGCCGGCATGAATATGTCAATTGGTGAGTTTGAAGAAGTAGGGGATGCGATCAAGGGCTTCACTTCTGAAAATGCAACGGTTGTGGTTGGTACGGTTATTGATCCAGAAATGGGTGACAATATGCGTGTTACCGTAGTTGCAACAGGTTTAGGTTACGCTATTCCTAAAGTAGGTAAATTTGCTGCTGGTATTCGTGCTGATGGCTCATTAGATTACCAAAAATTAGATCGTCCAGCGGTTATGCGCAAACAACCTTATGCATTTCAGGCACAATCAGCTAAACCAGCTGCCGCTGCATCAAGTGCTGATATGGATTATTTAGATATTCCTGCTTTCTTGCGCCGTCAAGAAGAAGAAATGCAGTAATATTAATTTGAGTAGCTTAGCCCCTACGGCTCACTCATGTGAGCAGAACTAACGTAGGGGCGTATGCGTCAAGCTAAGCGAAAAGAGCTATCTATCCGTGTAGCCCGTATTAGTGCGGCTGGAACATACAAAAAAGGTATTACTCGCTATCTTTAAGAGATAAAAAAATGCTATCGCGCGTAATACGGGATCAATGGTTGCCTCTAGCATGATCCCGTATTACGCTCTTATGGTGAATGATTTTGATATTTTCATTTTTTAAGAGTAATGAAAATTCAAAACCTAATCATTTTTTTCGCTAATACGGGCTACATTTTTTAACTTAATGGCAGTGAGGGGCTTCTTGCCAGTTCGCACTAATCTAAACTAGCGCACTTCTCTGTCCGAGATCGAGCGTTTCATTACTATCATTATCATTGATTAAGCGATTTTCTTCTTCGGTTTGTTTTAAATTATTATTACCAAAAAAGCTGCCAACATAACTAACTAATTTTTTTGCGCCAAATTCTAATGCGGGATAAGGTAGAGTCACTCCCACTGCCAACACAGCATTCATGATACTATCAAAGATAGCTTTGACGGTTGGGTTGCTTGGATCGGCAATAGCTTCAGAAACCTTGGTTAAATCATTGCTGTAGGCGGTAATAAGTAAGGCGATAAATAAAGGGATTAAATCTTGTGAATCGAGCTTGGGTTTCATTTTACCAATAGCGGTTGTCGTTAACAGTGCACCAAAAGCATTGATCGCTAATTTAGTAATTTCTTCATATTGGCCTAGTTCTTCTTTGTTAAAAGCAACACTAGCGGCCCCGACTGCAAAACTATAGGGAATAAATCCAACAAAGCTAGCCGTTATTTCATATACATAAGGTTGTAAAGCATGGAATAGGCTGCTACAAGAACAGGCGGCTTTATTTTTTAATCCTATTATCAAGTCCCACAATGGAATGATATTAAATGTTAGTGCACCAGCAGCATTAGCAGCAATAAATGTACCTAAATTATCCCATGAAAAAAACTCTTCCCAATTAGTAGGCCAATCTTTATCGATAGCATCATTAGCAAGATTAAAAGCAGCAAATGCAGCAGTGATTAATCCAGCATTTTTTAATCCTTGAATAAGGGCTTTATAAAATGTTTTTGGTAATGGTGGTTGTTCTACATCATTATTCTGACTTGCTTCCGAGTCCGCTAAAAAAGCGCTCATACTTTGTTCCAGCGCACGAAGGTCAATATGCGATGCTATATCAATAATTGTATCACCTGCCCCTTCATTGCTAGAATCTTGAGATTCTTCATTACTTGAATCATGAAACTCTTCGTCGGAAGGTTCAACATTGTCGGAATCCTTAGCCTTGCTATCATCGACAAGCTCTTCATCGCTTGAATCATGAAACTCTTCGTCAGTAGGCTCATACTCATCATCAGCATCGCTCCCCGTCGAGTTTTCAGTTGTTATGTCAGGGAAAAAGTCATCGAGATCGTCGTGTGCGAATGGATCATTTGTTGCTTCATCTGTGTCGTTTGCTGATGGAGCGCTATTAGATTCATCACTAAGACGTCCGACATCATGAATAATGATTGGAATTACTGGTTTATCGTCAGGATTATTATTTGATTCATTCATTATCGCATTCCACTTCTTTTGTGCAAATTCTTATCGTAATGTTGACACAAATACTATCAAGAAATTGTTATGACATTATTAACCAGGCATTGAATACTGCGTGGTAGGAATATTATTTTACAGATAATATTAATAATCAGTAGTAGAAGAAAAAAGAGGTGGGTAAAATTTAGACAAAAAAACAGAGTGTTTCAAAGTTTCTGCTTCAGAACCCACATGTAGTAGGTGGAACAGGATTGCATCATTTTAGGCTTCCTATTCAAGATAGGCTTGCACACCGTGACAACGAATCCAACTCCTTTTCTGTCGCTTAATCGGTTCGAAGTGCGACAACTTTGATAACACTCTTAATGCTTAGTATAAGCTATATTAATTAAAAAGCAACGAATTAAGTTGCTTATATTTTCCATACTATTAGGGAACTTGTATGCGTATAGATAAAAAATTGAATGAGTGGTTACAAAACAAATTAATTTCATCTGAACAATTGCAATCAATTTTAAATTATGAAGAACAAAGAAAAAGTAATTTTATATTACCTGGGTTTGTGTGGTTGGGTATTGGTATTATTGTTTTAGGCATTATTGCGATTGTTGCAGCAAATTGGATGCTAATTCCAAACACAATAAAATTAATTGTTGACTTCATTTTATTAGCTGCCACTGCCACAGCATGTTTTTATTGGCGTGATCGTAATTTATTATTTGATGGTTGTTTATTATTATTGATATTGCTTTGTTTGGCTTCCATCGGGTTAATTTCACAAGTTTTTCAAACTGGTGGCCTACTTTATCAAGCGTTAATTTTTTGGGCCATCATTACTTTTCCTGCTGTATTACAAGCAAAAAAACCTTTTATTGCGCGAGTGTGGGCGTGGCTAACGGCTTTTGCTGTTATATATGCATTAATTGATTCTTACGATTTAATTAATGATTTTCATTTTATTTTTATAACAGTAATTTTGGGCTGTTTATGGTTAGGATTATTCCCTATTGATATAAAAATATTAAAATTTGTTCGGCAATCTCTATTAGAAATAGGCTGTATTGGCTTATTTTTAGTAATCTACTTATTAGAAGATATAGTAACTAATTCAGACAATGGTAGTTTCTTATATGGATATTCACATTTAACATCGGGCAATTTGTTAGCGTTGATTAGTTATTTCTTATTGGGGATAATTACTTTAACTATGCTATTTTTAAAGTTATCTCGTTGGCAAAGAACACTTTTATTTCCGGTTTTGTTTTTATCATTATTAGAATTTAGCTTGTGGTGGTTAGGAATTAGTATTCCATTAGCGATAAGTCTAATTATTACCTTGATAAATTTATTCTTATTAACAGTATATTTTGCTTTGAAACAACAACATGGATTATATCGTTTAGGCATAACTGCCATTGCATTACGCATGTTGTGGTTATATTGGTTCTTCTTAGGTAATTTAATTACTACTGCGGGTGTAATGGTGATCACCGGTTTTATCATTATTGTTTTGGCAAGACAGATTAGCAAAATAAAAACACCATTTTTAAAGAATATTGGTTATACGCAGGGGAATGAGCATGAATAAACAAAAAAGCTTTTTAATTGGCGGTATCGCATTTCCAATTTTAATATTATTGGCGTTGGTAATTTATCGAATTATTCAACTTCATTCTTATCCTGGTGTGGTGGTTCCTATTGTGGCTTATGATCCTCGTGCTTTTTTAACGGGAAATTATTTGGTTTTTAACCTAACGGATGAGAAAAAAAACACATCGTTTATGTGTCCGAAATCGATAAGTTATTTAGAAAAAGCTATCGGTTGTTGGACGTATACAAATACGGGTTGGCAAGTATCAGTTTTAGATCCAGCTAAAAGTAATTCATCGCAATGTTCACTTGCGATGGAAGGTCGTTGTGGGAATGGTTTTTTTATAGCGAAACCAATGAAATTTTATATTCCTGAGCAATATACATCGGAATTAAATAAAGCCGTTATAGCTAATCGCGCTAGTGTTGGATTACTTATAAAAAGTAAAAGTAATCTTCAGCCAACAAAATTATTTATTGATGGAAAACCGTGGGAAGAGGTCATTATTCAGCAAAAATAATTACTTTGTTGCTTGATTAAGCAAATCACGCATTTTAGATTTTATCATTTCAATCGCGATACGATTTTCGCCGCCACGAGGAACGATAATATCAGCATATCGTTTTGAAGGTTCAATAAATTGCATATACATTGGTCGGACTGTTGTTTCGTATTGTTCTAATACTGATTCAAAGGTTCGACCTCGTTTGATTACATCACGCTGTAAGCGACGAATTAAGCAAATGTCGAGTGGAGTATCCATAAAAATACGGATATCAAGCATTTTTCGTAGCTTAGGATCAACTAATAACATGATCCCTTCTAAAACAATAATTTTATGTTGACCAATCAGGCGAGTTTGTTTGCTACGGGTATGTTGAGAATAATCATAAATTGGCAAATCAATCGATTTAGCATCTTGCAATTTTGCTATGTGTTTACAAAGTAACTCATGATCTAACGCATCAGGATGATCATAGTTAACAGTTACACGTTGTTCAAAAGGAATATTAGATTGATCTTTATAATAAGAATCTTCTGGAATCACGACGACTTGATCAGAGCCAAGTTCAGAAACAATGGTATTAGCAAGTAAGCTTTTACCTGATGCTGAGGCGCCGGCAATGCCGATGATGATGGTATTTTTTTTCATAAGTTTGTCGTCTTTATCAACATTTGCTGTGCGTCATTATAACGAAAATTTATTTTTTATTCCACCAGAATGTTAAAAAATATACTATATAAGAAATAGTTAATAAAAATTACTTTACCGTTTCAATAAAATGAGAGTTGCGCCAGTACCGCCAAGGCGTGCCGGCGCTGAGTGGTAAGCCAAAATAGTAGATTGGGCTTGCAAAAAAGCTAAGGTGGTATTTTTTAATAAAGCTTTCTCACTTCCCTTGCCATGGATAATGCGTAAACAACGGAATTGATTTTCACGAGCATGGTTAAAAAAACTTTCTAATGCTAAAAGCGCTTGTTCAACGGTATAACCATGTAAATCCAATTCTGCGGAAATAGTTAATTGTCCATTCTTCAAGCATTGATATTGTTGTTTTGATAGCCCTGTTTGACAGTAAGCTAATATATCTTCGGCACTAACATTGTCTTTAATTGATAATGAGGTAGTTAATGATGGTTGCTGCATTTGTGCTTTTTGTTGTCGATATTGACGATCGCCATGCAATTTTTCACGCTGGATGGATGTTTTATCGCAAGCAGGCAAACGCCTTACGCCGCTAACGCTTTCACGAAATAATTGACTGTCATCATCGGTCTTTTTGCTCATAGTGTGGTATTATTAACCTACAATTTATTGATTACCAAATTTTTTGTTTTATCTTAGGGTATATTTAATCAGGAGTGCCATAGTGAGTATTATTAATCCTCAAGACGTATGCAATGAATTATATACTATTCGTGATTTAATTCGTTGGTCGGCTAGTTTATTTGCGGCTAATCCACTTTTTTACGGACACGGCACAGATAATCCATGGGATGAAGCAATTGATTTAGTTATTCAAACATTGAAGCTAGATTATACCCATTATGAAATCGTATTAGATGCTAGATTAACACAAGCTGAAAAACTGCATTTAGTTACCTTAATACAAAAACGTGTTGAACAACGTATTCCTGTACCGTATTTAACACAAGTATCGCATTTTGCTGGATTACATTTTTATATCGATGAACGAGCATTAATTCCTCGTTCACCGATTGCTGAATTAATAGAAGCACGTTTTTCGCCGTGGATTGATGAAGAAAACATTCATTCTGTACTGGATCTATGTACTGGTAGTGCATGCATTGCAATTGCCACCGGGGTTTATTTATCTAATCCGGATGTTGTCATTGATGCGGTTGATATTTCTAAGGATGCGCTAGCGGTAGCAGAGACGAACGTTAAAAAATTTGAAATGGAAGAGCAAGTTAATTTAATTCAATCAGATTTATTTAAAGCACTAAAAGGGCGTAAGTATGATGTGATTGTTAGCAATCCACCTTATGTTGACGCAGCCGAAATGGCCGCTTTACCTGATGAATATCGACATGAACCCGATTTAGCGCTCGCTGCTGGTCAGGATGGTTTGGATATTGTGCACCGAATTTTAAAAGAAGCAGCAGCGCATTTAACCGAACACGGTATTTTAATTGTAGAAGTTGGAGCTAGTGCACAAGCGTTAATCGATGCTTATCCACAATTACCCTTTATATGGTTGGACTTCGAACGCGGTGGGGATGGGATATTTTTATTGCACAAAGCAGATTTGTAAGGTACTCAACATGCCAGGTAATTCATTTGGTCAATTATTTCGCGTAACAACGTTTGGCGAAAGTCACGGCCCGGCATTAGGTTGCATTATTGATGGTTGTCCACCAGGAATGTCATTGACGGAGGACGATATTCAAGTTGAACTTGAACGTCGCCGAACTGGTACTTCCCCATATACCTCACAACGTCGTGAGCCTGATGCAATAAAAATTTTGTCAGGTGTATTTAATGGCATAACGACGGGTACGCCGATTGGATTATTAATCGAAAATACGGATGCTAAATCCAAAGATTATGAAGAAATTAGTACGCAATTTCGGCCAGGTCATGCGGATTACACGTATTTTCACAAATATGGTTTGCGCGATTTTCGTGGTGGAGGCCGGGCATCAGCACGTGAAACTGTGATGCGAGTTGCGGCTGGTGCGATTGCTAAAAAATATTTGCGTGAAAAATTAGGACTGACGATTCGTGGCTGTTTGTTGCAAATGGGTAAGTTGTCTATCCCTATTACACATTGGGAAGAAGTAAATAATAATCCTTTTTTTGCGGCAAATAAAAATATCATTCCTGAATTAGAAGAACTTATCCATAATACGCGAAAAGCAGGTGACTCGATTGGCGCACTCGTTCATATCGAAGCAAATAACGTGCCAATTGGTTTAGGTGAACCGGTATTTGATAAATTAAATGCGACTATTGCTCATGCTATGATGAGTATCAATGCGGTCAAAGCAGTTGAAATCGGTGATGGACTTAATTGCGTTACGCAACCAGGCTCAAATTTTCGCGATGAAATGACAAATTACGGTTTTTTATCAAATCATGCTGGTGGTATTTTAGGTGGAATTTCTACAGGGCAGCCGCTAATAATTAGGGTTGCTTTTAAACCAACACCAAGCATTATTCAACCGGGTCGATCATTAAATGAAATGGGTGAAGAAGTTACGGTAGTAACCAAAGGACGACATGATCCTTGCGTCGGAATTCGTGGCGTGCCAATTGCAGAAGCAATGTTGGCGTTGGTATTGGTGGATCATTATTTAAGATTTAAAGCACAATGTTTGAATACGGTTAGTTACAACAAATTTCGCATCTTGAAGTAAGATGGGGATATATTTGGAGAAAGTAAATGAAGTCAGTTAATGTTGCAATATTAGGGGCTACCGGTGTGGTGGGCGAAGCAGCAATTGAAATTTTGCAACAACGAAAATTTCCTGTGAAAGAATTATTTCCTTTAGCAAGTAGCCGCTCTGAAGGGGCAACGGTGATGTTTAATGGTCGCCCCTATTTGGTAGAGGACGTTGCTAATTTTGATTTTAGCAAGGTTGATGTTGCTATTTTTTCAGCTGGAGCAGAAATATCAGAAATTTATGCACCAAAAGCAGCGGCAGCAGGTTGTATGGTGATCGATAATACTGCCCAATTTCGTTATGATGCCGATGTACCATTAGTTGTACCTGAAGTGAATCCACAAGCAATTGCGTTAGGTAAAAAGCGAAATATTATTGCTAATCCCAATTGCAGCACCATTCAAATGGTGGTGGCATTAAAACCAATTTATGATGCAGTTGGTATTACCCGCATTAATTTTGCCAGTTATCAATCTGTTTCTGGCGCGGGTCGCGATGGATTGCAAGAGTTAGCTGAACAAACAGCAGCTATGTTAAATGGACAAAAAAGAAAACCAGAAACTTTTCCATTGCAGATTGCTTTTAATCTTATTCCACAAATTGATCGTTTCGAAGAAAATGGTTATACCAAAGAAGAAATGAAGGTTGTATGGGAAACTCGCAAAATATTTGAAGATGATAACATCATGATCAATCCAACTGCCGTACGAGTACCGGTGTTTTTTGGGCATTCAGAAGCTGTCCATATCGAAACACGGGATAAAATTACGGTTGAAAAAGCGCGTGAGTTATTAACAAAAGCCCCAGGTGTGGTGGTAGTTGATAATCGAGAACCTAAAGGTTATCCAACGCCAGTTTCACATGCAGCGGCAAAAGATGGCGTATTTGTCGGTCGATTACGAGAAGATATTTCTCACCCGCGTGGTTTGGATATGTGGATTGTGTCAGATAATGTTCGTAAAGGTGCTGCATTAAATGCGGTACAAATTGCCGAGTACTTACTTGAGCATAATATGATTGGGAAGTAATGGATAAAATGTATTATGAAGAAAAAGCATGAGTTAACCACGCTTTCATCGGATAATTTATTTTCCCCAAAAACAGAACAGCCCGATATACGCGGGCATTTTCCTATATTCACCGCGGATAGCCAACCCCTTGTATTTATAAAAAATACAAGGTTTGATGCGAAAAGCTTTAGCTACGAAAAGCCTTATGTCATACTAGGCAAGTCAGGATTTTTAGTAGATTATGGCGATTTGTTGGGTTATTTTGCCAGTACCTGGCAAGGTCAACCCAATCTAAGTTTACGTTACCATGACTTTAAGTTGATGCTGTTGTTGGCGCAAAAACGAACATTAAACACGTCAAATTTTAATGATAAACAAATGGGTTTCTGGGATGAGAATTGGTCCATAGGTGGTATTGATGCTGCATTAGTGGAACAATTAAATAAAATAAGGAATGACCATGTTAGAAACATATTATCGTAATTATTATCAACGATGGTTAATCGAGCCCATGCTGCGCCTAATTAGCAAATGGTTATCAGCCACGCGTGTTACGGTGATGGCAGGTTTAGCCGGTTTAATGGTTATGCCGTTATTATGGTTTCATCTGCGTGGGTATGCTACTTTTTGTTTATTGCTATCTGGTTATCTAGATACTGTTGATGGCAGTTTGGCACGGATGCAGCAAATGACATCACCACAAGGTGCGGCATTAGATATATTGACAGATCGCTTTGTAGAAATCATGGTGATGCTTGGCTTGTGGGGCGTTGACCCTGTCCATCGTAGCTTGTTGTGCATGATCATGCTCGCTAGCATTTTAATGTGTGTAACTAGCTTTTTGGTAGTAGGCATTTTTACTCAGAATCAAACAGCAAAAAGTTTTCATTACAGCCCTGGTTTAATTGAAAGGGCTGAAGCATTTATTTTCTTTTTATTGTTAATTTGGTTACCAAAACAATTTGTCATTATTGCTATTACTTTTTCAGTATTAGTTTTATTTACGGCAGTTAGTCGTATGTACCAGTTTTTTAAGTCGCAACAGACTAGGAGCTGTTGACAATTCTACTATGCTGGGCATTAAGCCTTGATTTTCTGTGCTCCGCTGCTCAAATACTACTATGTATGCTGCGCTGCGGTGCTCGAAAATCAAGTCTTTCTGCCTCAGCCTAGCGAATTGTCAACAGCTCCTAGCCAAGTCGTAAAACAAATTTAACATTGAGCACGATTAATAAGCTAATCAATGTCAATGCACTTGCCATGATAACTTGATTGTGAGCAGGGATTAGCGCTGCCAAAGAACTAGCAACGCCGGCGGTCAACATTTGCAAACTAGAGAACAAGGCTCCAGTTATGCCGGCTGCCTGTGGAAATGGTTCAAATGCGCAAGCAAATGCATTGCTAAAAACAAAGCCGTTTGCAATACAAATCAACATCAGTGGTAACATAATCACCCATACATTAAGTATACCAATAAGACCTAATGCCAACATAATTATCGCACCTGCAAGCATAATGAAACCGGCAATACGCAATAAAGATTGAGAACTATAAAAATTCAATAAACGAATATTTAATAACGTACCGACCATATAACTCATTGCCGTTATTGGACTTAACCAACCAAACTGAATGGGGGTTAAATGCAATGTATGTTGAAAAAGAAAGGGGCTGATAGTGACATAAACAATGATGTTAGCAAAAGCGAGACCGGAACAAGCGGTATATCCTAAAAATGCGCGATGCGTTAAAAGCTCTGCATAAGTACGAATAATTTGTTTTAAAGAATGTCGTTGCCTCTTATCAGATGGAAATGTTTCAGGTAATGCGATAGCGAGGATTGTGGTAAATATAATGGCTAAAATAAGCAAAATAGCAAAATTGGCACGCCACCCGAAATGAACTTGCACATAACCACCAGAAAGCGGGGCTAGAGGGGGTACAATTGCAAAAATAGTGCCTAGCAATGAACCAATTTTAGCGAGTTGGTTGCCGGCAAAAACATCGCGCATAATCGCACGAAATAATGCTGCTCCAGCGCCAATCCCCAGCGCTTGTACAACCCGCCCAATGAGTAATTGGGTAATGGAATGTGTCGTAGTAACTAAAATACAGCCGAAAATAAAAATTACATACCCAATCAAAACAATGCGACGGCGACCATAGCGATCGGATAAAGGGCCATAAATCAAAGTTGAAAAACAAAGCCCTAATAAATATAAGCCAATGGCAAGTTTAGTAATTGACTTAGCCGCATTAAGATCGATGGCAATGTAGGGTAATGAGGGCAAAAAATTGTCAGAAGAAAATTGGCTCATGACGCCCATTATCACCAATAAAAAGATGATAAAGGTGTGGCTATATGGTTTAGGCGAGGTCACAGTTGTCATAAGAATAAACTTTTAAGAAATAATAATGATTCTTAACGCATGGATTCTAGTTTGCATTAATTCATGTAAGGCATTATACACCATTCGATGGCTCTCAAGGCGACTTTTACCAATAAAAAATTGGCTAGCGATTTCAATGGTAAAGTGTCCTTTACCACCTTCAGCTCCAGCATGGCCAATGTGTTCATCACTATCATCAATCACAACCAGTTTTTCAGGTTGGAATGCTTGCTGTAAAACATCATAGATTTGTTGTTGACTAGAATTCATAATGATTGATCGCATAAAGGGTAAAGAAAACTTTCAATCATAACCTTGCTGCCTAATCACTCGAAGAAGATTGATTATGCATATATTTAAATAAATACACACTTTGCAATAAAATAAAAACTAATGTCATGCCCAATGTACCAAATAATTTGAAATTAACCCAAGCGTGGGTTGAGAAGTGATACACAACAAATAAGTTAACTGCACCCATAATAGTAAAAAACAAAACCCAGGCAATGTTTAATCGATGCCATACTTTTTGCGGTAAATGAATATTACTATCCAGCATCCTTTGCACAAGTGAACGACCTTGCAATAAATATTCACTACCTAAAAAGGCCGCCGCAAATAACCAATAAATGACAGTTGGTTTCCATTTAATAAAAATATCATCATGTAACAATAGTGTAATAATACCAAGCAAGATAACGAGTAAATTACTAGCTAATAATAAACCATCAATACGACGGTGGCGCCACCAAACATAGCCAAGTTGCAATATGGCTGCAATAATTACAACACCAGTAGCAACATAAATACCCGCAAATTGGTAAGCAATAAAAAAGAGGATAATCGGTAAGAAATCAAAGAAAAGTTTCATAGTAGATTTGTTTTCACTAAATAGTTACGATTTCGACCTAACATGATAACATGTTATGGGTATTTTCGGCTAGGGGGCCATGTGAGTCAATATTTAAATATTCATTCTGATACACCGCAGATGAGATTAATCAAACAAGTGGTTGATGCCATACAAAGTGGCGCGGTTGCTGCCATACCAACTGATGCGGCCTATGTCCTTGCCTGTCAAATGGGTAATAAAGATGCGTTAGAACGAATTAGACAAATTAGGCAACTTGATGAAAACCATCATTTTACCTTAATGTGTCGAGATTTATCTGATTTAGGCACTTATGCTCAAGTTAATAATACCTCATATCGATTATTAAAATCATTGGTTCCTGGGGCATTTACTTTTATTTTACCGGCTACCCGTGAAGTGCCGAAGCGATTATTGCACCCTAAACGTAAAACAATTGGTTTACGAGTGCCAGAGCATACTATTTGCCAGGCATTATTAGAAGAATTGCACGAACCTTTATTAATAGCTACTTTGATTTTGCCGCATGAAGAATGGCCATTAGCCGATCCTATGGATATTAGTGATAAATTAGGGCGTTTATTAGATGTCATCGTAGATGGTGGCAGTGGCGGGTTAGAGTCCACAACCGTGATCGATTTAACGGGTTCAATGCCTGAAATTATCAGGCAAGGTAAGGGTGTACTTAGTTAAAATTTAAAAAGGTAATTCCAGCGTATTATCTAATTTCAATAACAGCTCTCTAAATACTTGCTGAATACGAATTAAGCCTTTTTCATCATCCGCTTCAAAGCGTAAAATTAAATAAGGTGTGGTGTTAGAGGGCCGAATCAATCCCCAACCATCAGCAAAATCAACGCGTAATCCATCAATAGTATTAATTTCAGCGCCAGAAAAATTAGCGTTGCGAATTAATGTTTCCATGAATCCAAATTTTCGCTTTTCGGCCATCGGTAATTTTAATTCAGGCGTATTGATACTATCGGGAATAGTGTGGAATAACTCGGCGCTAGTCAATTTTTGCTGCGATAATATTTCTAATAATCGGACTCCGGTATATAACCCATCATCAAAGCCATACCATCGTTCTTTAAAATAGATATGACCACTCATTTCGCCACTTAGCAATGCATTCATTTCTTGCATTTTTGCTTTCAGAAGTGAATGCCCTGTTTTATACATTAATGGTTTGCCGCCATGTTGTTTAATAATTTGCGTTAAATGCTTAGAGCATTTAACATCGTAAACAATGGTTGTACCTGGATGCCGAGACAAAATATCTTTAGCAAATAATGCCAGTTGTCTATCAGGCCAAATAATTTCACCTTCATTCGTAACAACGCCTAATCTATCTCCATCACCATCAAATGCAAAACCAATATCGGCTTTTTTTTCTTTTACCGTTTTAATTAAGTCTTGTAAATTAGCAGGAATACTCGGATCAGGATGATGATTAGGGAAATTACCGTCGACTTCAGCATACAGCGTAGTAACATCGCAACCTAAATTTTTAAAAAGAGTAGGGGCCAAATTTCCTGCTGCACCATTACCACAATCAATTACTAATTTAAGTGGGCGAGCCAAGCTTATATGGTCAGTAATTTGCGTAAGATATTGTTGATTAAGATCAACATTTTTTAAATTACCACGTCCCATATAAATGCGCTTATATTTAACGCGATAATAAAGGCCTAAAATTGCTTCTGTTGTTAATGTTATACCGTTAATAACTATTTTTAAGCCATTATAATCAGGCGGATTATGGCTGCCGGTTAACATCACGCCAGAATTACTTTCCAACACATGTGTTGCATAATAAAGAACGGGGGTTGGTACCATACCAATATCAATTACATTACATCCCGTTGACATAATGCCGTTTTGTAAAGCGTGCATTAAACGTGGGCCTGACAAGCGTCCATCACGTGCAGTAATAATAGTGTTACCGCCTTGGGCAAGGACTTCAGTTCCAATTGCTTCGCCAAGCTGGCGAACGGCGTATTCATCTAGTTGTGTATCAACAATACCGCGAATGTCGTAAGCACGGAAGATTTCTTTATCAATGGTCATTTATTCGTTTCCATGGGTGCTTGTAAAGCTTGCGATTTTACCATAACTGGCATATGCTTAGCACACTAATTTATAGCTCTAGCCATACGATAAACGTGGGTCTTAAGATGTGGCGGGGATATAAGTATAAAATTGTTATTCTGGAGAGGTACCGAAGCGGTCATAACGGCACCGACTCGAAATCGGTCGGGGGCTTTAACGTCCCACAAGGGTTCGAATCCCTTCCTCTCCGCCAGATTTTTATTATAAATACACAAGAAAGAAAGGATATGAATATATTATCCGAACATATTGCCAGTTTCGATATCGATGCGCAGAAAACCTTTACGCCGCTGTGTCCGGATGAGTTACCGGTACCCGAAGGCACGGCAATCGTAGATGAGTTAAATAAACAAGCACAATTTGCCCAATATCGTATTGGTTCAAAAGATGCTCATTCGCCACAAGCAATTTGGGTAGCAGATAAAGAACATCCAGCATTTACACCGATTAAAGGTGATAATGTCGATATTCGTTGGCCAGTGCATGCAGTGCCAGGGACGAAGGGATTTGAGTCTATTGCAGGATTACCTAAAGTTACCGAGTACGATTATTTTGTTTGGAAAGGTGTTGAGCTTGATTTACACCCATATGGTGCATGTTACCATGATTTTAAAGAGCATATGAGTACAGGCTTAATTGAGTATCTTCATTATCATGGTATTAAACTTATTATTGCAGGTGGATTAGCGACGGATTATTGCGTGAAAACCACCGTGTTACAATTATTAAGGGCGGGATTTAAGGTTATTGTTAATCTTGCCGCCTGCCGGGGAATTACACCAGCGACAACTGAAAAAGCTATTGCTGAAATGAAAAAAACTGGTGCAATTATGGTCCAATCTGCGGATGAATTGCCGCACTTACTCGAATACAGCATATTGTGATTATCCAATCTTTACTTGATACCGATTTTTATAAATTCACCATGATGCAAGTGGTTTTGCATCAATTTCCTAGCGCCATGGTCGAATATCGTTTTAAATGCCGCACCGAGGGCGTTGATTTGCGACCGTATGCCAATGAAATTCGGAAAGAAATTGATGAGCTTTGTAAATTGCGGTTAAATCGCGAAGAGTTGGATTATTTATCACAAATCAGTTTTTTCAAAGTCGATTTCATTGAATTTTTGCGTATTTTTCAACTTAATCCCGAGTTTGTTGAAATTCAAACGGATGATGAATTTTCTATTACTATCCGTGGTCCATGGGTGCATACTATTTTATTTGAAGTACCTTTGTTAGCAATCGTTAGTGAAGTATTTTATCGCAATACACAACCACAACCAGATTATGAAGAAGGTAAAAAACGTTTACGCGATAAGATTGCTTTTCTAAAGCAACAGACTGCTGTTGAAGGATTTAAATTTACTGAATTTGGGACGCGACGACGATTCTCAGTACAATGGCAAGAACATATTATCCGTGAATTACAAGTACAATTACGCGATAATTTGGTAGGAACCAGTAATGTCTTATTTGCTAAAAAATTTGGTTTAAAACCTATCGGAACCATGGCTCACGAATATTTACAAGCCTGTCAATCCTTAGGACCACGTTTAGCGTATAGTCAAAAATTTGCTTTAGAAAAATGGGCTGAAGAATATCGTGGTGAGTTAGGTATCGCTTTATCTGACGTTTATGGTATTGATGCTTTTATTAATGATTTTGATTTATTCTTCTGTAAATTATTTGATGGTGCACGCCATGATTCTGGCGATCCTTTTGAGTGGGCTGAAAAATTATTAGTTCATTATCAAAAAATGGGTATTGATGCAAAAACTAAAACTTTTGTTTTTAGTGATGGACTTAGCTTTGATTTAGCCGTGCAAATCTTCAAACAGTTTCATGAACGTGTCAATGTTATGTTTGGTATTGGCACTTATCTTACCAATGATTTAGGTTATCCTGCCTTGCAAAATGTCATTAAAATGGTTTATTGCAATGGCCAACCCGTTGCCAAAGTTTCAGATTCGCCCGGGAAAACTATGTGCCCTGATCCTTCCTATTTAGCTTATTTGAAGCAAGTATTTAAAATTGTAAGTTAAATGCATAAATTAAACATGTTCCATTTTGTAAATAGCTTTGCTATAATAAGTACAGGTTATTTAATATAAGAGATGGGCAATGAATATAACATGCGTTTTTCAAGAAGTTCCGGAAGGTTATATCGCTTTTGTTGAAGAAATTCCTGGTGTTAATACGCAAGGTCGTACTCTTGAAGAAGCTAAAGCTAATTTGCGTGAAGCACTAGAATTAATTCTTGAAACAAATCGAGAAATTGCTGAAGAAATGCTAGCTGATAGTGGTTTGCCTTTTACAAAACTTGCTATTGCATTTTAAACATGAGGCGATTCAGATTTAATCCGGCACCTCGAACAAAACGGATGTAAAAAACGTCGAGAAGGTAGTAAACACACGGTTTATGAAAATCCTACAAAAAAATTAATCTCAACTGTTCCACGTCATACCGATATTAATGATTTTTTAGCTAAAAAAATATGTAAAGATTTAGGTATTCCTTCTATTTAATGCATGTTTTTTAAAACTGAAAACATGCATCAAGTTTATTATCAAACATAAAGTTATTTTCAAATTCTCGTTGCTAATAAATGCTTACACTATAATAATGTTATTAACTGCAAATAATCAGAATTCACGATGAATATAAAGTTAGTTAATCAAATTGTGCGTGGTTTTATTTTATTATTACTAATAATGCTGGTTGCCTGCCAATCAAAAGAACCACCCGCATCATTTTTAGTATTTAGTGATATTCACTTTAATCCATTTAACTCATGTAATCCTACAGCCAAAACATGTCATATCGTTGAGCGCTTAGTAAATTCACCTATCATGGAGTGGGATGTGATTTTTGCGAAGTACGATAATCATCTGTTAAATACATACCGTGATGATACCAGTCCAGCATTATTAGATTCTATGTTGTCATATATTCAAAAACAAGGAAATCGTTATCAATTTGCCTTGTTAACGGGCGACTTTCTTGCCCATGATTATCAACAATTATTTCAGCAATATACTGGGGATATGTCAGATCAAGATTATCAACAATTTGTAGCTAAAACTAATCAATATTTAATTTATCGATTACGCCAAACGTTGCCAAATACCTCGGTATATGTTGCTATTGGCAATAATGATTCTTATCATGGTCATTATTATACTAATCCTGGCGGCCCATTTTATAAAATGATGGTTGAGCAATGGCAAGATTTAATTGTAATGCCTGAAAATAAAATGAATTATCGTCAATCAGCACCTTATGCCGGCTATTATGCAATAGTACCGACATCAGACAAAAAAAATATGATTGTTATTTTAAATACGAATCTCTTATCGACTAATGCTATTGGTTATAATGTCCCTATCGCTGCCAAATTACAGTTAATGTGGTTAGAGCACACCTTAAAAAACGCAGCGAAAAATAAGGCACATGTTATTATAGTATCGCACATCCCCTTTGGCATTAATGCCAATAAAGCGGCTAAAGTGATCGGTACCATTCCAGTATTATGGCAAGCACAATATCAAGAACAATTTATGAATATATTAAATCGGTATCCTGGTGTTGTAACTGATATGATATCGGGACATTTTCATATGGATGGCTTTGAAATTTTACACATGGCAAATGGACAACGACTTTTAAACAGTATGGTGCCTGGAGTGTCATCTATCAGTGGGAATAATTCAGCATTTAAAGTATATCAATATAATCAAAAAACGTTTCAATTATTAAATTTCCAAACTTACTATTTAAATCCAACGAATAATAAGTGGCAGTTAGAGTATGATTTTAGCAATGCTTATCAACCATTTTGCTTACATTGCACATTGTTAGATGGATATAGTAAATTACAATTACATACTTTGCGGGCGATTGAATATCAAAAATATTTTGGGGTAAAAACTACGAGTCAGCCCATTACAAATAAAGTAACCGCGCCATATTATTATTGCGGTATTCTCGAGCAAACCGAGCAAGATTACCAAGAATGTTTGAAAAAACAAAATACCCATTTGAAAATGTAGGGTGGGCTAAATATTGTTGCCCTCAAAGAGGTATCGCATAACAATATGTGCCCACCATTGGTGATGAGTGATGGCAGTGCCGCTTAGCAAGTCAGGGATAACATTATTTTACAATCAAATCGTTTTCTACTTTGACTACCCCTTTAACTTTACTAGCAATCTGGCCAGCTTTTAATACTTGTTCTGGGCTATTAACAAACCCACTTAATTGCACAACACCTTTAAAAGTATTAACAGTAATATTGCCGGATTTTATTTCTTTAGCACCAAGCAAATCTGATTTTACTTTTGTGGTAATCACTGAATCATCAAGATATTGACCAGTACTTTCAGTTGTCGTTGATGATGCACAACCACCAAGCAAAAGGGTAACTGCAATAACTAAAACAGTTGCAATACGCTGTTTAAAGCGAGTGGTCATATTTTATCCTCCAATACATTTGAAATTATATTTAACCTTGAAACTTTAGCATCTTTATTTCTGATTAACAACGCCATGCGGCACATGACCGGTAGCTACATGTTCTGATGCAGAATGACAATGCCCTTGTTGATCATCAAAGAAAATATCTGCTTCAAAGGCTTTAAGAAATTCACCTTTGGCTAAGCCGCCAAGAAAAAGGGCTTCGTCGATACGAATATCCCAAGCCCGTAAAGTATTTATAACACGCTCATGTGCTGGCGCATCGCGTGCTGTAACTAAGGCTGTACGGATCGGGCAGTTATCAACAGGAAAAAGATTTTGAATTTGTTGTAATGCTTTTAAGAAACCTTTAAAAGGTCCTTCTTGCAAGGGCTTTTTTGCCGCCTTGCTTTCACTGTCACGAAACGCATCTAACCCTTGAGTTTGAAACACACGTTCAGCTTCATCAGAAAATAATACCGCATCACCATCAAATGCAATACGCACTTGTTTGGTACTATTTAATTGGCCATGTGAAGGTAATAACATAGCTGCAGCACAGTTGGCTTCTAAGGCGCGGGAGACATCTTCACCATGCGCAGATAAAAATAAATCAGCGCCAAAGGCTGTGACATATTTATAGGGACTTTCACCATTAGTGAATACGGCACGCGTGATCGGTAATTGGTGATGTTGGATACTATTAAATATACGTAACCCAGTATCAGCACTATTTCGCGATAGAAGAATAACTTCGGTTAAACGTTCTTTACTTTGCGGGTCAATAATATTGAGTAATTTTTTTACAAGATGATAGGCAACGCCGGGTTCTAAAATATCATTTTCACGTGAAATTTGATATTTCAAGTAAGCATCAATACCTTTTTCCTCAAAAATACGATGGCTTTCATCTAAATCAAATAATGCACGTGAGGAAATCGCAATAACGAGTTTTTCAGAGATAGTAACGGCCATATTAATACTGCTCTACGAAGTTAAATTATTCTTAGCCGATTGTACACCTTTATTACATAACCTGCTATTATTGCGCCGATAAGGAGCATGGAAATAATGAATAATAAAAAATTAATTGCTGGGGTAGATGAAGCAGGGCGAGGGCCTTTAGCCGGGCCGGTAGTTGCTGCGGCAGTAATATTACATCCTAACAATCCAATCAAAGGCTTGATGGATTCTAAACAATTAACTGAAAAAAAGCGTGAAGCTTTATTTCCGCTTATTCAAGAACATGCGTTAGCATGGGCAATTGGCCGAGCAGAAGTAAACGAAATTGATGAAATTAATATTTTTCAAGCAACCATGTTAGCAATGACGCGAGCGATTCAAGCTTTACCCATGGTGCCGGATCATATACAAATTGATGGCAATCAAGTACCAAAAATTTCATATAGTATGGAAGCCATTGTAAAAGGCGATGAAACTGTGGCGGCTATCAGCGCAGCATCGATTTTAGCGAAAGTAACCCGAGATAGAGAAATGAAATTACTCGATGAGCAATATCCACAATATGGATTTGCAATACATAAGGGTTATTCTACGGAAGCGCATGTTGCGGCATTAATGCAACATGGCCCCTGTATTATTCATCGTCGTTCTTATGCGCCGGTTAGACATGCGTGTGATTTACATAATGTCGAATAACCTACTACTCATCCTTACGTCTGCGGCGTTGTTGCTTTTGACATCTCGCCGTCCTCATTTATTCGTATATAAACTCCGGCGGCTCGAGTCAAAAGCGCCTAGCCGCAAACGTAATTATGAGCAGTATGTTTTTATTTATTGGAAATAAAACAGAGGTATAGCAGTGATATCTGAGCCAGCCTATCGTTTATCCGTTGCGCCAATGTTGGATTGGACAGATAGACATTGCCGTTACTTTTTACGGCTGATAACGAAACAAACGCTGCTTTATACTGAAATGATCACAACAGGTGCCATTATTCATGGTAAGCGTGATCGTTATTTGGCTTTTGATCCATTTGAACATCCAGTCGCACTGCAATTAGGTGGCAGCCATCCCAATGAATTAGCCCAATGTGCGCGAATTGGTGCTGATTATGGCTATGATGAAATTAACTTAAATGTTGGATGTCCGAGTGATCGTGTTCAATCAGGTCGTTTTGGTGCATGTTTAATGGCAGAACCAAATTTGGTAGCAGATTGTGTTGCAGCCATGAAAGCAGCGGTGAATATTCCTGTCACAGTGAAATCACGCATCGGAATTGATCATCAAGATTCTTATGAAGAGTTGGTAAAATTTGTCACAGCAATTTCCCAAGCCGGTTGCGATCAATTGATTGTGCATGCGCGCAAAGCTTGGTTGCATGGTTTAAGCCCTAAAGAAAATCGAGAAATACCACCATTAAAATATGATGTGGTTTATCAATTGAAACAAGATTTTCCTAACCTTCCAATTATTATTAATGGCGGCATTACCGACTTACTTCAAGTGGAGCAACATTTACAGCATGTTGATGGCGTAATGATGGGGCGTGAGGCTTATCATAATCCCTATATACTAGCCGAGGCAGATCAACGATTCTTTAATCAAACACTTGCAATCCCCAGCCGAGAAGATATCATCGCACAATTGGTCCCTTATATTGAATCGCAAGCCCAATTAGGTGTGCAAGTTAAACATATTACTCGCCACATATTAGGTTTGTTTCAAGGAGTGGCAGGCGGCAAACGATGGCGACGTTATCTCAGCGAACATGCCCATCTTGTCGATGCTGATTCAAGTATTTTATCCGGAGCTTTAACTTATGTACGTAGCCAAAGTTGATTTTCGTGACCCCAATGCCCCCCAAATCTATGCAGATTCGTTACGTGATACCGGTTTTGCCGTTATTACCCATCATCCATTAAACATGACACTCGTTAATAGTGTTTATAAAGAATGGGAAGGCTTTTTTGCTAGTGATTATAAAAATAGTTATTTGTTTAATCGTGCGACTCATGATGGTTTTTTTCCAATTAATATATCAGAAAAAGCAAAAGGCTATCATACTTTAGATATTAAAGAATATTTTCATTATTATCATACGAAAACTAAATTACCTGCTGAATTAAGTGATAATACAGCTAAATTAGCAGTAGAAATGACATCATTTGCCAGTTTGTTATTAAGTTGGTTAGAAGATAATATGCCAGCAGAGCTATCAGCGCAATTATCTGAGCCATTAAGTCAAATGATTAAAGGAAGTACGAATACATTATTTCGTATTTTGCATTATCCACCTTTGCAAGGTACTGAAACAGCAGGAGCAATTCGTGCAGCAGCCCATGAAGATATTAATTTAATAACTATTATCCCCGCAGCAACCGCACCAGGATTACAAGTAAAAGATAAGCATGGTAATTGGCACAATGTACCGTGTGATCCAGGCAGTGTAGTGATTAATTCGGGTGATATGTTAGATGAATGTACGCAAGGTTATTACAAAGCGACCACCCATCAAGTATGTAATCCAACAGATGCTAGTGCTAATCAATCGCGTCTATCGATGCCGTTATTTTTGCATCCACGCGATGATGTGCAACTTTCTAAGCGACATACACGTTTATCATATTGGAATGAACGCTTACAAGAGTTAGGTACTCGTTAACGCTATGGTGCAAGGATATCGTGCGCGTATATTACATTGCCTTGATAAACCAAGTGTGTCGAATGATTCAATACAGTATTTTGAAGATGGTTTACTATTAGTTGAAAAAGGGCGAGTGAAAGCGCTAGGCCCTGCGCAGCAATTATTAGCAGAAATTGCTGCAGATATTCCCATCAAACATTATCCAGATGCGATTATTAGCCCAGGCTTTATTGATTGTCACATACACTATCCGCAAGTAGATATTATTGCATCGTATGGCAAGCAATTAATGCAATGGCTAGAAACGTATACTTTTCCTGCCGAGTTACGTTATGCAGATGCAGAGTATGCTAAACAAGCAGCAGAGTTTTTTGTGCAGCAGTTATTAATGAATGGCACCACTTCCGCATTAGTATTTAGTACGGTACATCGTGTTTCCGCTGAAGCCTTATTTCAAGCTGCATTTGCGCAAAACATGAGGTTAATTACGGGTAAAGTATTAATGGATCGGTTAGCACCAGAAGGATTATTAGATACTGCAGAAATCGGATATAGTGATTCTAAACAATTAATTGAAGCATGGCATCATCGTGGACGTTTAGGTTATGCAGTCACGCCGCGCTTTGCATTAACCTCAACACCTGAGCAATTGCATTCTGCGGCAGCATTGTTGCGTGAATATCCTGATGTGTTAATGCAAACACATTTATCAGAAAATCTTGAAGAATTATCTGCAATAAAAAATATTTACGGCGAGTTCGGTGCTTACGCCGATGTATATCAGCATTTTGATTTATTAACTGAACGTAGTGTCTTTGCTCATGGTATACATTTGAATCATCATGAAATGTCGCGTTTAGTCATTGCCGATGCTGCCGTCGCATTTTGTCCCACCTCTAATTTATTTCTTGGTAGTGGATTATTTCATATGGCAATGGCCAAACGGTATAAATTAAAAATTGGGTTGGGAACGGATATTGGTGCGGGCACGAGTTTTAGTATGTTGCAAACTATGAATGAAGCTTACAAAATTCAACAACTGCAACATAATGAATTGCCCCCACTTGAAAGTTTTTATTTAGCGACATTAGGTGGAGCGCGGGCATTGCATATTGATTCTAAAGTCGGTAATTTTGAAATAGGTAAAGAAGCTGACTTTATAGTATTAGATATGAAAGCTACGCCTTTATTAAATTATCGATATCAACGAACCAAGACAATCCAAGAACAATTATTTATGTTACAGGTATTGGGTGATGATAGGGTAATTGCTGAAACGTATTTAATGGGTAAACAGGTTTATTGTAGGATAAATTAGGATCCTACCATGAAGTGAAAAACTATCTATCCGTGTAGCCCGTATTAACGCGGCTGCAGCATACAAAAAAGGTATTACTTGCTATGTGTAAGCTATAGAGAAATGCTATCGCGCGTAATACGGGATCAACGGTTGCCCATAGCACGATCCCGTATTACGCTCTTATGGTGAATGATTTTGTTATTTTCATTTTTTAAGAGTAATGAAAATTCAAAACCTAATCATTTTTTTCGCTAATACGGGCTACATTTCTTAACTTAATGGCGGTACCTATTAAGGGCCCAGGAACTTAACAAGAAAAGGACTGAATTCCTATGTTTGCATATTTAGTCAGAAGAATTCTCTACGCCATCCCAATATTAATTGGCGTCAATCTGATTACTTTTATGTTATTTTTTGTTGTTAATTCCCCCGATGATATGGCGCGTGCGCAATTAGGTAAAAAATATGTTACCCCAGCGATGATTACACAATGGAAAATATCGCATGGCTATAATTTGCCGTTATATTACAACGCTGAACAAGCGGGCATAGCAAAAATCACTGATACTTTACTTGTTAAAAAGTCACTATCGCAATTTACCTTTAATTTTGGTAATTCTGATCAAGGAAGAAATATTAATACAGATATTTCACAACGAATGTGGCCCAGTTTGGCTATTGCTGTCCCAAGTTTAGTTTTGGGATTATTTGTTAATATTGTATTTGCTTTGTTGGTTGTATTTTTTCGATATACATTTTTTGAATTATCTGCAGTATTCATGTGTGTAGTATTGATGTCTATTTCTGGCTTGTTTTACATTATTGCGGGTCAATATCTCTTCGCTAAAATTTTACAATTGGTTCCCATTTCTGGTTATGTACCTGGATTAGATGCTTGGCGTTTTTTATTATTGCCAGTAGCGGTGGCAGTAATTAGTAGCATTGGTGCCGGCACCCGTTGGTATCGTACTATTTTTATGGAAGAGATCTCTAAAGAATATGTTCGAACTGCGCGCGCCAAAGGATTAAGTAATTTAGCGGTATTATTTAGGCATGTTCTGAAAAATGGCATGTTGCCAATTTTAACCGGTGTGGTGGTTGTTATCCCTAGTCTTTTTATGGGTAGTTTATTATTGGAATCTTTTTTTGGTGTGCCGGGATTAGGTAATTACATGATTGATGCGATTCGTTCGCAAGATTTTGCGATTGTTCGTACGATGGTATTTTTAGGAACCGTGTTTTACGTGATTGGACTTATTCTGACGGATATTACTTATACCTTGGTCGATCCAAGAGTACGGTTGGAGTAATAATATGTTGCCATTTAAGCCAGTAATCTTTATTTCTGATTGGTTAATTTTTATTTTTTTAGCTATTGCGGCTATTGTATTTTTTCATTCATTAAAAAAAGCACATTGGCGTCAAGCTTGGAAAAAAATAGTATATCAACCTGTTGCCATTTTTTCCGGCATCATTTTAGTTATTTATTTTGCTATTGCAATATGTGACTCTATTCACTTTTTACCTAAATTACCACAATCAAATGGGACGCAAGCAAATTATGCGGCAGCGAGTGAAAGTTTGCTTGATGTTATTTTTAAACCACTTAGCTCAGAAAATGAAACTACTTATTCAAAGCCATGGGCGACTCATTCATTGACCTTGACTTGGTATCATGATGCGAAAGGGCATTTTCACGGATATTATCCACCATTGGAATTTAAAGGGGTTAAAAATCTTCCTTTAAAGCTTTTGATTGTTGGCGTGCTTTCTTTATTTATTATTTTAATTTTTTACCTTGGATTAAGCTGGTTTTGTAAAAAACGTTGGCATTTATCTTGGCGTACGACACAACAATTATTTTGGCAAGGTAAAACACTTTTTCCTTATCGAACATTTTTTTTCACCATGGCAGCATGGATTGTAATCATTAGCTTTATTGCTGGATTTTGTTTTCATTATCATATCTTTGGTACGGATAAAGTTGGAAATGATGTTTTCTATGAATCCATCAAAAGCATTCGCACTGGATTATTAATTGGTAGTTTAACGATGTTATTTATGCTGCCATTTGCTATTGGGTTAGGAATAATAGCGGGGTATTTTGGTGGCAAAACGGATGATGTTATTCAATATATTTACACGACAATTAGCTCTATCCCAGGAATATTATTGATTGCCGCATCGGTACTATCGATACAAGTTTTTATAAATAATCACCCAGGTTTCTTTTCTAGCATTAGTCAACAAGCTGATTTACGATTGATTGCATTGTGCCTGATTTTGGGATTAACAGGATGGGTTGGATTATGCCGTATATTACGTGCCGAAACATTGAAATTAAGAGAAATGGATTATGTTGCTGCGGCTAAGACTTTAGGTTCAAGCTGGTCACGGATCATGGTTAGTCATATTATTCCCAATGTAATGCATATTATTATTGTGACAGTCGTGCTGGACTTTAGCGGATTGGTATTGGCAGAGGCTGTCTTAACCTATGTTGGAGTAGGGGTTGATCCATCTACTATCAGCTGGGGTAATATGATTGATGCTGCACGGATGGAGTTAGCCCGTGAACCGGTAGTATGGTGGCCATTAACAGCAGCATTTTGTTTTATGTTTACATTTGTTTTAGCATTGAATTTGTTTGGTGATGCGTTACGAAATGCACTTGATCCTCGAAGCGAAATTTAGTTAAATAAGAGCGAATTAATAATAATTAGAAAGGTGAGATAATTATGTTTTGTTGTTTTTTTAGTAACTCGCCCCGAAAAAAAACAAATCGAGCAGATAATTCTGGGGATGTAGTACTTTCCTCAAATAATAATACTGACCCAAAGCCAATCAAGAAAATAGCAAGCTCAGATGACGTGAATCAGATTTTTGAAATGATGTGTCCTGGGAGTACATCACCTAAAAGCACAAGCCCAGCGCTAAAATGATAATACTTAAAGCAAAGCATTTTAAATCTTATTTTTATAGAACATCTTTATGTTAAACGATAAATTCCCATCTTAGGCTGTACTGGGTATAGTTATTCCCCATTTTTCGTGTATAATCCACACCTCAAATTAACCAACAATTGTGGATAGATAAATATGAATCTACATGAATATCAAGCAAAGCAATTATTAAAGCAGTACAACATTCCTGCCCCAGGTGGGGAAATTGCTGCTAACGCAGAAGAAGCTGTAGCTGCAGCAAAACGGTTAGGTGGTGATGCATGGGTTGTTAAAGCCCAGGTTCATGCCGGCGGTCGTGGTAAAGCAGGCGGTGTAAAATTTGTACGCACTCTCGATGATGTGATGCAAATCAGCCAAAATCTGATTGGTAAACGTCTGGTGACTTATCAAACCGATGCTAAAGGTCAGCCAGTTAATTTAGTATTAATCTCTGAGCCAACCGATATCGATCGTGAATTGTACTTAGGTGCAGTGGTTGATCGTGCTCAAAAACGAGTCATTTTCATGGCATCTACAGAAGGTGGCGTTGAAATTGAGAAAGTTGCAGAAGAACATCCTGAAAAAATTCAGCATATTATTGTTGATCCATTGGTAGGCGTTATGCCATATCAAGCTCGCGAATTAGCTTTTGCCTTAGATTTAAATAGCGACCAAATGAAACAATTTACCCATATTTTAATACAGTTAGGTAAAATGTTTATGGAACGTGATTTGTCTATGTTAGAAATCAACCCATTGGTTGTACGTACAGATGGCAAATTAACCTGTTTAGACGCAAAAATCGTTGTTGATGCTAATGCAATGTATCGTCAACCTGAATTACGCGCGATGCGTGATGCTAGCCAAGAAGATGAACGTGAAAATCGTGCATTGAACTGGGAATTAAACTATATCGCTTTAGATGGCGACATTGGCTGTATGGTTAATGGTGCAGGTCTAGCGATGGCAACCATGGATTTAATCAAATTACATGGCGGCAACCCAGCTAACTTCTTAGACGTTGGTGGCGGCGCAACCAAAGAACGCGTAACTGAAGCATTCAAAATCATTTTATCTGATCCCAATGTAAAAGGTATTTTAGTTAATATCTTTGGCGGTATCGTTAAATGCGACATGATTGCCGAAGGTATTTTAAGTGCAGTGGCTGAAGTCGGCGTAAGCTTACCTGTAGTTGTGCGCTTAGAAGGTAATAATGCTGAATTAGCGGCCAAAATTTTAAATGAAAGTGGTATGAATATCATTGCTGCAAAAGGCTTTGATGATGCTGCTCGTCAAATCGTTAAAGCGGTGAAGTGGGAATAATGAGCATTTTAATTAACGAAAATACCAAAGTACTTTGCCAAGGTTTTACTGGCAGTCAAGGTACACTCCATTCCCAACAAGCCATTAATTATGGTACCAAAATGGTGGGCGGTGTTACGCCAGGTAAAGGTGGCCAAGAACATTTAGGCTTACCCGTATTTAATACCGTGCGTGATGCAGTTGAAGCTACTGGTGCTGATGCTTCAGTAATTTATGTTCCAGCGCCATTTGCCATGGATTCCATTATTGAAGCGGCTGATGCCGGTGTGCGGTTGATTATTTGTATTACTGAAGGCGTACCAGTTTTGGACATGCTGAAAGTTAAAGCGTATTTGGAAGCAAATACCGATTCACGTTTAATCGGACCAAACTGCCCAGGCGTCATTACCCCAGGCGAATGCAAGATTGGTATTATGCCAGGTCATATTCATATGCCAGGTAAAGTTGGTATTGTTTCACGTTCAGGTACCTTAACGTATGAAGCAGTTAATCAAACAACTGCATTAGGTTTTGGTCAAAGTACTTGTGTTGGTATCGGTGGCGATCCTATTCCAGGCTCAACCTTTATCGATATTCTCGACATGTTTGAAAACGATCCACAGACTGAAGCTATTATCATGGTTGGTGAAATTGGTGGTTCTGCTGAAGAAGAAGCGGCTGAGTTCATTAAATACAATGTTACCAAACCAGTTGTATCTTATATTGCTGGTGTTACTGCACCTGCTGGTAAACGTATGGGCCATGCTGGCGCCATTATTGCTGGCGGTAAAGGTACGGCAGCAGAAAAATTTGCTGCATTAGAAGCGGCTGGTGTTCGCACTATCCGTTCACCTGCTGCTATCGGTCAAACCGTAGCTGAAGTAACTGGCTGGAAATAAAAAGAAAGGGCATAGTTAATATGCCCTAACAAGTTATAAAAAGGCGTATTTCGATACGCCTTTTTTCATTTACATCTTCACAGCTTTCCGTAATTGTAAACCAAATCCAATAGCAATAATGCCATATGCAACGGCTACAATACCAATCACAAAAGAAATCGCTACTGCACCAGCGCCTGGGTGAATAATGACGGCTAATGCAAAAACAACTAACAATATACCCATGATCAAGCTTAACCAGATACTGGGGAAAAACTGGCGCAAGCGAATGGCACTAACAATTTGTATTATGCCACCTATTAATGCCCACGCAGCGATAAAGTAAACTAATACCATGCTGGTGATAGCTGGCCATAACCAGACGATTAAGCCAATGATGACACTAATCACACCATCGGTAATATAGTTTTTCCACATTGCATCATAGTGTCGGCGCATGAATCCCATGATAATGGTGAATATCCCGGAAATCAGAACAAAAGCGCCAAATAACGCTACCATAAAGACAAGTGATAAACCTGGATAGGCGAAGAGAATGAGGCCGAATAGAATTGCTAAAACCCCACGTAATGTAGGCATTAACCATAAACTTTTTAATGCATCTGCCATAATCGTTCCTTGTTAAAAAAAATCCATCCTCATGTTAGCTTTGAAATAGGCTGCGAGTCAATCAATAAACTAAGAGATCCTATGGTATATACCCATCACACCTTAATCGGTGTATACCCATCATACCTCAAGGTGCGAAGTTTAGCGCCTGAGTGAACGATGAAATTTGGACGTTCGGATTGAGAAAAACCGCAGGAATACTCGACTGGCTTTCGAGGTTTTTCGATTGACGAACGTTCAAAGATCGCGGTCACTCGGGATGATAAACTCGCATTTTGAGGTATGATGGGTATATAATATTTCATTACTCAAATTCTTAGAGGAGCTAATCAAATGCCATCATTCGACGTTGTATCAGAAATTGACAGTCATGAATTAACTAATGCAATTGACCAAGCAAATCGTGAAGTCACTACGCGTTTTGACTTCAAAGGCGTAGATGCCAAATATGACTTTAAAGATGATAAAATCACGATTATGGCGCCATCTGATTTTCAGGTGAAGCAAATGCAAGATATTTTAAGTAATAAAGTGTCTAAACGCAGTATTGATGTACGTTGTCTGGATTATCAAAAAATAGAAACTAATTTAAGCCAAGCTCGTTTGGTTGTTAATGTTAAGCAAGGTATTGAAACAGAAACGGCAAAAAAGATTATTAAATTTATTAAAGATAAGAAATTTAAAGTGCAGGCCGCTATTCAATCTGATCAAGTACGTGTTACGGGTAAACAACGGGATGATTTACAAGAAGTCATGGCAGCATTAAGAGGTGAAGATTTTGCTTTACCATTGCAGTTTAAAAATTTTAGAGATTAATGTGGACTAAAAATGCCCTACGTTGGATCGGTTCTTACGTCTGACGTGCTTGCTTATTAGTTAATTAAAAATTACCATATGCATTAATTATTGTTGCATAAGGTGATTTATGCTCATCTCCCTCGTTCCAGCATTTCTCTGTGGAATGTTAATTCCACTCATGCAAGCTAGTCTCTTGCCTGATTGGGTGATTATTTCAGCCACACTACTTGGTATATTGCTTATTATATTAGGGCGGTTGGTACCATTCTTAAAATCTTACCAAGTTATATGTCATCTTATCGTGGCTATTATCTTCGGCTTTGCTTGGTTTTCTTTAAATGCACATCAGAGCTTAGCAGAATCTTTACCAAGAAATTTAGAAAATATTCCGCTCATAGCCCAAGGTAAAATTGATTCACTACCGGTCACGAAATATGGCCAAATACAATTTCAATTTACTGTCGAAAAACTTTGCCAAGACAATCAATGCCAGTTTATTCATTTGGAAACATTATTAAATTGGCAACATGCCCCTAATAATCTAGTAATTGGCCAAACATGGCAGTTAAAAATAAAATTAAAGCGTCCGCATGGCTACGCTAATCCCGGCAGTTTTGATCGCGAAGCATGGTTATTCGAAAATGGTATTAGGGCAACGGGATATGTGATAACGCCATTTTCTATGCCATCTAGCATGCAACACGATTATCAATCAGCTTCGTCGATTAAGTGCATAAGTGATGAGGAGGGCGTATGCAATACATCCCTACGAAATAGTATTTGGAATTATCTTACCAATATTCGTTTACGTTATGATCGCTTCATTTTAAATACATTGATTAATCGGCCTTTTGCTGGCGTCATCGATGCGTTAACCGTTGGTAATAGTGCGGCTATTTCACAACCACAATGGCAAGTGTTTCGTAATACGGGTACTACCCATTTAATCGCGATTTCTGGTTTACATATCGGAATGATTGCAGCGTTATTTTATTTCACAGCAGGGTGGTTATGGCGACGTTTTGCTACATTATGTGAAATGTTACCGTCACAAAAAGCGGCAGCAATTTTTGCGATTGTGGGAGCCTTGGTTTATACCGCGTTTTCTGGTTTTTCAATTCCGGCGCAACGTACTTTAATCATGATTATTGCTTGGATGTCGTCTATTTTAGTGAGTCGTTATAGCTTGCCAATGCAACGCTTTATGTTGGGTTTAGGCATCATTTTAATTATCAATCCATTTGCAGTAATGAATATGGGATTTTGGTTATCATTTGGTGCCATTGCCTTAATTGGTTATGGTATGAATGCGCGCTTAGCAGCCACAAATTTATGGTGGCGATTTGGACGAGTGCAATGGGTCGCAACAATTGGTTTGATGCCATTAAGTTGGTTGTTATTTCAACAAACATCAGTAGTGGGATTACTGGCTAATATGATAGCCATTCCATGGGTTGGCTGGGTGACGGTGCCGATTGCTTTATTGGGTTGTATCATTGCTCCATTTAACCATCAAATTGCCTATTGGTTATTGTTATTATCCGAAAAAACCTTGGAGTGGTTATGGCCTTATTTGCAATATTTGGCCAATATTCATTGGAATAGTTGGTTTTTAGGTTTAAATAACCCGTGGTTAATTATTCCGTGTATGGTCGCCGTTTTATTATTATTAGCACCAACCCGCTTTCCTGGGCGATGGTTAGCAATAATATGGTTTTTTCCCGTGATTGCGGTAAAGCCAGAAAAATTACCATCACATTCTGTCAAAATAACCACCTTAGATGTGGGGCAAGGATTAGCCGTCGTTATTCAGACGCACTCACATACGGCAATTTATGATACTGGGATGGGGTACCCGGATGGTTATAATATGGGAGACATTGTGATATTACCTTTTCTGCGGAACCAACATATTTATCACATCGATCAATTAATCATTAGTCATGGTGACGCCGATCATGCTGGTGGTGCGATGGCGTTATTGCAGCAATATCCATCATTACCTATTTTGACTAGTGCGACCGGTAAATTTAAAGGTTATCATGTTGAAGCATGTGTGGTCGGGCAGCAATGGCAATGGGATGGTGTGCAATTTAAAATGCTTTATCCATTTCCAGAACAAAAGCAGGCTGACAATAATACATCATGTGTTTTGCAAATTCAGGCGGGGGATAAAAGTATATTATTACCAGGCGATATTGAAAAGCCAGCTGAATATGCGCTACTGAGTAAATACCAACACCAATTAAAATCAACACTGTTAGTCGCACCACACCATGGTAGCATCAGTTCTTCGACACCGAAATTTTTAGCAGCTGTACAGCCGCAATATGTTATTTTTGCTACTGGGTATTTAAATCGTTATCGCTTTCCTTCAAAAATAGTGGAACAGCGTTACCAACAGGAAGGTAGTCAATGTTTTAATTCTGCTTATGGTGGTGCAGTGACAGTTATTTTAAGACCGAATAAACCAGTAGAGCTTCAACAATATCGAGTTATGTTTCATCATTTTTGGCAATGAATATATACTCATCCGGCCATCAAAACTGGCATCTTTTCTCATTTCAGGGTATTATGACAAACTTGTCAGTTAAGCCCTATAACAACAATAGTGGTATATAATACCAACCCCAGATAACCCGGAATTGTTTGCATGAGTAAATTTCAAGTAGTCACTAAAAAAAGCGGTCCAGCCAAGCCTCAAGGCAGTGGATGGGAAGTATATAAACGCTTGATTAAATATGTAAAACCCTTTTTAGGCACGTTTTTAGTTGCCATTGTAGCTAATATTGCTTTTTCAGGCATTGATTCAACTTTTGCTTATTTATTAAAACCTATTTTAAATAAAGGCTTTATTAAGCCTGATCCTATCTTTTTAAGATGGATCCCATTATTGATTATTGGTTTATTTGTTTTACGCTCAATCATGAACTTGGTGGGCAGTTATTGTATGAGTTTGGTGGCGCGTAGCGTGGTGATGGGATTGCGACGTAATATATTTGATCATTTTTTACGATTACCATGCTCGTTTTATGATCATAACTCATCTGGCCAATTGTTATCACTCTTAGTTTATAATGCAGCTCAAATTTCATCTTCTACCACTAATGCAGTCATTACACTGGTTCAGTCAGGTGCTTTAGTTATTGGCTTACTTGTGGTGATGTTTAGCATAAGTTGGCAATTATCATTAGTCTTTTTAGCCACTATTCCTATCATTGCGGCTTTAGTAAAGTTAAGCAGCATTCGCATGCGACGATTAAGTAGAAATGCGCAGGAAGCCATGGGTAGTATTACTCATGTAACAGAAGAAACACTTGAAGGTTATAAAGTTGTTCGTACCTTTGGTGGAGAAGAATACGAACAGAAAAAATTCCATAAGGCCACTGAGGGACAAATTGGTTGGGAATTAAAATTAGTTATTATTGGCGCGCTTAGTGACTCCAGCGTGCAATTGATTGGTGTGTCTGCCTTGGCAACGATGATTTTCATGGCAACTAATCATATTGGCGTTGGTCATATGAGTGCAGGTGGTTTTACTGCCGTAGTTGCATCGATGATGGCCTTATTAAAACCAATGCGTAACTTAACTTCTGTTAATGCTACTATACAACGTGGCTTGGCGGGTGCTGAAAGTATTTTTGCGTTATTGGATGAACCCATTGAACAAGATAGCGGCACTAAATCCGTTGATCGAGTGGCTGGCCATATTGAATATAAAAATGTGCATTTTGAATATAAGCAAAATGATAAGCGAGTCTTGCACAATATTTCAGTAAAAGTGCCTGCTGGTAAATGCTATGCCTTAGTGGGGCGTTCGGGTAGTGGTAAATCAACATTTGTGAGTTTATTACCTCGATTTTATGATATTACTGAAGGCGAAATTACCATTGATGGCATGAATGTCTTCGATATCAAATTGAGCGATTTACGCCGTCAATTTGCGCAAGTGAGTCAGCATGTAACTTTATTTAATGACACTATTGCTAATAATATTGCTTATGGTTGTCATGATAAGCCCGTGACTGAGGCCGACATTATTGCCGCAGCAACGGCTGCTCATGCCATGGAATTCATTGAGAAATTACCTAATGGAATTCACACGCGCGTTGGTGAAAACGGTGTATTATTATCCGGTGGACAACGACAAAGAATTGCTATTGCGCGCGCAATCTTGAAAAATGCGCCTATTTTAATTTTAGATGAAGCAACCTCGGCTTTGGATACTGAATCTGAACGACATATTCAAGCAGCGTTAGATGAAGTCATGAAAAATCGTACTACATTGGTTATTGCCCATCGCTTATCAACGATTGAAAATGCAGACTGTATTTTAGTCATGGATCATGGTCATATCGTAGAAATGGGAACTCATGCTGAATTAATGGCGAAACAAAATTATTATTATCGTTTATATACTATGCATTTTCAGGATGAGAAACCAGTAAGTGAAATACCCATGACGGAAAATATTAACTAGGGTCTGTTTACAATTCTACTATGGACGATGGATTTCTACATGCAATTCCCTTCTTGGTGGCTAAAACGTAATTTAATCAGTTGGTTGTTATGGCCATTTTCGCTATTATTTGGCGTCATTATTGCGATAAGACAATGGGGTTATCGCTGTGGAATCTTCAAGACATATAAATCTACCTTGCCGATTATCGTCATTGGTAATATCAGCGTTGGCGGCACGGGTAAAACACCGCTGGTAATTGCTTTAGCTGAACAATTGAAACAAAAAGGATTTCGTCCAGCTATCATCAGCCGAGGTTATAAAAGCCAAGCTACCCACTTCCCATTTTGTGTTACAACTGATACCCCAGTTTCTTTAGCCGGTGATGAGCCATTAATGATCGCTCGTCATACTAATTGCCCTGTTATGATTGATCCCGTGCGCGTGCGTGCAGTGAAAGCGTTAGAAGCAGCAGGGGAGTGCGATGTTATTATCAGTGATGATGGCTTACAGCATTATGCTTTAGTCCGTGATGTTGAAGTGGTTGTAATCGATGGTAAGCGGCAATTCGGTAATGGTTTTCTGCTTCCAGCTGGCATGTTACGTGAGCCTATATCACGAATTAGCACTGAAAATATCATTATTGTGAATGGTGAAGAACAGCTTAATAATGTTAATACCGTTTTTAATATGCATCTTAATCCGACTTCTGTTAAATCGCTTAATTCAAATGAGAGCCGAAATATAGCAAGTTTTAAAAATCAACGCATTCATGCCATGGCTGGTATTGGTAATCCGGCGCGTTTTTTTGATTTATTGCGTGAATATCATATTGATATCATAGAACATGCATTCCCAGATCATCATAACTATTCTGAAGCAGACTTTACTTTCTTACATGCGCAAAATTTACCGATTATCATGACTGAAAAAGATGCCGTAAAATGCCAACATTTAGTATATAATGCCTGGTATGTGGTAATAACTGCAGAATTACCCGAGACTTTTTATTCATTAATTCAAATGAAATTAGGGAAGGAATAAATTACTAAATGATGGGAAGAGCTCTTGATATCGCAAAACGTGTGGTAGGAATATCATTTTATACATTGATGTTAGTTAGCACATCGACTGCCTTTGCAGCGACGGTACCCATTCAAATTATTCCTAAATATAATATGTCAAAATACGATGCAGTTATTAAACAGCTGTATCAACATCCAGCAAGTCACGCTGATAGTATTGCTGCACGCGTGGCGTTTGATAGCGCATTTTTTATGGGTAAACCCTATCAAAAATTCCCATTGGGTGAAGGGCCAAATGCCGATTTCGATAAGAATCCACTTTATCGTACGGATGCATTTGATTGCATGACTTATGTTAATACGGTCATTGCATTAGCAAATGCCAATAATTTACAAGAATTTCAGCGTGTTTTTAAATTGCTTAGCTATGAGAATGGACAAGTTGCTTTTGTTGCTCGTAATCATTTTGTAACGGGTGATTGGAATGAAAATAATGCAAAATCGGGTTATATCAAAGATATAACTGCTAGTATCAAAAATACTAATGGCCTTTCACCGGTACGTTATGCAGTAACAACTATCGATAGACCGAATTGGTATCGTATGATGTTACCAGATCGGGTAAGAGTTTTTTCTTATCCTGGCGATGAACAAGCTGCTCAATTATTAAATGCTTTACGTGCGCAAGCGAGTACGGTTAAAGCCCAACGAGTTGCAACACCCTATATTCCAATCAGTGCATTGTATGATGCTGCTGGCCAACCTAATATGCAATTATTTAACCAAATTCCGTCTGGAGCCATTATTGAAATTGTGCGCCCCAACTGGGATTTAACGCGATACATTGGTACACATATCAATGTATCACATTTAGGCTTTGTATTTCGGACACCACAAGGATTGGTTTTTAGGGAAGCTTCACTTGATAGCAACCGTATCACTGATCTTTCATTAACGACCTATTTAAGGCAGTTTATTGGGACTTCCGTAGGTGGAATTAATGTTGAGCAAGTTTTCTAATTGCTGCTGATCACCGCTTGATAACTCTTCTATATCAATACTAACGTCAGTTCCGGAGTTGGATGGCAACGCCGGCGGGTTATGAGCAAAAAGGGTTGCCCGTTGTTGTTGTAAAATTTTCTTAATTTCAAGATGTACTTGCTCGATAGAACTAACGATTTCATTTTCCCAGCTTGCAACAATGACATCACTTTTACGATAGCCATAGGCAAGCAATATGGTGAATGCGATACCAGGAACTAGAATTACCATTAACGTCGGTGTTGTTAATTCGGTAGTAGGAAATGCATAGGCTTTAATATCTTTACCAATGGTCGTGAATAAACCGCCAAATGCAGCGCTCGAAGCAAAAAATACTTGATTGGCGCTAAATTGTTGAAATATCTTATCAGAGGATTTTTTATTAACATTTTCTTCTTCAAGAGCATTTAAACCAGCGGCTTTGATATCTGAGAGTTCATCCTTTATTTCATTTTGTTGTTTAATAAGTTTATTTGCTTGTTTCATGGCATTGCGATGTTCATGTATGCCAAGTGGCAATCCAATTAATGTCGCGGCACCTAAAATAGCACCATAAAAAAGAGGTGCGGACAATGGTGTTACTAACTCAACTATGTTTGTGGTAACAATTGCCAAGCTACCAGCAATAACTGCCCAGGTCGATGTTTTCAAAAGAAAAGAAGAAAGCCGCACCTTTCCTGGTACGCTTTCTGAGGCTAATAAAGATTGTTGTTCGTTGTCGTTTCGCATCATGTCACTTGTCATAATTTCTTACATATTATAATACAGGTCAAAACTTAATTAATGCTTAAGCACATCGAAAAATAGCTGGTATTTTTACTTGAATAAAACTAGGGGGGCGGTTTACAATGAGATATCAATAATAAATAAGGGATTATCATTAATGAAGAAATTATCAAGTTGGTTTTTCAGCATTACTTTATTAGCCGCAACCTCAGCCCATGCATTGACACTCACCAGCCCAGATTTTACTGAGGGTAGTGCAATCCCATCAAAATATACTTGTCAAGGCGCTGATATATCCCCAGCATTTCAATGGTCTATTATTCCCCCGGCAACAGAAGCGTATGCGCTTATTGCACGTGATCCTGATGCCCCCAATAAAAACTGGGTTCACTGGGTAATATATAATATTCCCTTGGGTACCACCTCTATTCCTGAAGGTTATCAGGCCAAAGTTGATGGCACCTTAGTGGGTAAAAACAGTTGGAACCAAAGTACATATCAAGGACCATGCCCTCAATCAGGCACACATCATTACCGTTTTGAATTATATGCATTAGATCAAGCTTTATATGTCAATCCCGATTTAACGGCATCACAATTAGAAGATGCGATGGCAGGCCATATTGTAGGTATGGCATCGATAACAGGTACCTATGCAAAACATTAGGATGGTTCAATGCTAAAACAAATTACGTCAATTATTCTTGCGAGTTTGGTGGTTCTGCTGTTAAGTAAATATTTAACTGTGGGATTAACCTGGATACAAGCATTACACAATTGGTTATATGAAATTACGAAAGTTATTTTTTCTGATGGTACCATTGGCGTGCTATTGCGGAAATTAGTTGCTTTGTTAATTATTCCACTTGTCTGTGTTGGCATTCCCGCAGGATTATATTATGTAATTTATCGCAAAAGCATGCCATATTTTACTGAAGCGGTATGGGTGGTATGGATTATCCTTGCAACGGCGATGTTATTGAAATAAATATCATAATATAATGCAATAACCAGAATTATTTTCAGCTAAATTTGCATCCATTGAAAATGAACTTAATATTGAATTTGATGAAGACTCACGTAGGAAACGTGAGTTTTTTGCTAGAAGTTCAGTATGGAGTTTATCTTTTGCTTTCATTTGTTCTATTAATTGGTGATTAGATTGTTCTAATTCATGAATTCGTTGTTTAAGTTTAGAGACATCTTCTTGAGGTAATAACTCTGCTTCTTCATTTTCTAATGCCAATGTTTGCGCAACTGTTGTTTGATTATTTTTTGCATGACGGTAACTTTCACGCGCTGAAATACCTAATGCCAGGCTTCCAGTGAGTAATGCAAAACTTAATCCAGAAAGATTGAGCCATAAATTATCTTCAGTAAAGAGTAATACACAATAACGTAAAACACTGTAACAAGCAGTAGTACGCGCTAAAGAAAACAAAAATGCTTTACTAACTGCCGCAACGTGATCGAGTCTGCGCTCTGGCAGTAAATCTTTGGCCGAGTAGCTATCAGAAATAGATGTCCAAAAAGCAAATAATCCAACTAAACAAGATCCAGTTAAACCTGATGCCATCCCTAAACGCATTTCTTCAGAAAGATCATCGGCAAAAAGATCGGCGACATCATGTACGAATGTCACACCAGCGGAAGCCCGAGCAATAAAAAAAAGTAAAGCTTTTGTAACATCAACAGGACGTGGGTTAGGCATAGAATTTATTTTTTTTGATTAATTATTGAGCATGAATGGTAGCATACTGAGGGTAGCAGAAGCAACTGTAAATAAACCCTAAATGATTTTAATCATAAAAAAAGGGGCGTATAAAATACGCCCCTTTTCGGCATGGCTTATAACGTGCCCATGCTTTCAATGGTCTTGGTCAGTTGGTCACCAACTGGCAAACCAAATGCTGCTTGCGGTTTACCATTTTGATCTTGGTAAATCAAAACAGGTGTACCAGGGAACTGAAACTCACCTAAGAAATCCATGTTCTTTTTATATTTATCCATAACATCTTTAGGTGGATTGGCAAGTGGTGTTAAGCCACCTTGTTCAGTACTTGCATTAAAGCCATTTTCATCTTGAGCCATTGCTTGAATGGGATCATTAGATGCTAAAATTGCTTGCGCTAAACCTGGACTGGTATCTTTCAAGAAACCTACCCATATCCAACGAATAGCTAAATCGCCAGATTGAACATAAGGACGTGTTACTTGATATAATTTATTGCAATAAATGCAATTAGGGTCAGCTACCGCATAAGTCATATGCTTGGCATCAGGTTTGCCGTCTAATATCCACGCAGTATTTTTTGCTTCGCTGAGAGCTTTTTGTGCAATGGTTGACACAATGTATTGTTGATTATCTTTTGAGCTTTGATTATCACCATTAGGGGTTAATAATGCACCTACAAAAGCATATTGCCCATCTTTATCAGCATAAATAATAGTTGGTTGTCCTTGTTGGGCACCAGCTGGTTTCACAACAAATCCTTCCAAGTTACCCAATGAAGGGAATGATTGCACGATGGTTGCTTGGCCTTTTGTTAAGGTCATGACTAAATCAGACGCTTTATCATTGCTGGTTGTGCTTTGCTTGGTCGATGAAGCGAAGCTTACATTAGTTGCTAATACGCTAGCAATTGCAACTGGTAAAAGATAACGTTTAATGGCCATTGTGACTCCTAGATATATCGTTTCATGAATTGCACCAGTAAAGCATATATAGCGCCGAGACGCTAGGGGTTATGGAAAAAAATCTAGGTTTAAATCTTGGATCAAGTTCAGTATGGTTCCTACGCCTTGGCGAGCGATACGTTGATAAGCGTAATTTTATTAATTTACTGACAAATGCAGTATATTCTATTAAAGTAGAAAGACAATTTGATTGATAGGAATATCAATGTTTAAAACACAAATAACACCAACCTATTGGTTAATCGCCCACCGTGGTGCTAGCGCATTTGCTCCTGAAAATACCTTGCCGTCGATGAGGTTAGCCAAACAAATGGGCGCTCAATGGGTTGAATTTGACGTAGTCTTGTCGAAAGATGGTGAATTATTTATATTTCACGATGAAAAATTGGATCGTACTAGCAATGGCAAAGGTTTAATTGCAAAAGCCAGTGCCGCTGAGTTAAAGCAACTTGATGCTGGGCGATGGTATGCAACGGAATATCAACATACACCCATTCCAACGTTGAGTATAATGTTGGCTTATTTAGCAGAAATAAAAATGGGCATGAATCTTGAAATCAAACCGGCTGATGATCGTATTGAATTATTGGTTGATGGAATATTCAGCGCAATCGAAAAACATTGGTCAAATGAATTACCTATCCCTCTCATTTCTAGCTTTTCTATTGAGGCGTTACGCTATGCCCGAGTTAGGAATCCTAGTGCACGATTAGGGTTGCTATTACATGAATGGCGTGATGACTGGCAAAAGTTGGCGGATGAGTTGAACTGTTATTCAGTGCATTTAAACAAGCAAATTGTTACAAAAGAACGTGTTAATGCTATTCATAATACCGATCGAAAAGTATTATGTTATACCGTTAATGATATTGTACAAGCTAAACATTTATTTGAAATTGGCATGGATGGGATATTTTCTGATTATCCAAATTTACTGGAAAAATGGCATGGAATATGATCTTGTCGTTATTGGTGGTGGCATTAATGGAGCCGCTATTGCAGCAGATGCTGCTGGTCGTGGATTAACAGTGTTTTTATGTGAAAAAAATGATTTTGCTAGCGGGACCTCTTCGGCGAGTAGTAAGTTAATTCATGGTGGTTTGCGCTATCTAGAACAATATGATTTTAAATTAGTTAAGGAATCATTGCGTGAGCGCAGTATTTTATTAAAACGTGCTCCTAATCTTGTTTTTCCTATGTCATTTGTTATGCCAGATAATGCGCAATATCATTCTCCGATGATAATTGGGTTAGGCTTGCTTATCTATGATTTTTTAGCGGCAGATAAAGCTTTACCCAAAGCAAAACGCATTCAATTAAGTGAATTACCAACTCCATCGCATCTGAAACACCTCACTAATGGTTTTCGTTATACTGATTGCTGGGGCGATGATGCGCGATTAGTGATTGCTAATTTACAATTAGCACAACAAAAGGGCGCAACAATTTTGTCGCGGACTGAATTTATAGATGCTAAGCGCGAATCTTCATATTGGAATGTGAATGTAAAACCAATTAATCAGGCTACACAAAATATCAAAGCCAAGGCCATTATTAATGCGGCAGGTCCATGGGCAGATAAAGTAAAACGTTGCATTATGCCCGCGCACGAGTTTGAGCCGAAATTAAAGTTGGTTAAAGGAAGTCATATCGTTATTAAAAAATTTTATCAGGGCGAACATGCGTTTATATTGCAAAATAATGACGAACGAATTGTTTTTTTGATACCATTTCAGCATGATTTATTAATTATAGGTACGACAGATGTTCTCTATGATGGTGCGCCAGAGAATGTTGCAATTGATCAACAAGAAATTAGCTATTTAGCAGCAGCAGTAAAAAACTATTTCGCTATTAATATCTCTGATGAAAAAATTATTTGGAATTACTCTGGGGTCAGACCTTTATATGATGACCACAAAACGAATGCTTCAAAAATAACACGTGATTATCACATCGAATATGATCTCGAAGAAAATTTACCTTCTATCACCGTATATGGTGGTAAATTGACTACGCATCGTTGTTTAGCTGAAGATGTATTAAAAAAGCTTAAAACTACTTTTCCTCAAATGAGTTCTACCTGGACAAAAACAGCTATTTTTCCTGGTGGCGAAATCAATGGTAGCTTTCCTGAGTTTTTACAAGCTTGTTATGAAGAATTTTCTTGGTTACCACAATTACATATTAATCGCTTAGCGCGTGATTATGGCGCTAATATTCATAAATTATTGAAAAATTGTTACAGCATTGAGAATTTGGGATTGCATTTTGGCGGCGATCTGTATGAGCAAGA
>JAGVJQ010000120.1 GCA_020051015.1 Gammaproteobacteria bacterium
CTTGCTACAGGTAATTGCCAGCCAGTTTCTTTGGCAATTAAACCTTCAGGACTACTAGCGGTAACAGGTTTGGGATTATTGTTACTGACTAATGTCACTAAGCCTGGTTGACCTTGTAGTTGCACCGCGCCAGCGCCAAATGGGCCATAGAGTCTGATTTTATAATTGCTGGCATTTTGTTGCTGCCAATTAATCGATGCACTCCAGCGTTTAGTATCTTGCTGGATACCGATAGCCCCTTGCAATTGCCATGCGGTAATATTACTTAAGGTATGTTGTCGGTCAGGCCATGAGGTAACGGCGGCGGTAGTCGGCGCGAATTGCTGATTAGGGGGCATGGTTGTGGTATTGGTACATGCGGTAAGAAGGGTCGCTACACCTAAGGCAGCAAGAATAATTTTATGTTCCTTCATGTTTAATTTAGCTCCAAGAAATTATTAATCAATTTGTTGATTCTAGCATCTTAGTTAAGAAATGTAGCCCGTATTAGCGAAAGAAATGGTTAGGTTTGGAATTTTCATTATTATTAAAAAATGACAATAACAAAGTCATTCACGATAAAAGCGTAATACGGGATCGTGCTAGGGACAACCATCGTTCCCGTATTACGCGCGATAACATTTTTTCATATCTTACACATAGGAAGTAATCCCTCTTGCGTATCTTCCTGCCGCGCTAATACGGGCTACATGGATAGACACCCCTTAACTTAATCCTACACATACAATTTCTATTGTGGTTTATTTTCTGAAAAACGTTTAATCGTATCTAGTAATGCCGGATCATCTGGAAATTTTATCAATGCACCTTGCCATACTTCTTTAGCGGCGGGTTTATTTCCCATGCGCCACAAGACTTCACCATAATGTGCGGCAATGACGCCATCATAATCAATATGATAAGCACGATTTAAATAATGGTAGGCTGACTGATAGTTGCCCATGTGATATTGCAGCCAACCCATAGTATCTAATATCGCAGGGTTTTGTGGTGCCAGCGTTAGGGCGCGTTGAGTATAATCCAGCGCTTCTTGATAACGCGTTGGGGTATTGATGAGTAAATATCCCAATGCATTTAAGGCGGTAGTTTGATTGGGATCGAGTACCAAAATTTCTTTCAGATCTTTTTCACTTTGCTCATCATCATTCAAAGCATTGGCGACCATGCTGCGGGCATATAATAGTTCAATATCATTCGGTATAGCGGCAATGGCTTTGTTTAAAACTTGTAAGGCAACGGGAGTTTGTTTGATTTTCATCAACAGTTGGACCTGGAGCAAAATCACTTCTTTGGCTTGATTCATATTATCAATTTTTATGTTGCTTAATAGTTCCAGCGCCTGTTGATTTTGATTTTTATTGGCTAATAAGGCTGCTGCTTTTAATTGGGCAGTAACATAGTGCTGGCCATCGGCAACGTGTTGATAAGCTTGAATAGCTTCATCAGTTTTATGTTCAAATTGATATATTTCACCTAGTAAATAATAAGCCGTGTCGGCTTGGAGAGGATCACTCGTTGCTTCTTTTAAATAAATTGCCGCATTTGTCATATCTTTGTTATGCAAGGCAAGTTGGGCCAATGTTAATAAAGCAATACCACGAGTTTCGGGAAACGCTTTTAATGCTTGTAATTTATTAATGGCCGCTTCTTGTTGTTTTGCTTTTAGTAACATTTCAGCATCAATAAGCTGAATCATCGGTTGATTAGGATATTGTTTAGCTTTGGCTGCAGTAAATGCTAATGCTTGATTAATTTGATCAGTATTAATCAAATAATCGGCTTTTAAAGCGATAGGTTGTGGCCAATCAGGACGTACGGATAGGACCGCATTAATCGTTTTTATGGCTTGTTGAGGATTGCCAGTTTGGAATTGCAATAGTGACGTGATGACTTGTAAATTAGGTTCAGATTGTTGATTAGCGGGTAATTGTAAGATTGAACCTAATAATGTTTGTTGTAGCGTTTTTGGTGCATCTTGTAGTTCAGATATAACAGAATTAATGGTATTTTTGTCACCCACTTTTAATGCTTGTTGTAAGTAAGGAACGGCGGCTGCTGTTTGATGAACTTTTAGCAATAAATCGAGATTAATAAGTTGTGCTTCAACGTCTTTTGGCGCTAATATTGCCCATTCTTTAGCGGCATTAAGAGCCATATTAATATGGCCAGACATCAATGCTAAATAAACAGTTCGTTTAGCGACATCGGGATCGTGTGAGAGTTCCACTGCAGCAAGATAATAATCATGCGCTGTATCGACTTGATTTTGCTCAATAGCCATTTCGCCCAGGATAAGGTTGGCAATCGCTTGTTCGTGAGCAGGAAGCTGTGATGTAGGTGGGGCATCGGCAAAACTAGTTAAACTAACAAAGCTACCGACTATCCCTGTTATCAGGCTAAAAATCAATGAGTTGCGCATATAAAAGTACCTGTTTCGTCACGTTTCCAAAATCGTCTAACTTAGAGTAAAATACTCCGATTGCAGTTTCTAGGATCTGTTTACCATTCTACTATGCTGGGCATAAAACCTTGATTTTCGGCGCTCCGCTGCTCACAGACGGCCAAGTATGCTCCGCTGCGGTGCTCAAAAATCAAGTCTTTCTGCCTCAGCCTAGCGAATGGTAAACAGACCCTAAACAAGCATAACTTAATTAGATCATAAAACAAGGCTTAAGTTCGCAAAACAATGATTGATTTTCATGTGTGCGGTATAAATCATAAGACGTCTACTCTTGCTTTACGTGAGCGGGTTGCTATTACCCCCGACCAGCAAGTGGCCTTTCTTGCAGTCTTTAAAGCGGCAACAGGTGCAGATGAAGTCGGTATATTAATGACGTGTAATCGTAGCGAATGGTTTTGGAGTGGTGGCGACCCGGTCAATGTACAAATGTGGTTGGCAGATTATTTTCAAATTCCTATTCAAGAATGGCTGACTGTTACCTATTTACATAGCCGCAATTTGGCGGTGCGTCATTTAATGCGTGTGGCTGCTGGACTGGATTCAATGATGTTAGGTGAGCCACAAATTTTCGGCCAATTGAAAACCGCTTTCCAACAAATGCAACAAATTGATGGTGCGGGTTATGTGGCACAAACCGTCTTTCCGGCTATTTTTGCAGCTGCTAAAAAGGTGCGAAGTCAAACCACGATTGGCGCACGGCCAACCTCTGTTGCCTATGCGGCGGTTAATTTAGCACGTTGTATTTTCAGTGATTTTTCAGCTTTGACGTTATTACTGGTCGGCGCCGGTGAAACAATGGAGTTGGCTGCAAAACATTTCACCAAATCAGGTGTTAAACATTTATTAGCGACCAATCGTACCTTTGAAAATGCGGAGCAATTGGCGGCCACCTACCATGGCGAAGCTATTGCTTTTGAGCAATTAAATAATCACTTGGCGCGAGCTGATATTATTGTTAGTGCGACGGCAAGTCCAACGGCTATTATTACACAAGCCGATATCTTAGTGGCCATGCGTCAGCGTCGTCGCCCCTTGTATATCATCGATCTTGCCATGCCTAGGGATGTTGAGGCATCTGTAGGAAATATTGATGGTGTCTATCTGTATAATCTCGATGACTTACAAGCGATGGTAGATGAAGCTCAAGCAGGTAGAGAAGGGGTTATTGCCCACGCAAATAGCATTATCGAACGCGAGTTGACATTATTTACTGCCAAACAACGTACTCGGAATGTGGTGCCAGAAATTTGTAATTATCGAAGTCGAATGGAGCAATTACGCGATAATGAAATGCAAAAAGCATTACAGCAATTGAAAAATGGTATCCCAGCCGAACAAGTATTAACACGCTTTGCGACAGCATTAACCAATAAATTTATGCATGAACCAACAGTCTTATTGCGGGCGTTATCCGAAGAATCCGTTACAAATGATTAGGGTCTGTTTACAGTTCGCTAGGCTGAGGCAGAAAGACTTGATTTTTGAGCACCGCAGCGGAGCATACTTGGCCGTCTGTGAGCAGCGGAGCGCC
>JAGVJQ010000124.1 GCA_020051015.1 Gammaproteobacteria bacterium
AAGGGTACACCTGCGATGCCATAATAAGCGGTAACAATACTTTTTTCAGTGACAGAATTTATGACCACATGTTCTATCGCATAGTTAAGATAAGTTAATATTTTTAAATTTATACATTGAGTATCGTTTGCAATATGCCATTGCCAACTACTAGGACAAAAGTTGTTGGTAAATTTATTAAGTGCTAGGAAAGCTCCTTGATGCACTTTACCAAATCCAGATTCACAATCGGCAGTGTCAAATATCAGTGCGGTTTGAAGTTCAACTACGGAAGGGACAGCAAACATTGGCCAAGCAGCTACAGCTATCAACGGAAAAATAGTGAACAACATTGTAAGAAACAGTTTCATAAAATCTTCCTTTTTCTAATTATCCTACTGAGGATGGCGTTGATTTAGAATCCGGTATTTTTTACTATACTGCTGTTACATTTTTTAAGGTAAATCAATGGAACAACAACCAAACTTTCTTAGCAAATACTGGCCGCTGCTTATTTTACTGATCACAGTGTGTCTTGCGGCACTGGCAATAACTTATAGTATCGGCGGTAATTGGCATGAGTGGATGCATTACTTCATGGGATTATTCTTAACGATTTTTGGATTGTTAAAATTATTTAACCCAACTGGCTTTGCTGATGGTTTTCAAATGTATGATGTCATCGCGAAACGTTCTAGACGCTATGCGTTAATTTATCCGTATTTCGAGTTGCTGCTAGGTTTAGCCTATTTAGCATTTATCCTGCCTATTTTGATTTACACCCTCACCATAATTCTGATGTCAATCGGAGCGATTGGAGTGATTAAAGCGCTTAAGAAAGGTTTGGATGTCCGTTGCGCCTGCATGGGCACAGCATTAAATGTACCTTTATCAACGGTTACTTTAACTGAGGATTTGGGAATGATTGTGATGTCTTTGGTTATGTTACTAACTATCGGCTCTTAACAATTATTCTTGTTCTAGACGGTCGCCCACATATTCTAAGATATCACCCGGTTGACAGTCGAGGTGTTTACAAATCGCTTCCAAGGTAGTGAAACGAATTGCTCGTACCTTGCCATTTTTCAAAATTGAAAGGTTTTGCTCGGTAATTCCAATAAGTTGCGCTAACTGATTGGACCGCATCTTCCGTTTAGCAAGCATCACATCTAAATTAACCACTAATGCCATTACCATCCACCTATATTGTTAACGACTGCTCTTCTTGTAGCCGATGGCCCTCGTTCATGATCCAAGCGATTAGGATGATTACGACGCCAGTTCCTAATCCAACCAAGTCGGCACCTGAAAACTTCACTGCCATAACACGATGTCCCACAGGATTCTGGAAAGTCAAAATAATACTGGTCAAAATTTCAACAATCTTGTCGCATATTACATACAAGAAAACGGAATAGCCAAGGCGACGATAGTAAGTCACATTGGTCGTTGTAAAAATTTGATTTTGTTCATAGTTTTTGAATAACTTAATCAATAAATTTAGCGCATACATGATCACCCCTACCTGCAACATAGCAGCTAGACACGCTAATGTCTTGGTCAGTGGATTAATATTGATCTGATTGAGATTGAGTGAGTGAGGTATTAGAGTCATCGAAATCTCGTCTGGAAGTCTATCGTAAAACATCCAAACTAAAATATTGAGTAAGGGGGTGATAATTAAAGCGATTATGAACGCGACTCTTAGTTTTCTGCTTATTGATCTTATTTTATTCATGTCAACTTTCTCCCTAAAGTTCAATATTGCAATAATTAATTCTTGCCTGTCAATAAGCGTTACTATTTAAAGTCAACTACGAGTAAAAAACAACAATTATTTTTCGTATAATATTAATTTATTGCTAACTGTCAATTATCTAAGGCAATAAAGCGACCTTGATCCAGCCCGTTTCTCTTCGATCAAAGTGTTTATAAGCCTCCACCACACTAATGAGTGGCTCCTGTTGACTCAGAATTGTTGTGGGATCAAATATTCCTCCCTGAACGAGTTGTAATAATTTTGGTATGTACCGCCGATGTGGACAATTACCCATCACTAAAGTGAGATTTTTATTCATTGCCTTACCAATTTGGAAGACTTCTAAGGTTTGAGGATAGACACCAATAATAGAGATCCGGCCACATTTTTTTACCATATCGACTGCGTAGCGTAACGCTTGGCTTGGCGCATTCCCTGGGGTCCAATTATTACCGTCGATATTTGTTTTCGGCGCTATTTTTTTAAGCTCCTGGTCAAAATTTTCTTTTAATTTGCTGGCTTCTTTAGCCCCCGGCCCTTGCGTAGGGTGAACGGCATCAACACCAACAGCATCGATCACGACATCCGCTAAATAGCCACCAGTCGCTTCTTTGATCGCCTCAACCGGATTCAGCTCATTGAAGTTAATCACCTGCGCGCCTAATTTCTTTGCTAATGCTAAACGAGAAGGTAAGGTATCCACTGCAAAAACTTGAGAGGAACCTTTCAGAATACTACTTGCAATTGCAAACAATCCCACCGGACCACAA
>JAGVJQ010000143.1 GCA_020051015.1 Gammaproteobacteria bacterium
ACATAAAGGACAATGCTGAATTGAAATATATTCCATATCGGTAACATGGTTTTCCGTCATCATTAAACCTATAAATCAAAGATTTGGTATTTAAATCCATTATTAAAATGATTTTCAAGCCGCACGTATTTTATGGATGATAAAATAAAATTATTGGCTAGGAATTGTAAACAGACCCTAGTGTATATTTTATGACTTATACTGTCCAGCCCTTTCTTAGCCTCATCTACGTGAGTGAGTCCAATATCTAGAACTCTGTCCTGGATCTTGAGAAATAGCTGATTCGCTACTGCTGCGCGCAAGGTGACCACCTCGCTCATTCTGTCTGGAATGATTTGCAGGATTACGTGGGCCAGATTGTTTTGATATCGGCACCCACATACGACTTGAAGAAGAGCTACCATTATTGGAGCTGGGAGTTGGTCGTGGTGGTTGACGTGAACCTTTTGCAAGTGTTGGATGCTCTTTGCGTTTATTATTACCCGAACTAGCGGCCTTCAATGCTTGTACTTGAGGATCATCCGGCCAATGTTGCAAAGCATTATTGATTGCAGTTTCTCCCCGACTATTTCGCTCTAACACGTTTGCCCCCGCATTTGCCAATAAAAGAAAACATTCTTTATTCTTGAAGTGTTCTGCCGTATTTATTGCACAACCAAATCGACTTTGTTGGTTAATAATGTTTGATAAGAACTGTGTATTATTAGCAAATTTTATTTTTAATTTTTCCAATAAAAAATCTAATGACTTTGTATAACCTTGTTTTGCAAGTGTCATTATGAAAGAAAAACCTTCCTCAGTCGTTTGGCATAAAGCACGCTCAAGTTTTTCAAGATCGTTGTTACAACTTTTTTCTAATGCGGGATAAATTTCATTTAAAAGTTCATACGTTAAATCATCACTACTGTAGTGGTGTCTTGATTGTACAGCACATGTATGTAGCAACGTGAAATTATCATTACGTCGTTGAGTTAATATTTGATAATACTTATCTAAATCACCGTCACAACTCCATAATAACCTATTGAGCAATTCTTTTAAAATATCAATGCATCCTTTATAGCAAGCGATGGCAACGGCATTAAACCCTGTATTTTTTTGGTATAATATTCCTTGTGAAAATTTATTTTTATCGCCATTGCAGCTTACTAACAACTCATCAAGTATTAGCGTAACCAGCTCTATGTTTCCACTTTCACATGCCGCTAATAATAAACTGCTATCATTATTATGTGTTAACGGTATATGCATCAAAAATGCATAATATTTTTCTCTATCTTTATGGCAACATAATCGTAAAGCTTCTAATATTTCTTTAATGATATCCAGATGTCCTAAGCCACAACACAATAAGAGCTCTTGGAAATGTTCCAATAGTATACGGTATGTCTGTATATAATATTTATCACGTAGCTCTGGTGATAAGTTTTCAGTCTTACTCCTATCCCCCATGCGCAATGTGCTGACAATATCACTGCGTCCAAAAGTCATAGCCGCGGTTAATATTGTTTGTTTATTGTGGTTTTTGAAAAATAATATTCTTTGCATTATAAAAGGTAAATAATGATAAATTTCAAATGTTTTTTCGGCTTGTGCAATTAGTTGTTGTAATAAAACCGCTTTTTTATTATAAATATTGGCATCAAGTATTGCATGAAATACCGTATTTTTATTTTTGTCTCGCCATAATGCAATAGTGATTTCATTTATACCTTTTCGTATATAAAAAATTGACTCATCCTTTATCAAGCATTCAATAGCACGAAAAACATCTTCAGATGGTCGCTCCAATAGTTTTGCAATACAGAATTGCAAAAACTCACTTCGTCGTGTTTTTGAAGCGTACTTTTCTTTTACTGTTTTGATAAAAGAATTTACTGTATTAGGATTATTCAAAAGAGAGGAAATCAACTCTTGTTGATTAAATTGATTACTTTCCGAAAATCTAATAGGAGGCAGAATATTATCTTCAATGTCAACCACCTCGCCCTCTTCAGTTAATAGCTCTCCTTCTTCTTGGCTAGAACTATGATTTGCATTGTTGGCATTAACAGACGCATCTTCACTAATCGGCCACGAAGGGGTATTAATCGAGGAACCATCTTGCCTCACTAGATATTGCGCTGCGTTTGGTAATCTGACTGGTACCACTGGTGCAGTATTAACGGGAACTTGTGGTTGTTGTACTCTGACATGATTTTCTGGTTCGGCCGCAGGGGCAACGTCGGCCCTAACTGGCGCCACTGGTGCAGCATTAACAGGAACGTGTGGTCTTTGTACTCTGACATGATTTTCTGGTTCGGCCGCAGGGACAACACCTGCCACACGTTGCCGATAAAGATTAAAATTACTTTCCATTCTTGCAGTGACTGCTGTAGGCACTATTTTGCTATGATCATATAGAATATTAGTGTCTTCCTGATTTCGATTGTCTCTTGCTACAACTTGATCTCCAAGCTGCCTATCTTCAGCTTGTTCTATCCCAAAAAACTCACGCAGGGGTTGATTTGCTGGATGATTAAAGAATAATGGTTTTGTTGTAGCTCTACGCCTCTTTGCGCCATCATTTTGATTAACCTGATTTCCTCCACCATTGTGTGAACGCCAAATTTTGACGTTATTCAGTTTATCTAAATATTCCGCTATTTTTGTATCGTAGTCACGAATTAAATCTGTATTTTCAATCTGTAACAATACTCGCAACAGTAACAAATAAATTGATGCAGTATACTGCTTTTTGTTGGGATAACGATCCATTGCAATCCAGACTTTTTTTAAAGCTTCATCATTGGATTCAAAGCGTAAAGCATATTCACATTGAAATATGCGAGCATATACCCTAAGTCTCTCGGCTTCGTCATTTTTTGAGGTATATTCTAAAACTGAATTTATATAATTTTTTAACGTATTTTTTGATAATAAGTCTTCAATATAAAATCCCCTAGTAAAGGCTAATCTTACTAATGAAATTTTGTCAGAGTACTCTTGGATTTGTTGTGAAACTGGACGAGCTTTGCTTAATTTTTCTTTGTAAAACTCACATACCGCAATTTGCAAGTCTTGCTCATCTATCCCCCTTGGAATATTACCTTTGGCGATATAATCTTCATAAATTTTGCAAATGTTACTTTGGACTATATTATTGACCTCAAGATTATTGGGATTATTATCCATTTGATAAACCTGAAGAATTAATTGTCTTAGCTGGTTCTCTATTTCTTGATGTATGCGCTTAGCTCTTTCAGCTGGGGTCAATGGTTGATTTTGTTCTGGAACAGTAACATGTCTGCTAACTGATGTTTGTGAAGATCTATTTGTTTCGGCACTTAAGCTAGATTGTGTAATTGAATTATTTCGTCTAAGTGATGCAATATATGAATTAAGTTTTGATTCTACAAAGTCCAGCATAGCCCCAGGCTCTTGCTGTATAATCTCGCCATTCTCAGGCATAGTCTCGCCCTCTTCCAGGACGAGATCAGCCATCATGTCTTCTTCAATCATATTGCATATATCAAAATTTTCTCTTGCAATTTCAGCTCCCAAATGATTTAAAATTTCTTGCTTTGATGCTTCGATTGTTTCTGAATTGGTAGAATCAATATGTCTTGTGAAGTAATTAATTAGCATTGCTTAACTCTGTATCTTATAAAATGGACAAAATTTTGGTTGTACAGTAATTTAACACAAAATTATTATGGGTTCCTTAGGAGGGCTATGAGTACAGCGATTTTGGCAAGGGACATACTGCGATCATAGAGTCACTCCATAAATAATCCACCCCTTCGAACAAAAAATTAATGTTGTCTGCGGCCAGGGGTTATACGCATGCCTTGTCGATCAGAAGAAGTACCGCTTTCATTACCACGATGATCTTGGCGACTATTCATACCAACCTGTCGAGAGTCATTTACTGGATTACGCGAACCAAAATGTTGTGATGCCGGTGCTCGTACACGTGAATCAACATGACGGGTTGATGAACTTCCTGCATCGATCGGTACTCGTATATTCGAACTACTACTCGATGAAGATGACCCGCGTTCTCTATACCCATCTTGAGCTGCGATGGATACATATACCGGTAATGGTGGGCGTGTTTGTCCTGTTGGTGGCGTGGGATGATCTTTACGTTTTTCACCAACTTGTCGTTGAGAAATATCTAAAGAGTCAGAATGCAAATTATGCTGGCTAGGTGTTGGTGTAGATACAACCTTGCTTACTTGATTTGAATTTGCCTGTTGTAACTGTTTGATAACAGCTTCAACCTCTTTATCAACAAACCCTGCATTTCTTGCACTGTTTAAAGCAGAATAGCCCCTTCCATTTTCAACAAGAAAATCGGCCCCTCGCTGACATAACCATAGAAAAACGGTTTTACTTTTAGGCACTATAACCCTACTAACAACATTATTTCCTCGACTATCTTGTTGATTAATAATATCTAAGAACAATTGATTATTATTTTTCAACAGTCTTTCAAGATTTTCTAAAAGAAATAGTATAAGCTTTTCATCCCAATGATATGTAGCTAAAGCTAATAATGTCATCTTCGCTGTAGTTTCTTGCTTAAAGAGCTCCTCAAGCTTCTTATCATCACCATCAATACTTGTTTCAATTGCTTCCCATAGGATTTCTATTAAAGAATAAAAAACATCCAATTTAATATCTGACCTCTTCTTTAACCACATAATACATGAATGGAGCAAAGAGCAATTCTCACGTCCTACCTGTATTAAAGCCTCATAAAGCAGGTTTGAATCGCCATTACAAGCCATTTTAAACGTTTCAAACACTTCGTTTGCAAGGTCAAAATCTACTTTTCCAAAACTAGCTGAATGAAAGACTTGGCTAATTGCATTATTGTTTACATTATCTCTTATCAACAATAGTTGATATAAATCATTCATATCGCGACAATATTGTTTTAAATAATTTAGTGATGCCCTTGCTAGTTTAGCATCACCTGCTTGAATAGCCGTTAATAGTAATGTACTTTTATAATTGGCATCTTGACTAGTGAATAGTTCACGGCTTTTATCATGCCTTAACCGCCCTCCACACCAAGCATCTAAAACCACGAGAGCAACATCAGTCATTTTTTTAGCACATGCCACATAAAAAGCAGGCAGGTTGGCCAATAAAAGTTGAAAATAAATTTCCTCATCTTGACCACAAGCAATCCAGTATTCATCAAGCATTACTTTAGTGGCTGCCAAATGACCGTTTGCAATTGCCATGCCTAATGGGCTTTCTGCAATCATAGATCTTTCACCCATAGATTTTAAGCTTATTGCTTGCATGTATAAGGAATAATCTTGTCTAGCCTGAAGCGAAGTTTCATCATTATTCTCAATAAATTTGCCATCTTCGTCAGTAGATAAGATAAGTAAGTCAAGAAAATCCTTTATATTTATTTTGTTGTCATGTACCAATAATAAATGACTAATCAATCGTTTATTATTATCTGTATTTTCTAATACTTTTTTAACAATCTCGACCGGATCACTAAATTTATTTGCCTCTTTCTTGAGTCGCTCAATTAATTTCTTAAATAAGGCCACTTTTTGATTTTCTGACCACTTACTAGTCGCTATTGAATGAAAAAGAGAACCGCCATGATTATTTAACCAAAGTGAAATCTTTATAGTATTGTCTTCTTCACATATATAAAAAAACTCTTCATTGTCAATTAACTCAAATAGTTCTTCATTTTTTAAAGAGTATTCTGTATATGAGAATCTAGCTAACGCAAACTGAAGAAATTGACTACGTTCTCGTCTAGAATCTTTATATTTTTCTTTCACCTTTTTAAGGAAAGTTGGTATATCGATTTTTCTATTTTTAACGTCGGATAGCAAATCATCTTTAGATTTAAACTGAAATTGTCTTGCCAATCTTATATTATGATTATTTCTTGCTTGTTCACTCGTTAATGATGAAGATGAGGATGCTATAGTTGAAGAACGTTGATTTAAAGCTTCTGTTATTTCACTGCCTTGAATTCTTGTTTCTTCAGGCAATATATTAGTTTCAGTATCTTCAACCCTATTCCACCCTTCATTATCATCATCAGCATTATCAAATGCTATATCTTCCACGGACTCTCGTATGTCGTTTTCACTTTGTTCGTTACTATAATTCGCATTGGGACTATATACATTACTGATATCAAGCTCATTGTTTTCTGCGTCAACTGGATGAGCTTCAGTTTCACTGCTCGTATGCTCCCTATCAGTAGCAGATAATTCTGGTTGCAATATAGTTTCCTCATTATGGGCTAAATTGTTTGCTTGTTGCTCTTGTCTAGCAACCGAAACCACCCTGGCATTATCATCATTTCTCACTGCCTCTGCGGGTACTGCATTGACAGGAGCAGCAACTCGCCGTTGTGGTAATTCAGCTTGATTTTGTAGCCTGTTTTCTCTATTAGCTTCACGCACTCTATAAGCGTTAAGATTGTCTAACATCCGTTGAGTAACTTCTGCAGGGTGAATGGGGCTACGTGTGCCTCGCTCATTATTACCTAATCGTTGCACCCGCTCACCAACCCTTTGTCGTACTACTTGTCTTGGTTCATCTAATCGTTGATGTCTATCAACTTCTCTTTCTTGTTCAGGCTGCCGTCTTAATACCCACATACCGCCAGCATGATGCGGATCTTGGCGATTTCCGCCAGGATTTCTATTGTGTTGAGCAAATACATTTCGCCTTTGTTGCCGTTGCAGCTCGTGCTCGTCGCCATCTCTTCTTAAACCAAACAACTGATGAATCAAGTCCAGTTGCTTATCATTAAGGTAAGCAGCTTTTGCAATAGACTTACATATCTCTTCCTCAGTTTTTTCAGTTGCATTACTAACTTCATGCGGATTTTTCCATAATTTTTTTTGTTCAATTTTTTGAAAGTATTCTGTTATTTTTTTATCAAAATGACGAATAGCTGGGTGCGGACCAATTTCAAGCAAGAGACGTAAAAGATTTATATAACTAGTTCCCGTATAGTGATCTTTATTTGGGTACTCATCCATTTGTTTCCAAGCTTGTATTAAAGCTGCTGTATTACCGCGCTGGAAACGCAAAGCAAAATCACATTGCAATATATAAGCATGTGCTTTAAACAACTTGATTCTTTTATCTTTTCCACTGTAATTTATAATCTCTTGCAGATGATTCTGTAACTCGCTTGGTTGTAATAAATTAGCGTTATAAAACCCTCGCATAAAAGTCAATCTAAGTAATCCCAAACGACAAGAAAATTGCTCGAATTTTTCATTTGGGCGATTTAACGTATTTATTTTTTCTTTTAAAGCAATACATGCTGCAATTTGCAAGTCATTTTCATTAATCCCAGCAGGAATAACGCCTCTAGCGATATATAAACGATAAAAATCATATACTTTTTTTTGTAGGATCTGTTCTTCCGTTAGATCCACATTGGGCTGTACCACCTGTACGCCATAAGCGATACCGGGTTGTTGTCTTAATTGCGCATCGATGTGCTGACCAATACGGTTTAATCGAGCTAAAACTTGTGGCATAAATAATTCATCATTTTCTGATTCTGAATCGCTATCTGAGTCTTCTGTATTTACTTGTTGCCTATTGTTTATTGTTGGTTGACTTGAAGTTTGCTGTCTTATTGTTGTTGACCTACGCAAGGTCGGTTGGCTTGTTGTTGCCTCAGAGCTTTGTGCGTATCGTTGAGTAAGCTGTATTACTTGTATCAATGGAGTTTCATGATCGCTACTGACCTCCAAGTCACTATCACTTTCTAGCGCTCTTACGCCTTGCTGCAATATAGCTTGTACTGCCCCATCTTGATAATCGTCAAAGCCTTCATTTTCGTCTATTGAGCTTAACGCCATTGCATGGGGTTGCGCCAATGGTTGTTTTTGCTTTTTAACATACGAATTTAAATAATTAATTACAAACTTTTTTATGTTTTTGGGCTTGTTGCAATATTCATCTTGACGATTTACCGCATCTTCAAGTTTTGTAGGCTCCCATTCGTCTTCACCAAAACGCTTTATTGCTTCAGATATTTCAACTTGCGTTATGTCATTCAATAAATTCGATTCATTTTGCGTTATGTCATTAAATAGATTCGATTCATTAAAATGCGTTATCATCTCATCTATAATCATTTCGATGACATCATTATCTTTGTTATTAATATCAGTTATAAGTTGACTTATAGTATCACCAATAGATGAGGGATCATCTAGATTAATATGACGTGAAAAATAGGTATCTAATAACATTTTTTACTCTTTTTACTGTTTTTGATATCAAAATATGATTTCAGGCAAAATATTGCCAACAACTCCTAATGTTTGTGCAAAATATAACATTCTATTATTATTGATTTCTTAGCACGATGGTTGAGAATCTGTGAAAATCATGCTGAATCTAACGTAGGGACGTATTGCATACTGAATAATCCTCTGGTTTATTTTGCACAGTGCACCGTAACACATTGATTTTAAAGGCTCCCCTCGCCCCGCAGCTACACGCTCATAATCCCCGTATCACTTCTGTTGAAGCTGCAGAGGGGAGAGCGAAGCGAGGGGGCGAAGCCGGCCGAGGGAGAGGGGCATCTCACCGGTTAGCACTAATCTAGATTAATCCACGTCTCCGTCTAATAGTGAGATTTCATTTCATACGAAAAATGCATAAGTCGTGCTAAAAACAAGCCTGACAGCCCCCTCTCCCCCACCCCCTCCCCCGCTTCGCGGGGGAGGGGAGCACATTGTGCAATCCTGCATGTATCGTGCTTTATTGTACAAAAATTCGCGAGGATTTCTCAGTATTGCATACGCCTACGATAGATCAATGTAAAATCCACATCAAATCATATAAATTTACTCTTTAAACAGAATAACTTATCAAAATTTACCCACACCAAAAAACATTATGAACTTTTGTTTTTGCCTGCTAAAATACGCCTCCTAAAATTATTCTATGGATCGAATTTTGAACAAGTTACTTCTATCTTTAATTGCTGCGACATTTGGTTTGGCTTGCTCCAATGCCATGGCAACTGCCAGTCCCTATAATGGTGTGTATCTTGGTGCAGAAGGTGGCGCTAGCTTAGCCTATTTTTCTGAATCCAGTGACTCAAGCCTGACTATCAATGAGCGCTTTCTTCCTAGTTTTACATTAGATGCGCCCGTAGACAGCCATGCATCTAACTTATCTGGCTTTATTGGTGGCCACATCGGGGTTGGTCATGTTTATAAGCGAGTATATCTTGGCATTGAAGCCAATGGGGATTTTGGTTCGGTTAACACCTCTAATTATGCTCCACCATCAAATCAAACCGGTGATCTGACAACCAGCATTAAAGATGATGCCAGCATTAAAAATAATTATGGTATAACATTGCGCCCAGGCTTTTTGATTACGCCATCCTTGTTGCTTTATGCTCAATTAGGGGCAGAGAAGGCACAAATTAATACAAATACAACAACCACATTTGAAAATGTCCCAGGACAAACAGGCACCGTTTATAGCATTGAAAGTCAAACGAGTGACAATCAGCTAGGTTATCGTGCAGGGCTTGGTATTGAAGAACACGCAACCAATCATCTGAGTGTTCGCGTTGAATATTTATTTACTGATTTTGGTACTGTTTCATCTAGTAATTCAGCACCAGTAACTGGTCATTTGGTATTATCGACCAGCTCTATCAGCGAATCCACTCATTTTTCGCCCTATATGCACAGCGTTATGTTAGGTGTTAGCTATTATGTATAAAAATATTTGTTCGTTAAAATCCATTAGTATTGCATTGATGACGATAGCAATGTCGTCGATGTGTGTTAGTAGTTGGGCTGCCTCGGCAACCAGCAATAATAAAGCGTCAACTAGCAGCGCTTCAACCAAAACCGTTGCTGCAACAACAACTACAACATCCAATTCAACTCCAGCACCTACATCAACAGTTTGTTTGCAAACCTCGCTTCCGCATCCTGCTTATGTTGGCGTATTACTTGGTTATGGTAATACCAATTGGCAACAAATGGTTAGCCAAGATGCATCATCCTCAGAATCAACACCAACGACTGCAGGTGGTAGTGGTGTGGCAGCAGGTATTACATTAGGTTATTCTTTTACTCGTTATTTTTCATTGGAAGGTGATTTTACCCATTTTCCAGATGCTGATTTAAAATTTACACCTTATAGCGTATACCGCCCATTAACTGAAACGACATCAAAAACCAATGCTTACGCTTTATTTGGTAAATTTATGCTTCCACTTGGAAACAGTAAATTTAGTCCATTCTCTGAAATTGGCCCAGGTTATGTGCAACGTGATGATGATTTAGCACAAAAAGGTCACTTTAGTGGTAGTTTTGGTGTTGGTCTTGATTATTACATGACGCCACATTGGATGGCGGAATTAGGCTTGCAATATTATACTGGCTATGGCGATTCAACCTTAAAGCCAGCCTATGATTATATCCCGTTTCTTTATACGGTAAATTTACGAATTGCGTATCGTTTCTCGATTTAAACGAAGTATCCCTCTCCCCCACCCCGCACTTCGTGGGGGAAGGGGAGCATTAATTTAATACACACCAAATGTAAAAGAATATAATCGCAACCCTGGCGGTGTTAATAAAGTTAACGTATGTCGGCCATATGGTGCTTTGTCTTTAATTGGGAAATACAACCTTGGTTGAATGATTTGCAGGTACGTTTTACCGTCTTGTACAATAATATCTTTGCCGCGAATATTTTCTGGAACTGGCATACCATCTAATTGTACTTCGACCATGATAGGATTCACGGCTTGCGCAAGTACAATATAAACACTATTTGCTAGATAATTAACAATAACTTGTCCGTCAGTTTTTGCCTGTAAGTAATCACTTTCTGCTTTCCATGAACCAGATAAATAAATACGATCAGACTGTATTTGTTTAGGTAAGGTATAGATTGATGTGCTCTTTAAGATAGGTTGCTCATCATTACCTAGACGTCGACGAATAAACCCCGCACCAGCATATAACTCTGGTGTCTGTGCTTTTTGATCAATTGGATCAAGGTAAGTTGGTGTAGGGCCGTAATTTGGCAACTCCCACCCAAAAGCGGCTAAATGTTTGCGAATAGTTTCCTCTTCTTTGGCGTAACCACCCTCACCAAATTGAGTATAAACAACTTCACCATGGGGATCGATTAAATAATTACCTGGCCAAAAATGATTTCCAAATTTATTCCAAATTTGCTTTTCGCCATCCGTTACTACGGGATAGGTAATCCCTTCTGCTTTTATTGCATTTAAAATATTGGCCGGATTCTTCTCAAAATCAAATTCCGGTGAATGCACACCAACCACAACTAAACCATAATCTTTATAGCGTTTCCACAATGATTCAACATAGGGCGATTCTCGATAACAATTAATAAGACTGTATGTACAAAAGTCGATCAAAATAAATTTGTCTTCTTTGGCTAACGCATGTAAATCAAGTGGGGCTGTATTAAGCCATCCATTTTGTATAGGTACTTCTTTAATCGTCGGCACAATTGTCGAGGCATTACCCATGGTATTAAGATTGAAATATTTTGCCCTATTTTGCGCTTTGATTTTAACAACTGCGGGGTCTTCATTAAACATTGGCGCGGCTGTTCCACCGGTCATTGGAATTGATAAATATCGCACAAAAGGCACCAGCATATAAGCTGCAAACACTAAAATGGCTACTAAAAATAGCGCGCCAAGCAGATTACCTATCAACTTCCATTTCATGAGGCGATCCTTTAAGGAGAAATTCCGTATCAGTTCAATATACTATATGAGGTTTGGCAGATGAATCAATAGATGAGTTAGAAAATCCCATTATTTACCCAATATATTTCAAATTACATAGATCTTTCGTAGGGGCGTATCGCATACGCCCATCTATCAAACATCACAAATGTTTAATATCAACACGATCTTTCATACAATCACCGCTTTTAGCCAGATTAGTGATTAGGCAAGATGGGCGTATGCAATACGCCCCTACGTTAGATTTGTACATGACAAAAGATAATGAGTTGTTTTAAATGTGTTTTTTATATACAATACTGCATTATAAAAACCTTAACTAATGGAGTCTTCTCATGCCTATTATACTCGACCTAAATAATGATTTTCCGGATGAAGAAAACTACATAAGATTTGCATTTGATGTAAATCGAGAAGGTTTTTTCATGCTTGACATTAATGATCCAGAAGTTGTCTTTCAAAGGGAAACTCTTTTAAAGGCACTTTCCGTAAATGAAATATCAGGCATCGTGGACAAAGGGGATGTCTTTGTTAAATGTAGTCTATTTAAAAATATGGAACAAATTCATACTATGTTCGCACTAATGAAAAAATCTGCTGCAGCTAACAATCCTCGTTTATACCATTCTTTCGATCCAACCACTTTGGACCTCAAATTTACACTCCGATTTCCAAGTCCTGAAATCGAAAAGCAATATTATCGTCTCCCTGAGGAAGCTGCTAGAAAACATGGCAAGAACTACGAAGACCGGCCTGATTTTTTAAAAAAAGTAGCCGCATTGGATGCGATGAAAATCAGCAGTGAACGTATTATTGAAACCGCTATTGAAAAAGCAAATGCGGTGTCTAACCGACGAGTAATGTAAATACATAAATTAACGTTAGATCGGTGTAGCTGGAAAGTGTGGATATACAATACACATTACAACAGATACTTTGATGTCACAAAATAATACAAATTTGACGCTTCACGGTATATAATTGCCTATCTAAAGAAGGTTATACCCATGAATGTGTTAATTTTTGATATTGAAACCATCCCTGATGTTGACGCTGGCCGGAAATTGCTCGGCTTAAATGACCTACCCGATCAAGAAGTAGCAATGGCTATGCTTCAATTGCGCAGACAAGATACAGGTCATGATTTTTTACAACATTATTTACAACGCATTGTTGCTATCTCTGCTGTTGTGCGTCAATCAGATGGCCACCGCAACAAAATTAAAGTATGGTCCTTGGGCGAGGCCAATTCTTCTGAAGCTGAATTAATTCAACGTTTTTTTGATGGTGTCGATAGATTCAGCCCTATTTTAGTATCATGGAATGGCAGTGGTTTTGATTTACCGGTATTACATTATCGCGCTTTGCTGCATGGTATTCAGGCACCGCGTTATTGGGAAATGGGCGAAGAAGATCAATCCTTTCGCTACAATAATTATCTAAGTCGTTATCACTATCGTCATATGGATTTAATGGATATTTTATCGGGTTATCAAGCTCGCGCGGTTGCGCCATTAGATAATATCGCCAAAATGCTTGGTTTTCCTGGTAAAATGGGTAAAAGTGGCGCTAATGTATGGCAACAATATTTTGCTGGCGAGATTACCGATATCCGTGATTATTGTGAAACCGATGTGTTAAATACTTATCTCGTGTATTTACGTTTCCAACTCATGCGCGGCAAATTAACACCTTCAAGTTACGATTCTGAATGTGCCATGTTAAAAGAATATCTCACTCAAGAAAACAAGCCTCATTTAAACGAATTTTTAGCTGCATGGGCAAAGGTGTAATTTAGAGGCTGTTTACAATTCGCTAGGCTGCGGCAGAAAGACTTGATTTTCGAGTACCGCAGCGCAGCATACATTGTAGTATTTGAGCAGCGGAACACAGAAAATCGAGGCTTTATGCCCAGCATAGTAGAATTGTAAAAAGGCTCTAATAAAATGACAAATATTTTTATGACCACTATTACTGATTTAAGCCACGATGGCCGTGGCATTGCACATATTAATGGTAAAACTACTTTCGTTAAAGGTGCGTTACCCAACGAGACGGTGAGTGCGCAATATACGAATAAACGTAGTCAATTTGATGAAGCGCAATTAGTGGAAGTTATTACGCCTAGTGCTGAACGCGTACAACCCCCTTGCCAACATTTCGGGGTCTGTGGCGGCTGTAGTATTCAACACATGTCCCCTGCTTTGCAGATTCAGCATAAACAGCAAGTGTTACTCAATCAATTAAAACATTTTGGTCATGTTGAGCCGGAATCGATTTTACCACCACTTACTGGTCCCACTCTAGGCTATCGCCGTAAAGGTCGTTTGGGTGTACGTTATGTACGTAAAAAACAGCGTTTATTAGTAGGTTTTAGAGAAATTAACGGCCGCATGTTGGCTGATTTAAAGCAATGCGAAGTATTAGATCCTCGCGTTGGGAAAAAATTAACTGATTTGGCGGCGTTGATTACCAATTTAACGCATTATGATCATATTCCACAAATTGAAGTTGCTGCAGGTGATGATAAAGTCGCGCTGATTTTTCGTCATATGGTCGCGTTAGACGATGTTGAAAAACAACAATTATGTGCATTCGGACAAGCACATCATTTTGATATTTACTTACAACCTGCTGGAATGGATAGTATTCATAAAATTTATCCCGATGATGGTAATTTACGCTTGAGTTATAAATTACCGCATGAGCAACTCGAGCTATTATTCCACCCAGCTGATTTTACTCAAGTAAATATTGATATCAATCAACAAATGATTCAACAAGCATTGAACTTATTAGATTTATCATCGACTGATACTGTATTAGATTTATTTTGTGGATTGGGTAATTTTACACTACCAATGGCTAAACATTGCCGGCACGTTACAGGTGTTGAAGGTGATGCTAATATGGTAAAACGTGGTTATGAAAATGCACAACATAATCACATAGAAAATGTTGATTTTTATAGTGCTAATTTAATGGAAGATATTACACACGCACCGTGGTTTAAACCTGGTTATGATAAAATATTAATAGATCCTCCGCGTGCTGGTGCACAAGAAATTGTTACTCATATTGCCAAATTAGCGGTAAAACGAATTGTATATGTTTCATGTCATCCCGCAACGTTAGCTCGCGATGCTGGTATTTTAGTACAACAAGGTTATCGATTGAAATGTGTTGGTGCTATGGATATGTTTCCGCATACTGAACACGTAGAATCAATTGCAATGTTTGAAAAAAATTGAGGCTATAAAAATGGTCAAATTAAAAGAAAGCACTATCATACAAAGCGATGGCAGCATTAATACTGACACGTGGTTAGCTGATTTGACGCACAAATTTCCCACTCGTTATATTGATTTAATCCGTAATGGATTAGAATTTGTTTTTAAATTACATCACAAGATTGCTGATAAACATGTCTTAATACAAAGTTTATCGATGGCTGAAATTTTAGTTGACTTACAAACCGATCCGGAGACTGTTATTGCCGCATTACTTTGCGGTTACGTTCAAACAAAACATTTATCGCTAGAACAAATCACCGAACAATTTGGAACAATTATTCCCAAATTGATTACCGGCATGTTACGAATGGATGCCATTCATATTACCGCCTCAAATGATGCTGCTGAAAAGCGTGAAAATCTTGATAATTTGCGTAAAATGATGTTAGCCATTATCGATGACATTCGGGTTGTTTTGATTAAACTTGCCGAACAAACGTGGTTAATTCGTCATGCACATACACAATCCCCTGCCGCTTGTCAGCAAATTGCGCGCGATGTCATGAATATTTATGCGCCATTAGCCAGTCGTCTTGGAATAGGTCAATTAAAATGGGAGTTAGAAGATCTCGCTTTTCGCCATTTACAAGCAGATGCATACAAAGAGATTGCTAAATCACTGGATTCACGTCGTATTGATCGAGAAAACTATGTTGAACAAGTGATGAAGACTTTAAGCGATACGCTCAAAAATGCAGGATTAAAACATTTTGACATCATGGGTCGTGCAAAACATATTTACAGCATTTATCGAAAAATGAAACGTAAAGATGTCGATTTTTCCCATGTGTATGATGTCATTGCCGTGAGAGTTTTAACACGTACGGTAGAAGAATGTTATGCAGGATTAAGTTGCGTACATAGTTTATGGCCACAAATTCCTGCTGAATTTGATGACTACATTAGTAATCCTAAACCTAATGGTTATCGTTCCATTCATACTGCTGTCGTTGGACCCCAAAATAAAAATATTGAAGTACAATTGCGAACCTACCAAATGCATGAGGAATCTGAATTAGGTGTTGCTGCTCATTGGAAATATAAAGAAGGCGCCGATACAGAAGTCCATTTCGAAAAGAAAATTGCTTGGTTGCGTCAAGTAATCGAATGGCAACGTGATTTAGCCAATCACGAAGCTGGAGTTACGAATGCAGATATCCATAGTTTATTTGATGATCGCGTTTATGTATTTACGCCTGCAGGTGAAATCATTGATTTACCTCATGGCGCGACTCCGCTCGATTTTGCTTATTCAATTCATAGTCAAATTGGACATCGTTGCCGTGGTGCAAAAGTTAATGGCAATATTGTGCCGTTAACGTATGTTTTAAACACGGGCGAATGTATTGAAGTTTTAACTGGGAAACAGCCTAATCCCAGTCGCGACTGGTTAAGCCCAAGTTCCGGTTATATTCACACGGATAAAGCTCGCCATCGTATTATGCAATGGTTTAAACAACAAGATGCTGAACAAAATACGCATGAAGGAAGAGCAACACTTGAGCGTGAATTAAAACATCATCATTTTGGTCAAATTGATTTGAGTAAATTGGCTCGAAAATTAGAATGCAAAACCTTAGATGAATTATGCTTGGGCATTGGTCGAGGTGATATTCGCATTCAACATGTTATGCAAGTGGCACAAACATTATCACCACAAGTTGAATCACATCCCACGCATCATGAACATGTAGTCACTCATGCCCCCCCCTCAAGCAAACCGGCTAAGTCAGGTACCGCCGCAGTACTTGGCGTGTCTGGTGTGTTAACTATCACTGCTCGTTGCTGTAAGCCCGTCCCCGGCGATAGCGTGATTGGGTACATCACTCGCGGCCGTGGAATTACCATTCATCGTGTTGATTGTGTCAATCTTAAGAACTTACCTGGTCGTGATCGCTTAATTGAGGTTGATTGGGGTACAAAACAGAGCGGTACCTATCCCGTTGATATCATGCTTAAAGCGCATGACCATACTGATTTACTAAAAGATATTAGTGCGTTATTGAGTGCCGAAAAAATTCGGATGCTACGGTTAAATACCGTGCCCGCTCATCAAAACGTTTTAATTTATTTTAGTATTGAAATTAGTGATCATGAATTATTAAAACGCATTATGGATAAATTGAGCCATTTACAAGGTGTTGTGCTGGTTGAGCGGGTTAGTGGGTAAGTTGTAGGGACGCCCGTCTATCTCGTTAGATCTGCATAATTGGAAGGATATAATACGATTGATCTGCGTAATCGGAAAGATGAATATTTAGAGGGTTGTGATATCCCGAGGAACCTCGGGATATCACACATAAGATATTACTGATTTGCAGCTGGTGTACCAACTGTTGGTGGCATTGGAGCTGCTGCAGGCATAGAACTTTGATCGCTGGTCGCTGATGCAGAAGAATCTGCTGGCACAGAACCTTGGTCAGCTGGTACTGATGAGTCTGCTGGGGCAGAACCTTGATCAGCTGGCGCTGATGAACCTGTTGGTGCTGAACCTTGATCAGCTGGTGCTGATGAACCTGCAGGCGCTGAACCTTGAGCAGCTGGTTGGGCTGGTACAACAACAGCAGGAACTGACGTACCTGATGTTGGTTGCGCATTCATTGCTGGTGCAGGACCACCCATGGTAGGCATTGGCATAGCAGGCGCACCGAATGCTGGATTAAAAATAGGCTTACCATTCACTAACAACTTACCTTGTTGGTAAGCCGCATTGAATTGATAATTAGTGCCATTTTCGATTAACAAGCCAGCAGCTACCCAACCTTGCAATTGAGCTGAAGCACGTTGTTGCGCAGCAGCGGTTAAGCTTGCATCTTTGCTTGCATCATTACCCAGCATTTGGCTCATTGCTTTCATGTTATCCAAAATTGTGTTTTGTAAACTATTTAACACAATGACTTTAGGCACAGAAAATTGCAACGAACCTTGCGCACCACCAATTAATTGGCCAATAGTAACGTGTGGATGCTTGATAGTTTTACCGCTTGCATCATCCAATAAATTTGGCATAGAGATATTCAATTGGCCGGTAATTTCTCCATTCGGTGTTTGCATCGAAATTGGATTAACCGTCAATTGCATACCACGAGCAATTGTTTTAAGAACTAAACGTTCAGTACGTTTAGTATATTGCGCAGCCAAACCACTGCCATCTTGCTGTTGCATCACTTTAGCCAAACGCTTCAATTGCGCAAGTGGCTCAGCATTAACATTTTGTACATTCACAGCCACTTCGGCAGGCCCGTAGGTAGAACCTTGTAAGGTTAAACTTTCAAAGCTGAGATGATTATTACCACTTACTAAACCATCTTTTTCTTTGCTAGTACTCTTATATTCAGCATTTTTAAGGCTGAATAAAGTTTTGCTACCGGAATTATATGCAAGACCATCTAAATCAAGATTTATATCACCCAACCATAAACCTTCAACCGTTTTGCTAAGGTTAGAATGACCATGCAAATTATCAATTATCATGGTAGAAGCGGCATCTTGCCAGGTTAATGATTGCATCACTGATTGTGATGAAATATGAGCAGCCCGTGGTGATATTTTCGCAACCGTAGACAAACCTTCAATAATAACCTTTGTTTGTGGATCGGCTGGATTAGTTATAGTCATCTCTGGCACATTCAACTTAACAGTGACGCTACCAAATAAATGTAAGAATAAACAATTTGTTACCAAGTTTGTTTGGTCAATATACTGTTTAAATAATGCTTGTTGATCTTCTGGGACAACAAATTCACCATGAGCATACGCTTGACCAATACCGATAAAACGACTTGATAAGCTAATAATCACTGGCCCATGAACAATGGATTCATTTACGAAAACATGCACTGGGGGATTGTGCGCTGGATTGGTCACTGTCACATCTAATTGCATAGTTGAACTGAACCAACCACGATCATATGACAGAACCTTAATAGAAAATGGGCTATTGGCAGGCCAATTTTGCGCTAAGTCTTTAATCCGTTTTTGCGCAATGATCCCCATCCCACCTGGCGCTAACACCAGAATCAATAATAATAAGACGACTATGACAGCCAGCCATTTTTTCATAATGCACCCTTTCAGTTAGTACAAACAACAGTTGATTGTAGCAGATCCTTTTCAAAGAAGTTAGAGTCTGTTGACAATTCACATAGTAGAATTATCAACAGCCCCTTAGATATTATTCTTTGTTTTGATGATAACGCTCAATACTAGCAACAATTTCTTTTTTCGCTTCATCTGAGCCAACCCAGCCATCAACTTTTACCCATTTATTAGCTTCCAAATCTTTATAATGCTCAAAGAAATGGGTAATCATAGATAGTTGATGTGGTAATACATCCGAGTATTCTTTCATAAAAGCATACATTGGCAATAATTTTTCGGTTGGAACCGCTAAAATTTTAGCATCGCTGCCGGCTTCATCTGTCATTCGCAACATACCAATAGGACGTACTTTAACAACTGACCCAGAAATAAGTGGCACAGGCGTGATAACTAATACATCAACGGGATCGCCATCTTCTGATAATGTTTGTGGGACGTAACCATAGTTACAAGGATAGAACATCGCTGTGCTCATAAATCTATCTACAAACATGGCACCTGATGCTTTATCTACTTCATATTTAATGGGACCACTGTGCGCTGGAATTTCAATAATGACATTGACTTCATTTGGCGCTTTGTCGCCGGTTCCAACTTTATTAATATTCATTCACGTTTCCTTCTTTGTTACCTTAATTTTAAATAGATGATGCGGTATTTAGCCCACCCTACGACGCTTGAATACATTCTACCTTATGGGCATCCTTATTCTGAACCACTTCATGGCAAGATTGACAAATCACAGCGCCTGTCGCCTCAAGATTAGCATTAACCGCCACACGATCATCAAATACAAAACAATCACCTCGATAATGAGCGTCTTTACATTCTTCGAAGTATTTTAAAATGCCACCCTCTAATTGATAAACTTCTTTAAAACCTTGCTTTATCATATAAGGAGCTGCTTTTTCACAACGAATGCCACCCGTACAAAATACGACGACTGGCTTATCTTTCAATGATTCATCTAATTGCGCGATAGCCGCTGGAAAATCACGAAAATGCTCGATATGTAAATCCATGGCACCTTCAAATGTACCTATTTCATATTCGTAATCATTGCGTGTATCAATGACCACCACATCTCGCTTTTCATCTAACCACTTTTTAAATTCTTTAGGCTTGATATTGGGCGCAGGATGTTCTGCCGGGGAGATATCAGGCTGCCCCATAGTGACTATTTCTTTTTTTAATTTTACTAACATCCGTTTATAGGGTTGTTGCTCACTTTCACTGTATTTAAAAGTAATATCGGCAAACATATCTATTGCGTTTAAAAATTGCTCAAACGCTTTAATTGCAGCCATCTCAGCAGCCAGCATAATATTGATGCCTTCATGACCCAACAAAATGGTACCTTTAATAGATTGCGACTGGCAAAAAGCCAATAATTCAGCTTTAAGCTGCGCTAGGTTATCTAAATTAACAAACTTATAACCAGCAATATTTATAATCATAACGTGCACTCGACTAAAAAATTTACTACAATAGCAAAGCCTGAGGCTTTATAACATAGGAAAACTTATGGATTGTATATTCTGTAAAATAATCAATCAAGAAATACCTGCAAAAATTCATTATCAAGACGAACATCTTGTCATAATTGAAGATATTGCCCCTAAGGCCCCTATCCATCGCTTAATTGTTCCTAAACGACATATTGCCACATTAAATGATCTTACGCCTACTGAGCATGAGTTAATTGGTTATATGTATACAACCGCCGCAAACATGGCTAAATCCTTGAATGTCGCTGATGATGGTTATCGATTGATTACTAACTGTAATCAAAATGGCGGACAAACCGTTTTTCATATTCACATGCATTTTATGGCTGGCCGCGCTTTCCATTGGCCACCAGGTTAATTTTCCGGAGAATTAAATGCCCAAATTAGAAAAATTATATCATGATATTTTAGTTGAACTAGGCGAAGATCCTGAGCGTGAAGGTTTAAAACGCACCCCGCACCGCGCAGCTAAAGCAATGGACTTCCTGACTAGTGGTTATCATCAAACATTAGAAGATATTGTTAATGAAGCCATTTTTGAGTCTGACAATGATGAGATGGTGATTGTCAAAGAAATCGAGCTTTATTCATTATGTGAGCACCATTTATTACCTTTTATTGGTAAATGTCATGTTGCGTATATCCCAACGGGTAAAGTCTTAGGCTTGTCTAAAATTGCCCGTATCGTGGACTTATTTGCGCGTCGCTTACAAATTCAAGAAAATCTAACGAAACAAATTGCTGAATGCATTATGCAAGTCACTAATGCTGAAGGTGTTGGTGTTATTATTGAAGCGAAGCATCTGTGTATGATGATGCGTGGCGTAGAAAAACAAAATTCTGTTATGACTACGTCTGTGATGTTGGGTTCATTTAGAGATGATGCCACGACCCGTAATGAATTTTTATATTTGTTAGGCAAGCGATAATGCAGGGATAGCATTAATGGACAAAGAAAAAAGTCAGGCACTACTTGATGTAGTAAAAACATTATTTAATCAAGCGAAATATGAAGATTGTATTAATTTGATTAAACCTGCCTTAATGACTGAGGGAGTGAGCCTTTTATTATTAAATTATCTTGGTGCATCCTATGCTAGTATAGGAAAAAATGATTTAGCCTTGGCTGCTTTCTCACAATATCTGCATTATAGACCCAATGATGCAGAGGTACTTGCCAATCTGGGTGCTGTATTACAAGAAATGCATTATCATTATCTAGCCGAACAGATGCTTATTAATGCATTTTCGATTAATCCAGAACATCCCATGTTAAATCGAAACTTAGGTATTCATTATTATGAAACTGCACAAATGGAAAAAGCGTTATATTATTATCAACGTGCAATAAAGCTCGATAATTCAGATCATAATCACTTAAGTTATGCTCATGCCTTGTTATGCAATAATAATTTTGTTGATGGATGGCAAAAATATGAATATCGCATTAGTATGCTGTCTTATAATCAACCTATTCAATTTAAAGCAACACCATGGCATGGCGAAAATTTAGATAATAAAACGTTATGTATTTACACTGAGCAAGGTATTGGAGATTGCATTCAGTTTATTCGTTTCCTACCGTTACTGAAAAAAAGATACAACCTAAATATTATTATGGCTTGCTCGCCGGTTTTAATACGTTTATTCGAATGCATACCTGACATAGATGGATTTTTTTACGAATTAAATACGTTGCCTGCACATGATTACTACACCTTATTGTGTAGTTTACCTTTGCATTTGCAAATTCATCATCCAAATCAATTAATGCCAGAACCGTATCTTGAAATTCATCCTGCGGTAAATTTGCAGTGGCAACAAAATTTTCCTCCCACTAATAAAATTAAAATCGGGATTTGTTGGTCAGGCAATTCTGCCTTTCCCAAAAATCAGCGTCGCTCTTGTCAATTAAGTGACTTCTTATTTTTGCGTAGATATCCGCAAATCGAACTTTTTAGCATACAAAAAGAAATATCCGCTGAAGATGGTGAATTATTGGCGATTGCCGGTATTCCCAATTTGGGTCAACAATTTAAAGACTTTGCTGACACGGGTGCTGTCATCAAGCAAATGGATTTAATTATCAGTGTTGATACCTCTGTTACCCATCTTGCAGGCGCACTTGGAGCACCAACTTGGGTATTATTATCTTATTATAATGAATGGCGTTATCCTTCATGGCTAGAAAGCTCAATCTGGTATAACGATATGAAGTTCATACGCCAAACTCAACCCGAAGATTGGCGTAGCGTCTTTACCAAAGTAGATGAGATGATAAAAGCATTTATTGTTTCGCATCAATTAAAATAAGTACCATCAATATCTCAATGCTGAACATGTATCACCTTAATCCACTCTTAATTATTCTAGTTTAAAGTATCTCTAGTATAATTCATTTGAGGTAAGTAAGTTGTTTCCTGAAGATTTTTTATATCCTGGTTCAACGCTATATATCGCGCAAATGATGGGAAATCCATTCCTGGAACAATTAACCATTTTAATTAATAGGTATCCACATATTTTTAATCTCACCTTACATCCAGTTGATACCAGCAATAATGCAATTTGGTTACGCGATTATTTTTTCCATTTTGAGGCTAATAATGGAAAAATAAAACATCTCTTACCTATGCCTTTTGGCGCATACAATACACCAGCAATGCGAAATGCATTTGATACGATTATTCAGCAAGAGAAAAAAAATTACTTTTTTTATCAATTGTCAAAAAATAGAATTACATCTTCCTCTAGCAATCGACAACGAAAAGGATTTGGCATTGCCAGCTCATTACTTCAAAAACCATCTGCTAGTTTAGAAGATATCCATAAAAAAAATAGCAAATTAAAACAACTGGCCAAATTAGCGCATATCGAAGGCGGTAATACTTTCTCAGTTTATAATCGTGAAAGAAAACCCTATATTTTAATTGGCGAATTAAGTTTATTGTGGACAGCGGCTCAACGCGGCTGCCATACCCCTTATGATCAAGATGCAATAAAGAAAATTATTGCCGATACATTATCATTTAATCCAGACTCGATTATTGTCTTACCGCAGGTAAATTATCATATTGATTTACAAATTGGATATTTAGGTGATGGTAGAATTATTTTAAATGATTATTCACTTTGCATTCGCGTTCTCGAAGAGATGCTAACCCATCCCGAATCTTATTTAAGCAGTAAGGAATTATCTAATCTACATAAATTAACCCCTCGGTATCAGCCAAAATATTTCTCATCAATTCCATTGCCCGATAGGTGCTCTATTTTGCAAGAGATGCTAGCAATAGCAAAGAAATTAAATTTACTTTTTGAAAATCAAATTAGAACTATTTATACTAAACTGATTGAACAACAATTTACAGTTATACGCGTACCAGGAATATTTTATTACCCGGATTATACAAAAGAAAAAATTGATCTTATCCCTATTGCCCAATTCATGAATGGCCTTGGTGGAAAAGCCACCAATGATCATACTTATTTTTTAACAGCTAATTCACCAGTTAAACATTTTAAAGATATCTTTTCTTCTTATTTAAATAATTTTGGCATTACTAAAGTATATTATTTAGGTGACGCTATTAGAGCCACTGCTTTTATTGCTAATACTAAAGGCTCCTTACGATGCTTAACGACTACCCATTTGGAAAAACCAGTTGTATCAAGCGCCCCATCCAATAAGCTTATACCTGGATCTTTGGGCGCTTGACTTAGCATTTTTTATTTTTGATTTGCATCAATCAAAATAAAGGCCATTCGACAAATTTTATCTGAGCGATTACTCCAAGCATGATTAGTAGCGCATTGTACAACTACATCACCAGCTTTCATTAAGTGTTCCGTTTTATCAAGAATTAGATAAATTTCGCCTTCTAATACAATTCCATAATCAATGCTTGGTGTGCAATGCATTAATGGATGGGGTGCTTTTTCATGAGTATCAGCAAAGTCTTCTGCTTGCATGGTTTCCCATGCTTTTTCAGTTTGTTGGCCAGAAATGTGGGGCAGATAAGTTACATCAGGTGGAAAATCTACTACCCGAAATACGCTACCATTTGCTGTTGGTGCTAAAGGAACAGCTTGATTAGTTGGATCTTCATTGGCGCGGATGGTAACGGGCATTGTATCGGTTTGCCATAAGTTAATTAAGGCTAAATCTGGTGCCATGGGTATTGGAACGACTTTATTATGGGCTTGTGCATCAGAGACTAAAATCGATTTTCCGTCTTTATCATGGCCGGTTACTAATCGTCGAATCGAGCGTGTCATGTTTTTCTCCTTATTGTAGCCCGGATTGAAAATCCGGGGTTGGATATTAAAATTTAAATCCCGGATCTTCGATCCGGGCTACATTTTATTTAGCATTAGGCAATGTAACAACATTAATTATTGTTGGCTTGCTATCAGTGGCTACTTCCCACGGTCTTATATAAACCATTTTGATG
>JAGVJQ010000145.1 GCA_020051015.1 Gammaproteobacteria bacterium
AAATTTTACAAATTAATCCTAGAAATGAAATTCATTTAGCGGTACTATAGCGATATCAAAGGGGAAAAAGATGTCAGACTTAGAAAACATAGCGGCACGCTTAAAAGCAGCGAGAGAAGCCGCTGGCTTTAAAACATCGCGTGCTTTTTGCGAAGCGTTTGATGTACCACGCTCTACTTACTCACAACACGAATCAGGTCAGTTCTCGTTAAAAGATCCCGTTCTAAAAACATACGCTGAATACCTGCAGGTAAACTTTGACTGGCTCAAGTTTGGTGAAGGCGAACCATTAAATACCAAAGATACGCAACGTAAAAATAAACTTACCCATACCCTTAAAAAACGGGAAATGGTCACGGATATTGTCGAGAAACGTTACTCCGTACTACCGGTTGATGAAAGTTTGCTTACAACACTATTGGAAGAATTACTTAATTATTCAGACGGCCGTGCTAAAAAATTAACAAACAAGCAAATTGCAACCGCTGCCGCTCAGTTATATGATCATTTACGTAAAACTGAAAATGACCCTACTCTGCGTCGTAAAATGATAAAGGTTGCCATTGATACTTTCTTTCATCTAGCCAATAAAAAAGCCGATTAATGTAACTTAGTGCAATTTATAAATAACCTTCTGGCACTATCGATAAGCTGTATCTTAGCATCAACTAATCCAAGTTTGCGGTTAAATTGCCGCTCAATTTTTTTTCGTTTATTTAAAAAAAATGTTTTTACTATACTCGTTTGTAATAATAAGTTTTCTGCTTCCGTACGCTCAATCATTCTTCCTTGCTGAATTTGTTTTGCGGTATCTAAAAGTATGGGCAAATTTGCCTCAATGTTATTATTCATTTTTTATAATTCCAGATTTTAGTACGAAAATTGTTATTTTTTAATAAAGATATTGACCATCCCTCCTACGTATAATATCTACGTTATCTAAGGTTATTGCTCATGTTAAAAATGAGCAATAACCATCCATTTTAATTAACGCTTCTTTCGTTTAGTAAACTCTGAACAACATCCATAATCACATCTTCTTGTCCAGCCACTACTTTTCTCTTACCTAGCTCACGATAAATTATTTTTGTATCCAATCCATTATCGTTAGCTGCTTTTTCAACATGCTTTGCAAATCCTGAGAAAACACCATTAAGACCACTGGCTATCGTTGACGTAGTGTTACTTGGGGTTTTATCGATAAGATGCTTTTCAGTATAATCTGCGGCATCAAGAATTTTGTTGCAATCAACATTAATTTTATAATTCAACTTATCTAAAACAACGGCTAATAATTCAATAGGTGTATTACCAGCACCTGCCCCATACCCTCGTGCGGTCCCATCAACAATGGTTGCACCACTTTCAACAGCAGCCACACTATTCGCAACAGATAATCCCAAGTTATTATGCGCATGAAAGCCGATTGCTACCGATAGTTGCATCAAAGTTGATACTCTATTTTTAACATCAATAGGTGTTAAAGCACCGGCTGAATCCATTAAAATAATACCATGCGCACCATAACTCACCATTTTGGCGGCTTCTTTTAGCAGAAGGCTTTCATCCGCCATATGTGACATCATCAATACACCAAAAACTACTTTATCTTTTTTATTGATATACTCAATCAAATTACGTGTGGTATCTGCCTCTGTGCAATGAGAACCCACTCGAAATACATCCACGCCTTCGGTGATAGCGATATCAACATCGGATTTACGACCAATACCTGGAATAATGTGAATACCTAATTTCGAATGCTTCAATTGATTCCTTGCACAACGTAATATTTCTTGATCGGAATGGAGGCTCCGCCCAAATTGTAATGAGGAACCACCCAAGCCACAGCCATGTCCTACTTCGACGATATCAATACCCACTTCATCAGCCATTTTAGTATAAGCAGCAATCTGCTCTAAATTAATTTGATGTTTTGCCGCATGATTACCATCACGTAATGTTGGATCGCTAATTGTTATAGCCTTTTTCATCAGTTTATCCTTAATGAATATTTTTTGATATTTGTGCAAAATGCTCTGCCGTAGTGATAGCGGCTTGTGTGATAATATCTAAACTACCTGCATATTTAGGCAAATAATCACCGGCCCCAGTAATTCGTAGCATGGTGACAACTTGATTACCTTCCATTTTTGGCTCAATTAACAGCTCATAGCCTGGCATATTCTTTTTAACCTTCTCAGAAACTTCTTGTACTGATTGTTTAATGTTATCCAGGTTAGGCTCTTTAATGATGGCTTTAATCGTGACTTGCATATTCATTTCGGGTACGGCAGGATTTAAATTCAACATCGCTTTTACATTATTGCAGCCACTAAATTGCTTTAAAGCGAACTCTGTCGTATTTAAATACTCATCAAGGTTAGCTCGCGTTGCAGGTCCGGCACACACTGACGCGACGGTAGTCACAACCTCAATATAGTCAATATTCGGTTCGACATTAGCAATAGCATGGACAATTGGCATGGAGGCCTGACCACCGCAGGTAATTAAATTAATATTTCGTTTATTAATAATGTCTTTGCCATTAATAATAGGCACGCAAATTGAGCCAATTTTTGCTGGCGTTAAATCAATCACCGGGATATCAAGTTTATTCAAAATATCTGCATGTACGATATGGTCTTGTGCAGAGGTTGCATCAAACACAATGTCGTACTGTGATGGATTATCTTCAATTTCTTTAATGCCATTGATAGAAGTGGGAACATTCAACTTTGATGCCAGCTCAATATTTTTTGAATTGGCATTTCTTCCTATAAAGGCCTTACACTCAAGATAAGGGGATTTTAGCACCTTCATCATTAAATCAGCACCGATATTTCCCGTTCCTAAAATAGCAACATTGATTTTTTGTATATTCATGATTTTCTTATCCTATATATTTAACATGGTTAAACGATGGTTGTACCGCCTTCTTAACTTCATTGACTAATGGAAAATGAAAACAATCTGCTTGAATAGAAATAATATCGCCATCTTGAACACGAATATTATCGGCATAACTTATCTTGGATGTGCCCATAAATTGGTAAAAAACCGTATCGCGCAAGCGAGTTTGCTCATATTGAAATAAATGAT
>JAGVJQ010000059.1 GCA_020051015.1 Gammaproteobacteria bacterium
TCAATGATATTAACAATAACGTCCGCTTCGCCAGATAAAATGTAACGACAAGCAATTAACTCATCTAATGCGCTAGCAACACTCGGTACACTTAAGCTATATACGCCAGGTAAATCAACCAATGTTAGTTGTTTATTTTTATAATTTAAAATACCTTCTTTACGTTCAACCGTAACGCCAGCCCAATTACCAATTTTTTGTTGACTACCGGTCAATTTGTTAAATAAGGTCGTTTTCCCACAATTAGGATTACCGACTATCGCAATTGTTTTCACGTTTTGATGATTCATGGCTGTAACAGCTCTAACTCAAGTAAAGCCAATTCTTTTTTACGTAAGCTTAAAGCAAAATCATGCACACGCATTTGAATGGGATCGCCAAATGGAGCAATACTTACGATTTGAAATTGTGTGCCTGGCATTAAACCCATAGATAATAATTTACTACGAAAACTCTTGTCGATAGCCTTAGCTAATCGGCGAATTTTATAGACTTGGCCAACTTTATAGTTTTGTGTCATGTTATTCTTTCTATTGAGAAGGAGTGCTGTCAATTAATGTACAGCATTATGCCAGATTTTCTCAAGAATGTAAATAAGAACTATTATCAAATAACTATGATCTTTATCAAGCGCATGCGTTATAAATAATAAAAGTCAAGCGGGCGGAGCGTAGGGAGGGCTCCCGTCGCGCGGAGCTTGCGAGCACGGCGGGATACCCGCAGCTCCGGGGCCCCGCTTGTGCTATTTATTTTCATAACGCGTAGCACTGTTTCATCTTGTATGTAAACCGTTGTCCCAATATAAATGCCCCCGCCAACGCCCCTAATGCCATACCACACCAAACACCAACCCCTTGCCAATTTAAAACAAAACCTAGTAAATATCCAATCGGCAATGGAATTAACCAAAAACTAATACAAGATGTGATAAAAGTGAAATGCGTGTCTTTCAATGCACGTAAAGCGCCATAGAGAGGAATCCGTACCGCTTCAAATAACTGGAAGAATGCACAGACCGCAAAAAATTCACGTGCCAATTTTACTACCATGGCATTATTTGGATTATTGATATCAAAATCTAACGAGATCAAATAGTTAGGCAATAACCAACAACACACCGCAATAACTGCCGTATATAAAACTGCAATCCAAACACCTGCCATTGCTGCTCGTTCTGCTGCCGCTGGCTCTTTAGCACCTAACATATGTCCCATACGAACGGTAATCGCCCCAGCAATACTAAAAGTAACAGAGGTCAACATGCCTAAGTACTGCATAATAATCTGATTGGCCGCTAAAACTTGGCTGCCAAAATGCGCCATAACTAATGCCACTACAAAGAAAAATCCGATTTCCAGACAAAACATGCCCCCCATTGGCAGGCCAATATATAGAATTTCTTTTAGATATTGCAGTCGTGAGAACTTAAACATTTCAGGGAAATAACAACGATATTCAGCACGACTAACGATATAAATTATCAATCCAATCGCCGCAACCCAATAGCTAAATGTCATACCCCAACCAATACCTGCAATTCCCAAAGCGGGTAAACCAAATTTACCGAATACTAATGCATAATTACTGATAATATTGATTGGCACCCAAATCAAGGTAAAAAACATACTGGTTCTCGTATGTCCCAATCCAATCAAAAATTGAGTTAATACTAATCCTACAAAATCAGGTAATACCCCCCAGGCTAAACCATTCAAATAGGCCTTCGCCAAATGAACAATATCCTGTCCCTGCCCAGCCCAGCCAAAGATGGGAGCCATGTGTCGCAAAAGGAAGAATATGGGAATGACAATAAGACTAATTAATATCAATGAATCACGTAATACTAATGAAATAGCTTTATTATTTTTTTCACCATGTTTACGCGAAACAAGCACGCTAACTGCCGTTAATGTCCCCCAAAGTACTACCATCAATGTTGCAAAAAACCAACCCACCAAACCTCCAGCCGCTAAAGTTTGTTTACCTAGGCGCGCTAGAAAAAAAGTCGAAAAAAAACCAATGGACGCTTCAATAGCACCCGTTAAAATTAATGGAATAGCTAATTTTAATAAAATTTGAAAATCAGTACGAGTAGGTCTTTGCAATTTAAAAACTCATTATTGTTTTAAGTAAATTTAAAATATTTGGATCTGTTTACAATTTGCTAGGCGTAAATCATAGCATATTTAGTGCGCACTCAGCAGCAAAATTTGCAGATAAGTCATTATTTTTAATGCCGAATATCATTAATAATTAATTTGATGTTTACTTTTTGATCTTTTGTGGTATAATTTCTGGACAAACATGATCTTGGTTATTAATTATTAATAGCACAAAAGTTTTTATGTTTGATTCCAGTACCGTTAAATGGAATTGAGGTTGGTATTGTAAGTGATGCTTAAAAAAGCACCATAAACACAATACCTTGTTTTATGACAAAACGAGCGATGCAAGAAACATGGACGTAACCACACACACCTTCGAAACTAGACAATCTACTTCGTTAAAAGATTTACTTTTCCGCAATCAACAATTCAATAACAAGTATTGGCGCGAAATACTTTCACAAGTTGCCAATTTAGTTAGTGATGAATTACAAATTAAAGTAGATGTTATTTCCCCTTTTGGCTTTGAAGTCAGTCAAGATAACCACTTTCTTGGTAATACATTACGCCGTTTTTATTGTTATATTGCTGTAGAAAAACATGGAAAATATAGTAAAGACTTTATTGCCGTCAGATTTTATGAAACATTGTATCAATATCTATCGGTATTAAATACTCGATTATTAGATGATTTTGTTGCCATCATATTAAATAAAAATATTCATTTACTAAATGAACCTGACTATCATTGCCAACAACTTGATAAGTTAATTGATATTCAAGTACGAGAAATAAATCACGACTTATTAACTGACTATGGTAATTATCTTATTACGTCTTTAACAGGGCTATTCGAGCAGAAAATTGAAAGCGCACATTTTAATAAAAATCTGCGTTATCGTTGGCGCACCTATCAGTTATATGTCATACAAGAACATCTTTTTGGCTATTTACTGCCACCCATGACAAACGAAGAACAAGATATGTTTAATAGCGTTTTTCCATTGATTAGTAATAAAGTAAATATTTTTTATCATCCTGAAGAGGCCTATGTCGATGCATCAGAAAAAGAGCAATTAATTCTTAATTCGTTAATTATGTCTCGCATATCACAGATGATGATAGCAGTGATGGGTAATAGCGATGATACCATTCAAATATCAACGATGGCATATCACTTTGACCAGATCTTGACGTTAAATATTGATCATTCCATCTATGAAAAAGCTCTGGATTTTATTAAATATACTTATCGAAATTTTATTTAAGCATAATTTTGCATAAAGGGCATAATTAGGTTTTCTTTAATTTTAGATATTTTGATACAGCCGCGTAGAAACGCACTATTATCAGGGAATCGTCGTTCACCATATTCGGCAGGATACATCATTAACCGAGGATCAGTAATGGGCATATCACTAACATGTTGTATTTCACCAAACTGATCCTCTTCGCAATGAAAAAAATCATAGTGATGGTGACTATCACTCATACTATTGATCAATACATTCATTAACATTTTTAGTTCGCGAATATCACCAATAATGGTGGGCGAATTTTTTGCTTTAGGTGCATGTTCTAATTGCGTCGGCAATGATAACGAATAATAGACGGGGGTAGTTAATTCGCGTAAGTGATGTGGAACAATAATAATCGGCGCATAATCTTTTAGTTGATAGCTATTAATATAACAATCTTGCAGAAACTTTATTGGTGCAGCAGTTTCATCCGTTGCAGGAATAAAACCTGGAAAAATACCTTCTCCAATTGATAGCAAGTGTTTAATAATATTTATGACATGTGCACGAGGTTTCCAATTTCGACGTGTCACCTCTCGCGAAAAAACTTCCCACGCCACATCATAACTCATTTGATTGCGACCATTTATGGATTGTTTCCATGCTTCTTGTAACCAATAATGATGTAGTTGTAAAAACCCTAAATTATCTTTTGGATTTTCCAGCCATTTATCAGTAAAAAACAATACATCACAAAACCAATTATTGCATTCTGCTGCGCCACGACATAATTCGACAAAAACATTACTGTGATTTAGCAACGTTTTTGGTGGATAAGCTGTAACGCCGAAATCACGCCGCAACTTTGCATGAGATCCTGTTTCTGAAATACTTGGCAACATACAAATTGAACGTGCCCCCGCTGATAAATTCCATATGCTGCGTAAAAATTCAGTTGGAGGTGGATCAAATGCTTCCCATAGCCCAATCAATGAACCTGCTCCAAACAATTTGGATGGCATCACGCGTTCGTCGGTTTCATAAAATACTTCAATTGATTTTGAAAGTAATAACCCCATTGGAACCATGCGATGCCCTAATTTTTCACGTAAAACTTCTGGGACTTTGCTATGCATAAGTGGTACGGTACCACCACTTTTTAATGGTAGATGAGTTAAACCTTGATTGAGAATACGATCACCAAATAAATATCGCACTTTTAAAAAAGTATATTTATTACTAGGCTCAAATCTATCAATTAGATTGGCTAGAATTGGGTTCGCCGTTTTTACATCATTTCTGACTTCATGCCAGGTAAATTCTTCAACATTAATATCGCCATATTTGCGATGCTTCATCATATGCACCTTTAGGATTAGATAGTGTTAATCCCGTTTTATCCCTAAATTTAAAAATATGTTCGTCTTAAATATGACCTATGCCTTATTTTCAATAATCATCACTTGTGCTAATGCCGCAATGCTAGCAGCAATACGAATGGTTGATTGCACACCATCTTTGCTAATACCATGTTTTACTACTTCATTAACATGTGAATCAATACACATTTGACAGGCATTAATTGCCGACACCGCTAATGAATATAATTCAAAATCTTCTTTAGCGACACCATGCCCACGCAAAATATTCATGCGTAATTTAGCTGGCATGGTTTGATAACTGTGATCACTAACCATATGTGTAAAGCGATAATAAACATTATTCATCGCCATTAATGCCGTCGCGCCTTTCACTGCATTGATATCCATTTCAGTTAAATGGTTAGCAACATGCTGCTGCACATTTTCAATCACGCCTTGTGATTTGGTAGCATAAGCAGATGCTAAAGCAATACCGGCGATTTGTTTTGGTGTTAAACCCATTGAGCCAGCTTCGGTTAATACTGATGATACATTAAGCTTAATGTCTTTGGCATACTCTGGGAAACTATCTAATAAAGCATCAAATGACATAAAATACCTCGATATTCTTAATTAAAAAGCAAAGGGCATATATACCCATCATACCTCAAGTTGAGGTATGATGGGTATGTGCCCTCTAATTTAAACCTCATCATTAGATATGAATGGTTTCTTCACCTTTGTGCCAATTACATGGACACAATTCATCGGATTGTAATGCATCCAATACACGTAAAACTTCATCTGGATTACGGCCAACACTTAAATCCGTCACCATAACAAAACGTATAATTCCATGTGGATCGACCACGAAAGTTGCACGTTGAGCAACCCCTGCTTCTCGATCAATAATGCCTAAATCGGCAGATAATTCACGTTTGATATCTGACAACATTGGAAATGGCAAATCTTTTAAATCATCTTTATGGGTGCGCCATGCTAAGTGTACAAATTCACTATCTGTGCTTGCCCCTAATACTTGTGCATCACGATCAGCAAACTGTTTGGTCAATTTTCCAAATGCTACAATTTCAGTTGGGCAAACAAAGGTAAAATCTTTAGGCCAAAAGAATACTACTAACCATTTGCCTTTATATGTTTCGTTATGAATATCAACAAAAGCATTTTTCATGTCATTAGAAACAACGGCCTTCAAATTAAAAGCTGGAAATTTATCACCAATTCCTAACATAATAGACTCCTAATTTCTTTTTGAGAACGATAATCATTAACTATAGTGCATCTATTTGAAAGATACAACTCTTTGATTACGAAAGATAACATTGTAGCATGTTGTTAAATAAAATCAGGACAATATCAGTCGTTACGGGTTATAATTATAGTTAAAGAGGAGATTAATATGGCTGTTGAAACAATAACTCCACAACAATTAAAAAAAATGATGGATGATAAA